>NZ_JBFAXY010000026.1:0-123417 GCF_040681035.1 Nocardia sp. NPDC051911
GTATCGGTCGGGTGGTTCGCCGACGCAGGTGCGGGTGTCGCCGGATCTGGTGGCGCCGGGGTCGTTGCCGCCGGTGGGGCCGGGCACGGACATGAGCGCGGTCACCACGATGGTGCAGGCGCCGGAAGTGGCGCCGCAGACGTCGGCGCCGCCGCAGCGGCAGTACGCGCCGACGCAGGTGATGATCACGCTTCCCGGTTTGCCGCCGATCCCGTGCGGGATCTTCTGCCCGCCTCCGCCGCCGGTGAATCCCTGTGTCGCGCAACCGGTTCCTGCTCCGATGCCGCAACCGGGACAGCCCGGCACGGGGCGCATCCCTTTGGCGCCGGGGCAACGGTACGGCGCGGGCCCCGGGCAGCTCCCCGGCCCGGACGTGAACAGTGCCGAGGCCGAAGGCATTCCGCAAGCTGCCGGTGCCGAAGCTGTCGACTGCACGCAACCCGGAGCGGACACCGCCACGGGCCCCGCGCCCGACGCTCCGCGGCGGGACGGCGCACCACGCAACCCCGAACCTGCCATCACCACACCGCCCGCGCCGGAACCAGAACCCGAACCCGAACCGGTGCCCGACGCGGAGTCGACACCCACACCGCAGCCTGGGATCACCCTGCCCTTCGGCATCGTCATCCCACTGCCCGGGCCGCCCCCGCCGCCTCCGGCGGGCTGACCCCTTGCCCGACACACCGACCTGCTCGCATCCGGAGCCTGCCGCTATGCCGCCTGCGGGGTGTCACGGCGGTAGTTCTGAGGATGAACGGCGGCATCGGCCGCAGACCCATTGCGCTCGGCTTGCCCGCCGGCGGGATGCGCGAAATCCGATCCGAGTGTGGGCGCAGTCGCCGAGCGCCTGAAGGAGTTCTTCGAACATTGCGTCCGGCTGGGCCGGATCATGGTTCGCCCGGCGGCGGGAGCCTACTTCGGTAAGAGATCGCACGCACTCGAAGGCGGCCGCAAGCGCGAGAGTGCACGACGCTGCCGCAAAGGCGTATCCGGACTGCGTCGACCAACGTATTGTGGTCGGTAGCTATCGCGTGGCATCTACCAGCGGCGCCCAAGAGACCAGCGGTCTTCGCGGACGCCATTTCGTGCGGTGGGCGCTCGGCGAACGGGTGGTCCGGTGCACCGACCGGAGCCGATCGCCGGCGGCCGCGGTGACGAACCTTTACCGAGACCGGTCGAGCAGAGGTGATCTCATGAGGGCCACAGTCGGAATATCAGCGGAGCAGGCGGTGGTGCGCGGTGTGATGGTCTCGTCGACGGCGCGACGAGGCACTCGCCCGGCCGTGCTGCGCGAGATCGAACAGCCCGTCGAGCACTCCACCGCCGCCTCGGTGGCCGCCACGCTGGACGCGTTGACGTCCGCCGCGGGATCGCGCACCGAAATCGATGACGTCGCGGTCGCGTACCGCACCGTTGCCGAACGGCGGGCAATCGTCTCGCAACTTTCGTCGGCCGCGTGGCGATCGTCGTCGCTGGTGTCGACCAAGACAGCGCTGCTCGCGCTGCTCGAGGAGATGCCGGGCCTCGGCGAGTACGACACGTTGCTGGTATCGGAGGTCGTCGGATACCACACGTCGTATCTCGTGGCCGGGCCGAGTCGGGGCGAGATCCTGGTTTCCGGCACATGGTCGTCCGGTGTCGTCGACGCCGAGAGCGCGGATTCGGCGGTCGACCGGATCAGGCCCGCCCTGGAGGCGGCCGCGCTGCGGCCCGACGCCGTGGTGCTGTGCGGCGCGTCGGCGGGAGACCCGGACGTGGTCTCCGCGCTGCGGACCGGGCTCGACGCCCCGGTCATCGTGGTGCCCGACCATGCCAACGCCGCCGCTTACGGTGCGGCCTTGGTCGCCGCAGCTCCGTTCCGGCGCGCGGCGGAACCGGCAGTGGCCGATCGCAGGCATGGCGGCCGAGTCATCCTCGCCGGGGCCGCCGTCGCCGCACTGCTGGGCGGAGCCGCGATCGCGGTCGCGCAGGCGCGGGAGGACCGTCCGGCCGACGCCGCGATCGGCGGCCCCGCGGAGGCGTCCCTCACCGCCCCCCAGCCCGTCGACCCGAATCCAGCGCTCGCGACCCCGACGCCGGCGGCGGAGCGGGCGCCCGTGTCCATCGTTCCGGAGGCGGCGGTCACCCCGGAGCCGTATCCTGAGCCGCCGGCGCCGCGTCCCGCGAACGCGCAGGCTCAACTGCCTCTGCCGGTGCCCCCTGGCCCCGAACCGCCCCCGGCCGAGCAGCAACCGCCGCCGCACCCGCGCACCACGACGGAATACCCCGAACCGACGACCGCCGCCGCCCCCAACGACACCTTCCTGTTCCCGGGCGAGTCGCCACCGCCACCCTGGAACGCCGACCCGGCAGCGGTTCAGGCCTGGTGGGACAACCACGCGAAGCTGAAGGAGAGCTGGCTGAACGGCCGCTGACCCCGATCGGTGTGCCGCCGCCGTGATCGGCGGGGCGGCGGCACCCGCGGCCGGTCGATAAGCTGGCCGGGTGAGCGCACCAACGGCGGGATCGGTGGCGATCGTCGACGACCTGGAGGCCGTGACGACCCGAGGCCCTGAAGACGATCCCGCGGCGACCGGGATCGGCCGCGCCGACGTGGAGGCGCTGTGGGCGTCGGTGCAGGCGTGGTACCGCTTGGGCACCACTCCGGCGATCCAGGTCTGCCTGCGCCGCGAGGGCAGGATCGTCCTGAATCGCGCCATCGGGCACGGCTGGGGCAACGCGCCGGGCGACGGGCCGGACGCGGTCAAGATCCCGGCTACCCCGGACACGCCGTTCTGCGGCTTCTCGACCGCGAAGGGCGTTGCCGGAGCGCTGATGTTCATGCTCGTCGAGCAGGGGGCGTTCACCCTCGACGAGCCGGTGTCCGGCTACATTCCCGAGTTCGCGTCGAACGGCAAGGCCGCCATCACGATCGGTGACGTACTTTCGCACTCCGCCGGGATCCCCTTCGTCACACCGCCGTATCAAGGCGTCGATCTGGTACTCGACGAGGAACTGGCCGTGCGTGGGTTGGCCGACCTGGTCCCGAGTTGGAAGCCGGGACGGTTCCGCGTGTACCACGCGCTGACCATCGGGTTGATCCTGCGGCTGCTGGTGCAGCGCGCCACCGGCAAGCGGATGCGGGACCATCTCGCCGAGCAGGTGCTCGAGCCGTTCGATTTCCGCTGGACCAATTTCGGTGTGCGACCCGAGGACGTCGGCAAAGTCGTGCCGAGCGTGAAAACCGGTCCGGCTCCGTCGCGCACGGCGACCTTTCTGGCGAGCAAGGCCATCGGCGGACGAATGGACCGGGCGTCGCGCTCGGCGACCGACGCCTTCCTAACCGCCGAGCTGCCGTCGGGCAATCTGATCACCACCGCGTCGGAGTTGTCGCGGTTCTACGAGATCCTCACGCGCGGCGCACCGGACGGACGGCGCATCATCAGGCCGGAGACCTTGGCCGAGGCGGTGCGCCCGGCTCGCTGGATACCCGGTGTCGCCGGACGTGTCAGCGGGGCGGGGTTCGAACTCGGCGGGCGCAGGTCGAAATTCGGCCGCGACACCGGGTCGCACTTCGGGCGCAGCGGATTGACCACCCAGTACGGGTGGGCCGATCCGGCTCGTGGGCTGTCCGGGGCGATCCTCACCAGCGGCAAGGCCACCACCGACACCGAGCGTCCGTGGCAGCTGGTCGCTCAGATCTCCGCCACTGTGCCTGCCGACCGGTAGCCAAGCACCGGGAGCCCGCCCGCGCCGATCGCCTCCACCAGTGAGAAGCCTTAGCCATCCGAACGATTTAGTCTGTTAACTCGCTTGTTGCCAACCCGTCGGGTTGTGCTAGCGCTAGCGGAACAGACTGACCCGTCGGCTCTTTGGCGGTGAAAGCGTTGGTGTTGATGAGGATTGACCTTGACGTGGCGGTGAGCGCATCCCGGCACGAGAAGTTCCCCGACGAACGCGGGCGGTTCGGCGTGTTCGGCGGCAGATTCGTCCCCGAGGGCCTGATGGCCGCGCTGCTGGATCTGGAGGACGCCTATCGCCTCGCACGAGACGACCCCGGGTTCCTGGCCGAGTATCGAGAACTGTTGCGGGACCGGGTCGGTCGGCCCACGCTGCTGCATCAGGTACGGCGCTTCGGAGAGTTGCTGGGTGTGCCGGGCGCCCGCGTGTATCTCAAGCGAGAGGACATGGCCCACACGGGCGCCCACAAGATCAACAACGCCATCGGGCAGGCGTTGCTGGCCCGGCGGATGGGCAAGAAGCGGATCGTCGCCGAGACCGGCGCGGGGCAGCACGGCGTCGCGGTGGCGACGGTGTCGGCGATGCTCGGATTGACCTGTGTGGTCTACATGGGAACCGAGGACATGCGCCGTCAGGCTTCGAACGTGATGCGGATGCGGCTGCTCGGTGCCGAGGTGCGGCCGGTCGACATCGGTTCGCGCAGACTGAAGGAGGCGATCAGCGAGTCGGTCCGCGACTGGGTGTCCACCGTGGACACCACCCACTACCTGTTCGGCACCGCGGCGGGGCCCGCGCCGTACCCGCGGATCGTGCGGGATTTCCAAACGGTGATCGGCACGGAGACCAGGAACCAGATCGCGCGCGTCGAGGGCAGGCTCCCCGATTACGTCCTGGCCTGTGTCGGCGGCGGCAGCAATGCGATCGGGGTCTTCCATCCGTTCGCAGACGATCCACAGGTGCGGCTGATCGGCGTCGAAGCGGCCGGGCGGGGGGTGGACACCGGCGAGCACGCGGCGACCCTCTGCATGGGCAGTCCGGGTGAGATCGACGGCTCCTACAGCTATCTGCTGCAGGACGAGGACGGCCAGATCGCGCGGACGCACAGCATCGCGGCGGGACTGGACTATCCGGGTGTCGGTCCCGAGCTGAGTCATTTGAAGGACAGCGGACGGGTGACCTATCGGGCCGCCACCGACGCGGTGGCGCTGCGCGGCATGCAGGCACTCAGCCATACCGAAGGAATCCTCGCGGCATTGGAATCCGCCCACGCCGTGGGCTATCTGATGGAGATGGCCGACCGCGGTGAGATTCCCGCGGGCTCGCTGATCGTGCTGTGCCTGTCCGGCCGCGGGGACAAGGATCTCACCGTGGCCGCCGAGCGGCTCGGTGTGGCATGACCGCTGCTATGGTCGAAAGCGCCCATGGCGCCGGAGAGGGACCGCGCGCTACACCCGCGCACGAGGACGAGCCCTCTTGAAGTTTGTGCCCCGCCTGATCTTGTTCCTGGCGATTCCCGCTGTCTTGTTCCTGCTGCCCTGGTGGACGCTGGTTGCGGCGACCACCGACGAATCCGGCCCGCTGTTCTGGCTGGGTTCGGCACTGTTCCTGCTCGGGTTCGCGTGCCTGCCCGCGGCGATGTATCTCGGCCACGGGCCCGTGCAGTCGGACGCGGCCTCGATCGTCGGCGACACCTTGCTGGGCGTCATGTGGGTGCTGTTCAGCTGGTCGGTGCTGGGCAATCTGGCGCGCGCTGGATTGACCGTCGCGGGCGTAAACGACCCGGCTCGCTCGCGGATCGTCGCGGCGGGCGTGCTCGCGGCCGCGACGGTGCTGGTGGTGTGGGGTGTGATCGAGGCGCGCCGGGTGCCGCGGGTACGCACGGTGGATGTCGCGATTCCAGGTCTCGGCTCCGCGCTTGACGGACTGCGCGTGGTCGTCGTGACCGACACCCATTACGCCGCGCTGAACCGGCTGCGCTGGTCGGAACGCGTGGTCGAGGTGGTCAACGCGCAACGGCCCGACATCGCCTGCCACGCGGGCGACCTCGCGGACGGATCGGTGGCGAAGCGGCACGCGCAGGTCGATCCGCTCGGCAAGGTCGAGGCCGAACTCGGCCGGTTCTACATCACCGGCAATCACGAGTATTTCGGTGACGCGCAGGGCTGGATCGAGCACATGGCCGCACTCGGCTGGCAGCCGTTGCGCAATCAGCACGAGGTCGTGCGCCGCGGCGACGACCGCCTGGTGATCGCGGGCATCGACGACCCAACCGGCATCGGCTTGACCGGTCACGGCCCCGACCTGCCCGCCGCGCTCGCAGGGGCGGACCCGGACGTTCCGGTCGTCTTGCTCGCCCACCAGCCCAGGCAGGTCGCGGAGGCCGCGGCCGCGGGAGTGGCGTTGCAGATCTCCGGCCACACCCACGGCGGCCAGATCTGGCCGTTCCACTATCTGGTTCGCCTCGAGCAGCCCGTCGTGGCCGGGCTGAGCCGCCACGGCGAGCGCACTCAGCTCTACACCAGCCGGGGCACGGGATTCTGGGGTCCGCAGCTGCGGGTGTTCGCCCCGAGCGAGATCACCGTGCTGATCCTGCGTGCGGAGTCGGCGACCGGGTGAACCCCGGGGCGCCGGGTCAGCGGGGGCCGGGCTCGGCGTCGGCGCGGCTGACGGCATCGGGTGCCGACGGCGGCGCAGGGGAATCGCCGGAACTCCACGCCTCGGTGACACCCGGAATGCCGTCCTGGACGATGTAACTGGCGCGGGTACGGATCGGCGCGCCGGGATAGCGGACATAGGGCACGACACGAAAGTCGTTGCGCCACAACCGGTGATCGAGTTCCACCCGGACGTACCCACGCTGGGCGTTGAAGAACTTGACGTCCGGATTCGCCGCGAGCAGACCGCGGCCCTTGTCGCTCAGGTCCACTCCGTCGCCGTTGCTGGTGATCGAGGTACCGGTGAATTCCGCCGCCACAACCGGTGATCCGGGATCGGAGTAGTCGCGCCGCAGGTCGGCGGCCTGGTTCTCGTGCCGGTCGCCGGTGATCACCACCAAGTTTCCGGCGCCGCGCGCCGCGGCGGCGCCCAGCACCGCGTTGCGGTCGGCGACGTATCCGTCCCACGCGTCGGTGGAGACGGCGACCCGCGGACCGGGGTCGGAGTCGTTCTGGCTCATGCCCACCTGGTTACCGAGGACCTGCCAGCGAGCCGGGGAGTGGGTCAGACCATCGATCAGCCAATCGCGTTGTGCCGCACCGAGGATCGTGCGGTCAGGGGAGAAGCGCTCGGCGCAGCCGCTGACCACGGCGCCGCCGCAGGCCTGCGGGGTGCGGTACTGGCGGGTATCGAGCATGGTGATCTCCGCGAGGTCGCCGAACCGGAAACGGCGATGCAGCCGGATGCCCGCCGCGGACGGTGACTGCGCCAGGCGCAGCGGCTGGTGCTCGTACATGGCCTGGAAGGCGGCGGCGCGGCGCCCGCGGAACAGGGCGGGCACCCGCCAGATGTCGAGGCCGATGCCGGGCGCGTCACCGGCCCAGTTGTTGTCGACCTCGTGGTCGTCCATGGTGACCAGCCACGGGAACGCGGCGTGCGCGGCGCGCAGCGGTTGCTCGGATTTGTAGAGCGCGTAGCGCAGCCGGTAGCCGGGCAGGTCGACGGCTTCGTCGCGAAAGCGGGGACCCATCGTGACGCCCGCCCGCCCACGCAGCCAGGCCCGCTCGTAGATGTAGTCGCCCAGATGCACGACCAGATCCAGGTCTTCTCGGCTCATGTGCTCGTAGGCGGTGTAGTAGCCGGAACTCCAGGACTGGCAGGAGGCGAAAGCGAAGCGCAGCCGCGCCAGGGCCTGGCCGGGCGCCGGGGCGGTGCGGGTCCGTCCTACCGGCGACACGGCCGACCCCGCCCGGAACCGGTAGAAATACCAGCGATCCGGGGTCAGCCCGTGCACCTCCGGATGCACGCTGTGGCCGAGTGCGCGAGTGGCCACCGCCGATCCACGTGCCACCACGCGGCGGAAGTACTCGTCGTCGGCGACCTCGTAGTCGACCGTGACCGGGTGCAGCGGCATGCCGCCGAGGCCGTCGGGCGCCAGCGGGTCGGGGGCCAGCCGCGTCCACAGCACCACACCGTCGGGGGCGGGATCGCCGGACGCGACGCCGAGTGAGAACGGATCGCCGAGCCGGCGCGGGGCCGGAAAACGGGCACTACCCGCCGCTGCGGTGCCCGCCAGGACCGCGGCAGACCCCGCGGCGCCGAACCGGAACAGTTCCCGACGTGAGAGGGCCATACATCAGCGTAAAGCCGCGTACGGCGACGGGAAGGCGTCGCGCGAGCGGATGCGGCGTCAGAGCAGGCCGCCGCGGCGAGCGTGATGCAGCGCGTCAACGCGGGAATTGGTGCCCAGCTTGCCGTAGATGCCGCGCAGGTGGGTCTTCACGGTGTTGACCGAGACGCCGAGGTCCTCGGCGATCTGCTGGGCGGTGCGACCGGAGGGCAACTGCTTGAGCACGGTCATCTCGGTGTGGGTCAAGGCGGGGTAGGCAGGCCTGCGCCGCGCCGCGGGATGACGGCGGATCGACTCCGCGAAGCTCTCCGCCCGGCCGAGACGGCCCGCGTAGCTGTCCAGCAAGGGCATCGCGGCGGGCACGTCGAGGAACGGCCGCAGCAGCCGGTGCGGTGTCGCGGAACCCAACGCGTTCTCCAGCGCGGCGAGGGCTTTGGCCGGAGCGCGGGACTCGTGCTGTGCCGCGGAGTAGAGCAGCCACCCGGTGACCGCGCTGACCGGACGCAGCTCGCCCGCGCGGTCCAGCAGTGGTTCGAGCACCGCGCAGGTCGCCTTGCGACGATCGGCCGCGGCGTGCAGTGCCGCATCGGCCAACCGCACCTCGGGCAGTTCGCCGACGATACCGCGGGCGCGTTCGACCAGCAGTTGCGCCGTCCTGGCATCGTGCACGCGCAGCAGCGCCCACACCACCGGCAGGATCAGGCTGCCGGTCGCCGCGGGCACCGCCTTGTGCTCGAGCAGGACGAGCAGGCCGCGGCGCAGCGCGTCGACCGCGGCCGACTGCTCCTCGGCTCGCTCGAGTTCGAGCAGGCGGCCCACGACGTGCGCGCGCCATCCCGCGACCGGACCGTGGGATCCGTCGTGGTCGACCCGCTCGGTGAGCACCGACGCGATCTGCGCCGCGCCCGGCGTCTCGCCTTGCAGGTAGGCGCCGTAGGCGGCCACGGCGGTCGCCTGGACGGCGTCGGTGGTCTCCAGCAGCCCGTGTTCCTCCGCGATCGCCAGCGCGCGCGCCGCGCGGTCCCGCATCGCGGTGGCGGCGTCGACGGCGTCGGCGGCGAACGCCAGCCGGGTCAGCGCACGCAGCACCAGGCGAGGGCGCCCCGCGTGCTCGGCCAGCGCGAGCCCGGAGTGCAGCAACTGTTCTCCGCGCGTGACCGCGCCGCCCGCGACGAAGGCGGTGGCGATCTGGATCTCGGTGTAGGCGTCGAGATCGGGATCGCCGGTCGGCGCGACGTCCTCCGGAGACTCGGGCAGCACCGCCCCGGTGGTCGCCGCGACGTCGATGGTCGCGGCGAGGGTGAGCGCGTCCAGCCGCTTCGCGTCGGCGAAGGAGGCCTTGGCCGCGCGCCGCGCCGCCGCGGTGTCCAGGCACGCCACCGCGGCGGCCGCGCTGCCCGCGACGAGAGCGTCGACGACGCGCACCAGCCAGAGAAAGGGGTCGTCGAGCAACGCCGGCGCCGAACGGGCCAGATGATCGAACAGCGTCCGGCCCGTGCCGTCGAGCACCATGCGCAGCGCGCACGCCGACAAGAATTCGCACAGTTGCTCGTGGTCGGCGCCCGCGAGCTGATGCGGCAGCGCGGTCTCGGGCAGCCCCGCGGTCCGCAACCAGCGGGCCGACCGGCGATGCAGTTCCGCGCACACGCGCGGCCCGAGGCGGCGAGCTTCGGCGAGGAAATAGGCGCGCACCAGCGGATGACAGGAGAACCAGACGTCGCCGTCGCGCACGACCGAGTCGATCGGGAAGCCGATCAGGTCGAGTTCGTGCAGCGAGTGCCCCGCACCGCCGCCCACGAGTTCGTCGGCGAGCTGCTCGGTGAACGCGACGGGAATGCTGGTACAGGTGAGGAACCGGCGCAGCGTGGGCGGCAGTACCTCGACGAGTTCCCCGAGCAGGAAATCGGTGACCGCGCGCGCCGGGCGGGCGAGAACGGCGAGCGCCGCGGCGCGGTCGTCGGATCCGGCGGCCAGATGGATGGCGGCGATGCGCACGAGCGCGGCCCAGCCCCGGGTCAGGGCGCCGAGCGCATCGAGTTCGGCGCCGGTGAGTTCGCACCCGTGGTGGCGGCACAGCGCGTCGATCTCGTCCGCGGTGAAGGCGAGTTCGCCCGCGCCCCAGCGGGTCAGCCGCGCGTGCAGTTCCAGGACGTGCCAGCGGATCGGCGGAGCCGAGCGGGCGCACAGCATCGTCGTGACGGTGGGCGGCGCGTGGTGCAGGAAATATTCGATACCCGCGAGCAGGAGCGGATCGGTGAGCAGATGAGCGTCGTCGAGCACGAGGATCGTCGGCGTCGTGCGCGCGGCCAGTGTCTCGACGAGCGCCGCGGCGTACGCGGCAGGGGGGCAGGCGTCGGTCGTGGTCGCGATCTCGAACCGCTCGTGCAGCACCGTCCACAGCGACGTCGCGTCGTCGAGCTGCTCGGTGACGGTCAGCCAGGCGACATCGGATCCGCCCGCGGCGTGCCGGGCCGCCCAGTCGGCCGCCAGCACCGACTTCCCGGTCCCGGCGGGCGCGCGCAGCAGTAGTACGTGCCCGGTGCCGGACCTGCTGTCGGCGGCGGCGTACAGATCGGGCCGGGGAATCGGGGTGAACGGCAACGCCGGTATTTCGGCAGCGGACCGCGCCGCGGCGGGGATGCGGCGTAGAGCGGGGACGTGCGATGTGGTCACCGTGCCTCCCGGGCCGTGTGCTGGCAGATCACTACCGCGCCTCGGTAGCGGAACATACCCGGTGCGAAGTCCGCTCGATCAGATCGTGTGTCGTCGTTATGGAACTTTCATTTCGCGCGAACACGAAATATCGGAGTCATCCGAAACGGGTGAAGTGCTGGACGGGGCGACTGGTGGAGATTCGGAAGGCGTCCATTACTTCCCGAGAAAGGGGGCGACCGATGACGCACATGACCGAACCGGAGGCACACCCCGTTCGCCGTGGCATCGCGGCGGGCACGTCCATCGCGGCCGCGATCCTGCTGCTCACCGTCGGTGTGCTGTCGATCTTCGAGGGGATCTCCGCCGTCGCCGAGGACGAACTCATCGTCGTCGGCGCCGACTACGTCTACAAGTTCGACACTACGACGTGGGGCTGGATCCACATCGTGCTCGGCATCCTCCTGGTCATCGCGGCGCTGGGCTTGATGACCGGTGCGACTTGGGCGCGGGTGGTGGCGATCTGCCTGGCCGCGCTGTCGATCATCGCGAACTTCCTGTGGCTGCCGTACTACCCGGCGTGGTCGATCCTGGTGATCGCGCTGAACATCGTCGTGATCTGGGCGGTCGCCACCTGGCGTCCGGAAGCCGTCTGACCGGGCGAACATTGTGGCATGTCACTACACCGGCGTGCGGGAATCGTGGTCCGCCGGTGTGGGTGGGACGGGGGTGGCGGCGATACCGGCTCGGCGGGCAGCGTTGCGGAGAGCAAACTCCGGCGATCGCCCGGTGAAGTCGGGGTTTCCGCTGCCCCCATAGGTGAGGTTGTGGTATCCACCTTCGAGACCGCACTACGAATTCGAAGGGACGCCAATGCCCAGCAAGCCCCCGCTCGTTCTCCTGCACGGTGTCACGATGTCCGAACGGGTGTGGGATGACGTCACACCCTTGCTCGCCGCGCGGCACGAGGTGATCACGCCGACCGCGGTCGGGCATCGGGGCGGACCGCAGGCCCTGCGGCGTCCGGCGCGGGTCGAGCACTTGGTGGACGACATCGAACGGCGGCTGGACGGGCTCGGACTGCGCCGGGTACACCTCGCGGGTAATTCGCTGGGCGGCTGGATGGCCATCGAATTGGCCCGGCGCGGGCGAGCCGAGACCGTCTGCGCGCTCTCGCCAGCGGGCTTCTGGGAAGCCGGGGACCGAAGCCGTTCGGCCGCGACCCGCCGCATCGCCCGCGAGGTGAGCACCGGGCGGCTGCTCGCCTTCCTCGCCCCGGTGGGCCTGCGCAGCGCGGCGGTGCGGCGAACAGCGTTGCGCAACATCGCCGTCCACGGTGATCGCGCCTGCGCGGCGCAGGCCATGACGTTCCTCCGGGACCTGCTCGGCTGCACCGTCACCGCCGATCTGCTCGGCACCGACGAACAGATCGCCGCGCTGGACCCGTTGCCGTGCCCGATCACGGTGGCCTGGTCGGAGCACGATCGTGTGCTGCCCGCGCAGGTCCACTTACCGATCGCGCGGGCGCGGCTGCCCGAGGCCGCGTTCTCCGTTCTGCCGGACACCGGGCACGTTCCGATGATCGACGACCCCGAGCTGGTCGCACAGACGATCCTGACCACCACGAGCATGACCGCCGCCGAGGCATCCTAGGGCTGCCCTGATTCACGCGGCCGCGGCTCAGGCTCCATGGGAGCGGGCCGCTCACACGTCGAGCAGGTGCGGCAGTCCGGCGCGGTAGCGGTCGGCGTCGATGCGTTTCCACGGGTCGAAGACCGGCAGGGACACCAAGGGAAAGACCGGGACGCGGGGCGCGGGATCGTCGGCGGCATCGAGGATCGCGTTCGTGGCGGCGCGGCCGGATTCGTTGGCGCCCTCCATGGTGGCGAGGTCGATGTTGTTGCGCACGTGGTCGCCGCCGAAGAAGAGGTTCGGCACAGCGCAGCGGGCCTCCGGGCGATGGTCGTAGGAGCCGACGGTGTTGACCAGCAGTGGGGTTTCGTTGTGGATGCCGCTCGCGGTCCAGCTGACTCCGGGGTCCAGATGCCAGGAGCGGATGTCCTCGGGACGCAGCCAGCCCGTGCCGGTGTTGAGCCATTCGCTCAGCTGTGCCCACACCTCTTCGGCGATCTCGGCGGCGGTGCACTGTTTGGCCGTTCGGTGGAAGCGGATGCCGGGGGAGTCCCAGTCGGAGATGTCCACCGAAAGGCATTCCCGCACGGTGCCGTCGCCGTACCGGGCGGCGAAGTCGCCTACCCACATCGGCGCTTGACGCAAGGCGGTGAGCGCCCACGGCGAGCCGAGCGCGGCGATGTGGCCTTCCGGCAATTCGGTCGGGCGGGAGAGATAGTACTGGATGCCGACCATCCAATCGGTCCGGAGTTCGCGCATGCCCGCCAGATGCGGGTCGGCGTCGATGATCTCGTCGCTCAGCAGCGCGACCGCCTTGTCCACCGGCATCGCGCACAGATACCAGTCCGCGGTGACCGCGCTGGAGCGGCCGTTGGGATCGGTGACGATTGCCGAGGCGATCCGGCCGTCTCGCAGCTCCAACCGCCTCGCCCGCTGCCCCAGCGCGAATCGCACGCCCCGCGACCGCAGGTGCGTCACCCACGGATCGATCCAGGCTTCGTTGGTGGGGCGGTTGAGAATACGGTCGATACCGGCGGAGTATTGCGGGATCGCCCCGGTTCCCGCCAGGACCAGGGCCTCCCCGATGGTGCCGATCGTGCGGGCCGAACTCGACTGGGGTTTGGCCGCGACGGTGATGCGGGTGAGGGCGCTGACGAGATATTCGCGGTAGGCCGCCGACTTGCCCTCGGCGCGCAGGATCTGTTCCCACGTCACGTATTCCCATTGCCCGAACCGCCGTTCGGTGCACGAGGTGAACCAGACGGCCATCTGTTTGGCGAAGAACGCCAGTTCGGCCGGGGGCAGTTCGGGAATGAAGCCGAAGGCGCCGATCAGCGTGTTCTGTATGCGCTGTGGTGTGAGCTGGTCGATGCCCCCGAAATCGACCGGCGCGAACAGTGGCGGCCTGCCGCGGAATCCCGCGACCGTACCCTCGACGCGAACCAGGTTGCCCGCCACGCCATCGGCATTGCCGGAGAACGGAATTCGGCGCATGGTGTCCGGAAGATTCTGATAGCAGCCGGGGAAGAACCGGAAGCCGTGCTCGCCGGGCAGGTCCGCGCGGCCGTCGGCGCCGGTGCCCGGCACTCCCATACTGCGTGCCTTGCCGCCGAGGAACGCCGGTTCGTACACGGTGACCTCATAGCCGCGTTCGATCAGTTCGTGTGCCGCCGAGAGCCCGGCGACTCCGCCGCCCAGGACCGCGACCGACTTTCCGCCGGTGCGTAGTCCTGGCGTTCGGCGTACTCCCGGTGGTGCGGCGTGGGCGGGGGCGGCGGCGATGGATATTCCGGCCGCGAGCGCGCCGCGCAGCAGGTCGCGGCGGGTGAGGTCCAGGGTCGGCCGAGGGCGCGGGTCATGCATGTCGATCTCCTGAAGATGCCGCGAGACTGTCTTGCGGCGGCCGGGACGGGATGGCGTCGGCGGGCCCGGTGCTGGTGAAGGCCCGGGCTTCCCTTCGTTCGGAGACCGTGTCGCGGCATTCGCCGACCAGGTCGGCGAGGACGGGCCACGGTGCCCGCCACGAGTCGCGCAGCGCTCCCGCCGCGAACGCTGCGGCGCGTGCGGGAGTGAAGACGTCCTTCGGTTCGATGGTGCGGGAGAAGACTTCGGTGACCCGGTCGGCCAGCACGGGGTCGCCGGCGGCCTTGCGGTAGAGCTCGAACTCCAGCGGGCGCATCGCCGTGCCCCGGGCCAGGCGGTTGGTCCACTGGTAGACGCCTAGGCACTCGCGATCGCGCAGCTGTTCCCACGCCGTCAGGGCGGTGTCGAGATGCGCGGTGTCGTCGAGGGCGGGTGCGGCGAGTTCGCCGAGCAACCGGCCGTAGCGCAAGGCGTCGCGTATGCCCTGCGCGGTCACCGGGTCCTTGAAATGGCCCGCGTCACCCGGCAGCGCCCAGCCCGGCCCGGTCGAGCGCCGGAAGTAGGACGCCAGGCCGGTGGCCGCACGCACCCGCCCGACTCTGCGGCAGTCGCGCAGCCGCAGCCCAAGACCCGGTAGTCGGTCGATGGCCTCCTGATACCGGAGCTCGGCCCGACCGGCGCCCGGCTCGGGAGGCTGCGCGGGCGGTTGGACCAGGCTGAGCAGCAGACCGTCGTCGCAGGGGAACGCGGTGCCGAGGTCGGGACCGCAGCGCCATTGCGCGGCGACGTGCCGCTGGTCGGTTGCGCCGTCGTGCCAGTACGCGAAGTAGCAGTCCCGCCCGCTCGGTGCGGACAACCGGGGCCGGGCGGCGCCGACGAGCCGGGCCACCGTACTGCGGCGGCCGTCCGCCCCGACGATCAAGCGGGCGCGCACCTCGTGCACGCCACCGGCTTCGGTGTAGCGGACGCCGACGCAGCGACCGCCGGACCACACCAGGTCGGTGACCCGGACGCCCTCTCGGATCCGCGCTCCGGCCGCGACGGCGGTGGCCACCAGCGCGGCGTCCAATCCGGTGCGCCGCACGCACATCGCGTGGCCGATGCCGTCCACCGGTGTGAACGACGACCGGACCTGAAGGCCGTCACCATCGGCGAAGGCCGTGGTCAGCGGGGGCGCGCCGAGCCGAAGGACGCGCTCGAGAGCGCCCACGCGGCGCAGTTCGGCCAGGCCCGCGGGCCACAGCAGGTGTGTCGAAAGGGTGTCGGACGGAAAGCGCGCCGAGTCCAGCGCGACGACGTCCCGCCCTGCCGTGGCGAACGCGATGGCGGCCGCGGAGCCCGCGCAGCGCGCGCCGACCACCACCACGTCGGTGTACTCGATTGCCGGAGCGGAGGATCCGCGCATCCCCGAACACCTCGGTCGCATAGTCTCGGACACTGTGTCCGATCGATCGTGAGCCGTGGGTGCCCGAATGTCAATATCAGTGCCGTGTCGGCAGAATGGACGCCATGGTGGGACGCACCCGACCGGCACAGCCGAGTAAGGCGGCCGCCGCGCCGCAGAGAGGAGCCGGATGCCCTCGCTGACCCGAGTCCCCAGAAGCGCGCGGAAACCGGTCGACGACCGGCGCGCGGAATTCGAACGACGTGTCCTCGCCGCGGTGGAGGAGTTGCTCGCCGATGGCACGCCCTACACCGAGATCGCCGTCCACCGGATCGCCGCCGCGTCGCAGTCGGCACGGTCGACGTTCTACCGGTACTTCCCGGACAAGAGTCAGCTGCTGATCAGGATGGCGGAATTGGCCACGGCCGATCTGTTCGAGGCCGCCGAGCGCTGGTGGCTCGCCGAGCACAGCGGGCGGCAGGCCGGTGTGGTGGCGGCCGTGCGAACCATGATCGCGGGCTTCCGCGAGCACCGCTCCCTGCTGCTGGCGCTGAGCGAGGTGGCCGCCTATGACCGTGACGTCGGCGCGTATTGGCGCGGGCGGGTCGCGGAGTTCGTGCGAGTGGTGCGATCGCGATTGGAGACCGACCTGGCCGAGGGCCGGATCAGCCCGGCGATCGACCCGCAGGCCACCGCCATCGTGCTCACCTCGATGGTCGAGCGGGCGATCGCGGCGAGCTTCTCGTCCGGGTCGGGAGTCACCGACGACGCACTGGCGGAGGCGCTGGGCCGCGCCATCTGGTTGACCGTATACGGCGACGCACCGTCCTCCTGACGGATCACTCGGCGGCACAAGCGGTCCCATTGCTACAGTCGCGCCCATGACGCAACCCGGACCGCCCCTGCGGATCGGCATCCTGGGCGCCGCACGCATCGCGCCCGCGGCTCTCGTGCGGCCCGCCGCGGCGAGCCCGGACGTGGTGGTCGCCGCCGTGGCCGCCCGCGAGCCCGGACGCGGACGCGCGTTCGCCAGGAAGCACGGCATCGCGCGGGTCTTCGACAGCTACGCCGCACTGATCGCCGCACCCGACATCGACGCGGTCTACAACCCGCTGCCCAACGGTCTGCACGGCCGGTGGACCAAGGAGGCGCTCGCGGCGGGCAAGCATGTGCTGTGCGAGAAGCCGTTCACCGCCAACGCCGCCGAGGCGCGGGAGATCGCGGCGCTGGCCGCGACGTCGGACCGGGTGGTCATGGAGGCGTTCCACTACCGCTACCACCCGATGACCAGGCGGGCCGAGGAGATCATCGCCTCCGGCGAACTCGGCGAGCTGGTGCGGGTGGACACCGCGATGTGCTTTCCGCTGCCGCGGTTCTCGGATATCCGCTACGACTACACCCTCGCAGGCGGGGCGCTGATGGACGCGGGCTGCTACGCGGTCCACATGGCGCGGGTCTTCGGCGGCGAGAATCCGGATGTCGTCGCGGCGACGGCGAAATTACGTGGCCAGGACATCGACCGCGCGATGAGCGCCGAGCTGCGCTTTCCTTCCGGTCACACCGGACGGCTTCGTTGCTCGATGTGGTCGTCGGACGTGCTGCGCATCGGTGCGCGAGTGGTGGGCGAACGCGGTGAACTGCGGTTGCTCAATCCGGTGGCGCCGCAGCTGCCGCGCAGGCTGTCGGTGCGTTCGGAGCGCGGCAGTCGCACCGAGCAGGTCTCGCGCCGCAGCACCTACGCCTATCAGCTCGACGCCTTCGTCGCGGCGGTGCGGCACGGCGAGCCGGTACTCACCGCGGCGGACGACGCGGTGGCGACGATGACGGTCATCGACGCGATCTACGCGGCCGCGGGTTTGCCGCTACGGCAACCGGCCTGACGCGGCGATCGCCTCGTTGTAGACCGCGACCAGGCGTTCGGTGAACCGGGACTGCAGCGTCCGATCCGCGTGCCGCGCCAGCACCTCGCGCATGGAGTCGAGCCGGTCCCGCTGCTGCGCCAGCAGGCGCAACGCCTCGGCGAGCGCGTCCGTCGAGGCGTCGCGCGCACGGAATCCGCCGCCTTCGGGGACGGTTTCGGTGACATCGGGGTCGCAGTGCAGCACCGGAATCCCGGCCGCGACCGCTTCGAGCAGCACCATGCCCTGCGTGTCGCACCCGGCGGACGGGAACAGCAGCACGTCGTTGGCACGCATAGCCGTAAGGCACTCCGCCTGGCTCACTTCGCCGTGCAGCCGGACTCGCTCACGCAGGCCGGGCCGGTCGACGGCCGAGCGCAGGCGCGTTTCCAGCGCTCCCGCACCGTAGATGTCCAGGGTGCAGCCCTCGGCCAGGCGCACCGCCTCGACGGCGTCCAACGGTCGCTTCTCCGCGGAGAAGCGACCGCACCACAGCACCCGCAGCCGGTGACCCCGGTCGCGGGAACGCTCCGGGAGGGCGCGCACCAGATCGTCGTCGACTCCGTTGGACACCACGTGCAGCGGCCGATCCACCCCGTGAGCGGCCAACCGCTGCGCGAAATGCCGTGTCGGCACCACGACGTGGTCCGCGGCCTGTGCCTGCGCGACGAGCGGCCGCCAGGCGTGCCGCGCCGTTCGGCTTTCCGGCAGGCGCGGCAGCTCCTTGCGCAAGCCGACGAACCCGCCGTGCAGCACGCGCATGGTGAGGGCGGCGAGGTAGGGAAACGGCGAATTGCGCTCGATGAAGGAATCGTCGCGGCTGTGCATGGACTGGACGACGGGAAGTCCGTGCCTGCGCGCGGCGCGCAATCCGGCGATGCCCGCGCCGTAGGTGGTCTGCGCGTGCACGACGTCGAAACCGCGCTCGGCGAAGACCGTGTCGATGAGGCGCGCGTTCCTGCGGGTCGGCAGCGCCACCGGATACCCGTTCACGCTCATTCCGCCCGTGGTCGTGAGAACGACGATCCCGGAGTCCGGCGGTGTGGGCTCCGGCGGGGGAATGGTGAACACGGTGACGCGATGCCCGAGCCGCTCCAGCGCCGCGCGTTGTGCGCGCATCGACGTCTGGATGCCGCCGAGGGTGGCGGGGTGGAAATCCGCGAACATCGCGATGCGCAGCGAACGTCCGTCGCCCGGTGGCTCGCTCACGCCGTATCCCGCGTTCGGGGTGTGGAGCAGCCGTCGAGGAATTCGAGGATGTGCCCGTACACGTCGAGTGCGGAGCCGCGTCCGAGGAAGGTGTCGAGATGGCCGTAGGAAGGGATCTCGACGTAGCGGACATCCAGCCCGGGGTGCCGTGCGGTGAGCACGTCGTGGCACAGTTTGTTGGAGTCGAGCCAGACTTCGTTGCGGCTGCCCGACAACAGCAGGACCGGGCAATCGATCCGGTCGGCGTGGTCCAGCGCGTTCTCCGGTAGCACGCGGTAGCGGTCGTCGTTGTCGTTCCAGCGCTGCACGGCATGCGCCAGCTCCATCCGCCGCAACTGGGGCAGAACATGCACCGGGACCGGCCCGAACAGTTGCGCCAAGCGGTCGTGGGTGCGCGGATCGAGATGGTCGTGGACGAACAGCTCGGCACCCATGCCCCAGCCGCCGTGGACCATCCGGCAGGTGGGGTCTGTGCATTCCCCTTTCCGGGTGAGCAGCGCGTACAAAAGCGTTTTCCGCGACCACAGCCCGACTTTGCGGAAATCGGACTCGAGGTGATGGACGCGGGAGCCGAGCAGTTCGCCGCCGACGAGCACGCGCATCCGCACCGCGGCGCTCACTTTCGGAGTGAGGAACACGCCTTGGGCGACGACTCCGGCGAGGCCGGGCACCAGTCCCGCGGCCATGCTCATCGACAGCGCCAGGGCGCCGACGCAATGCGCGACCACGAACAACCGCCGGTCGCCGATGCGTCCGCGGATCTCCTCGACGGCTCCCGGCAGGTCGTAGAGCGCCACGTCGTCGAAGCTGAAACGCGGGCCTGCGGCGTTGTAGGGCAGCCGACAGCTGCCGCGCCAGTCCAGCAGCCACGGCTGGTATCCGGCGTCGACGAGAGCGTCGACGATCGTGCGGATCTCCGGCAGCAGGAACATCTCCGAGGACACGCCGTGGCCGTGGACCAACAGAACCGAGGGCCGCTCGGGATCGTCGACGACCACGCGCCGCAGGCCGAGCAGGGTCCCGTCGGCGGTGCGGAACGGGATCTCCTCCACGACCGGTGCGGCTCCGGGCCGGGTGGGGGTGAGCATCAGCGCGACTCCTTCGCGTTGCGGCGCAGATCCAGCAGTTCGGTGCCCACGCGCAGCGCCGGTTCCAGTAGGCCCTTGCCGAGCTGGGATCCGAACCAGCTCAGCCACAACAGTTTCGCGGTCCGCCGCTGGCGTTCGGACAGGCGTGGATCCACCTGGATGCCGTCGATTTGATCGTGCAGGTAGGTGTGCAGGGGGACCGCGACCTCGCCCGCGAGGCTCGCCGGTTGGTCCTCCCGGCCGAGTTCGACGGTCAACGTGCGTGCCTGCCGGATGATCGTGCGGCGCGCTTCGGCGTATTTGTAGCCCGACAGCCACCACGTCCCGCCATCGGCGTCGCGCAGCGACAGCCGGTAGTGCATCAGCGGGTGTTTCAGTCCGTGCCGCATCGGGATGCCGTCGTGCGGACGCACCGACGCCACACCGGATACCGTGAGCGGGCCGTCGTGCAGACGCGCGCACCGCAGCTCGCCCCCGACATCGACCGTGCGCCCGGCCACCAGCTGGTGGGTGCTCGCGATGGACAGCCGCAGGTTGAGCGTGCAGGAAGTGTCCGCCGCCGCGTCGACGGGCCCGATCGTGCCCACCAGGGTCTCCGCGAACCACAGATACGGTGGGTCCTCCGGCCGTGGCAGCCGTGCCAGGCCGGTGCCCGCGAGCATCTCCAGCGTTTTGTGTTGCGACCGGGCGCCGTAACGGACCGGTTGGGGCAGGTTGTGCGCGCGCAGGAAGGCGCGGGTGCGTTCGTCGGTCGCGGCCGGAACGGACGCCATCGTCTCCAGCGGATGACGCGCGGTAGGGCTGCCCAGCACCTGCGCCAGCGATTCCAGCTCCGGGACCGGCTCGGTGCGGATCCGCTCGACCACCTCGTCACACCAGGCGGCCCAGTGCCGCACCCGCATGTCCATGCCGATCGCCGCCGATTCACCCAGCATCTGCTCCAGCGTGGTCGGCGTGCCGGTGAGATGGTAGTTGTGGCCCCACGCCGTCGGCGCGCACACGATCGCCGCCGCGACCTTGCTCACCCAATCGACCGGGGCCACATGGAGATTGCGCAGCGCGGGGACGGTGCCGAACCGCGACAGCGCCGCGATGATGCCGCTGTTGAGGTCGCGCGGATTGTGCGCGCCGGTCTCGCGGTGCCCGCCGATTCCACCGGGGCGCAGCACCGTGACGACCAGTCCGTGTTCGCGGGCGCGCCGCAGGACGGCCTCGGCCGCCCATTTCGTCCGGTCGTAGCCGATCACGAGTTTGCCGATGTTCGCCACCGGATCGTCCTCGCCCATCGAGGCGATGCCGAGCTCGTTGAACACCGCGATGGAGGAGACGTGGTGCAACGGTTTCGGTCGTCCGGTTGCCGCCAGCCGGGCCAGGGTCAGCGGGCCGAGCACGTTGCCGCGGCGCAGCGACCGGTAGCCACGCAGGAAGTCGACCGCCGCGCCGACGTTGACGATCGCGTCGATCTCGTCCGCCAGCGCGGCCCACGCTTTCTCCGAGAGGCCGAGATTCGGTTCACGCAGGTCGCCCGGCAGCACTGTCACCCGCCTGCGCACCTCCGGCGACCACGGCAGCAGGAAACGCGTCAACGCCGCGGCCAGCCGGTCCACGGCGTCGGCGTCGTCGCGCGCGCGAACGAGGCAGACGACGTGGGCGTCACTGCCGCGCAACAGGTCCAGCAGCAGGTGGCTGCCGAGGAAGCCGGTGGCGCCGGTGAGCAGAACGCGGCGCGGCGCGACCCGCTCCGGCGGGTCCGTGAAGGGCAGCCGGTCGGCTCCGGCGACGTCGGCCATGAGCTGCGCGAGTTCGTCGTCCACGGTATCCGCCACCGGCGACGGCGTTTCGCGTTCGGTGGCTTCCGCTCGCGCGCCCAGCCAGCGCTGCGCCAGCCTGCGCGGCCGCGCGTCGGCGAACACGTCGTCCAACTCGAAGTGGACGTCGAGTTCCCTGGCGAGCGCCGCCACGAATCGCACCGCGGCGACGGATGTTCCGCCGCCGTCGAAGAAATCGGTGTCCGGCCCGAGAGGTTCGACGGTGAAGCGGTCGGCCACCTGGATGACCGCCGCCGTGAGCGAGTCGGTGTCCCACGCGCCGGGACGCGCGATCGCCGCCGTCGCGGTGGCCACGTCGCCGCCCGCGCGGGCCAGCAACGCGGACACGTCCAGACCGCCGCCGCGTTCGATCGCCTCGGCGAGGTCGCGCCGATCGGCTCGCTCGGCGGGCGGCGGGTACCCGCCGTTCGGACTGCGCACAGGAAACTCCTTGTCGGCCATGGTCATCGCGCCCAGGATCGGAACGTGCGCAGGCGATCCAGCGGCACGTCGACCTCGATTCGTTCGCTGTCGATGTCGCCGCCGCCGAGCGCGGCGGCCAACCGGCGGGCGGGCACGTTGCGCGCGGTGCGGTGCACGGTCATACGCACCGTCGCGCGGTCCAGCGCCGCCGCGCGGTCGGCCAGCCAGCCGAGCAGGCGTTCCTCGACGCCGCGGCCGAGGGCGCGGCAGCTGAGATGCCATCCGCGCACCCACAGCGCGGTCGCGTCGGTGTGCACCGCCAGCACGGCGATCGTCCCGTAGTCGCCGAACCGGTCGCGCGCCGCGGCGGTCCACACCTCGCCGTCCTCCCGCCAGCGGTCGACATCCTGGTCGGTGCTCGCGCCCAGCGCGAATTGGCTGGTGCGCCGGACCAGTTGGACCGCACGCGTCAAGCCGTGGTCCGACAGCGGCTCGACGGTCACCTCCAGATCCAGTTGGTCCAGGAACTGCGCGAAATCGACGTGCTCCCTGGCCAGGTCGCGTTCGCGCTCGTACCGGTAGAACTCCGCACGGCCGGCGTCCTCCGCGGTCACCGCCACCGGTGTCACCGGCCACAACCGGGTCAGGAACGCGGTCAGCTCCTCGATCGGGGGACAGGTCACCGCGAGCACTTCCGGCAGGCGGGAACGCATCTTCGCGATCTCCACCGGGTTGT
Organism: Nocardia sp. NPDC051911; assembly: GCF_040681035.1. NCBI lineage: Bacteria > Bacillati > Actinomycetota > Actinomycetes > Mycobacteriales > Nocardiaceae > Nocardia > Nocardia sp. NPDC051911. The sequence goes on from NZ_JBFAXY010000026.1 coordinate 22,699, forward strand.
CGTCCAGATAGACCACGTCCTCCAGCGCGAGGCCCAACGTTCGCGCCGCCGCCTCGAGCCGGTCGGTCTTGCTGTCCCACCCGGTGCAGACGAGGGTGAAATCGGTGGCGCGCAGCGGACTGTCCGGGCGGTCCAGCACCGCCTGGACGGAATCCTCGTCGTTGTTGCTGATCAGCACCAGCAGCGTGCCCGCGGCGCGCCATTGCCGCAACCGCCGCGCCAGCGAGCGCCGCGGCGGATCGAAAGTGACCGCCGCGGGGCCGATCTCACCCACCACGCCACTCCACAGTGTGTCGTCGCCGTCCACGGCGATGACCTTCGGCGCGGGCAACAGGGCCGTGCGGGCGACGGCGGCGAGCGTCAGCGCCACCGCCGCCTGGAACTCCTCGGTGAACGGCAGGTGTGCCAGCGCGTCGGTCTGCGCGTCGAAGCGATGCGCCACCCGGTGGTCGCGAGTCCAGTCGGTTTCGGTGAGAACCGCGACGCCGGGGATCTCCCGTAGCCGCTCGGCGGCCAGCCGGTCCCACCGCGTCAGTCGCCCATCGGGTTCGGGCGACGGGAGGACGCCGACGATGATCGGAACGCGAGCGCGTTCGGCCGCTTCCCGGACGGCGGCGGGATACCGTGCGGCGAGTTCATCGAGATCGTCGTCGGTGAGCGGTCCGAATCGCTCCAGGTCCGCCGCGCGCAACAGCACGATGCCCAGGGCGGTCGACGGTTGGGCGAAGACCCCGGACGGGTCGCGCAGCCCGGCCGGCACGTGGTGGTACGGCGCCTCGAACACGGTCGGACCGTCGATGCCGTGAGCGTGTGCCGCCGCGCGATACAGATCCGGCAGCTTGCCCAGCGCGAACGTGGCCGCGAACGCGACGCCGCGCGGCGCCTCCGGACGCGCGGGGCGCGCCGGCAGCCCGGGACGCTCCACCACCTCCTCGAGCAGCGCGAGGTAGTCGCGCCCGAGCCGGGTGCAGCTCGCGTCATCGATGATGTCGGCGTTGTAGGTGAACCAGATGCGGTCCGCTCCGGAGAGCACCGCCACCATGAGGTCGAGATCGGAGTATCCGGTGCCCACCGGAATCAGGTCGGCGCGGTGCACCGGCGCATCGGCCCGCAGATAGTTGAAGTACACCTCGACCAGCGGCGCGTTGTCCCGATACAGGCCCTCCGCGGCGAGCGTGGCGAGCACGTCGGAGAAACCCGCTCCCGGCACCAGCAGGCGCCGCAGCCGGTCGCCGGTCCTGCGCAGTAGGTCGTCGATCGACTCGCCGGGCTCGACGGCCGCCGGATACGGCACGGGCACACCGAAGTAGCCGACCGCGGTCGGCGCGTCGGCGTGGATGCGGGTGTCCACCGGCACGGCGAGCGCGAAACGATCGGTGTCCTGCCGCCGGGCGAGCAGCACTGTCAGCGTGCCGAGGAACAACGCCGCGGGCGTGATACCCAGCTCCCGAGCGCGTCGCGCCGCCCGCTCGCGCAGCCCCGCGGGCAGCTCCAGCAGCACCTCGCCCGCACGATGGGTGCGCTGGGCAGGCCTGGGCCGGGCGAGGGTGAGTTCGAGGCGGCGGCATCCGGCGAATTCCGCGCGCCACTCGGCGTCGGGCTCGGCCTGCGGCGCCTGGGCGGCGAGCAGATCGTGCATGTCCTTGTTGGACAGCGTGTCCGGGAATTGGGCGCCGGACAACTCGGCGCCGATCTCTCCGGCGACCAGCACCATCGACTGGACATCGCACATACCGTGGTGGGCTCCGAAGACGAGCTCCTGCTCGCCGGAATCGGAACTCAGCAGTTCGAACCGCCACAGCGGCCCCTCCGCCAAGTCGAACGGCTCGCGCATCAGCTCGCGGAACCGGACGCGCGTGACGGCGTGATCGAGCCGATCGACGGCCGACGAGCGCAACAGCGGCCCGCCCGGTCGGGACCGCACCTGCAACCGGGTGCCGTGCTCGTCGCTGGGCACGATCACCGTGCGCAACGCCGCGTGCCGCGCGGCGAGGCGATCGAGAATCGCGTCCAGTTCGGCGTGTTCCACCGTCCTGGGCAAGCGCATGGCCAGCCCGCCGGTCTGGGCGACGCTCGGAATGCCTTGCTGGGCCGTGCGCAGCAGCCGCATCAGATCGCGGGTGACGGGCAGCGTGACGACCTCGGGGACGTCCTGGTCGTCCGGGCGCGCGGCGGGCTCGCCCGTCTGCGTGCGCGCCGCCTCGCCGACGAGATATTCCGCCAGCGCGGCGGGACTGCGACCGGCGAAGATCTCGCTCAGCGGCACCAGGATGCCGGTGTCGTCGCGCAACCGGTTGCGCAGTTCCACCGCCATCAGCGAGTCCATGCCCAGCCCCTGGAACGACCGGTCCGCCGTAATGGCCTCCGCACCGGAGTGCCCGAGCACGTCGGCGGCCCGGCGCGCCACCACGTCGATCGCGATCGCGGTCGCCTCGCCGGGCGGCAATCCACGCAGCCGCTCGGCGAACCGGGACCGCACCGACGGGTCGGCGGCGTCGCGGTGCACGACCGTTCGGCGCGAGGGCGGACGGATCGCCCCGCGCAGCAGCAGCGGAACATACGGTGCGCGCCGCATCGCGTCGGCATCGATCCGCAGCGGCGCCAGCACCGGCTCGTTCCGTCGCAACGCCGCGTCGAAGGCGGCCAAGCCGTCACGCGCGCCGAGCGGGCGCACGCCGGAGCGTTCCATGCGCCGGATGTCGGCCGCCGCCATCACCTCGTGCATGTCCAGGCTCCACGGACCCCACGCCAGCGACTGCGCGGGCAGGCCTCGGGCGACGCGATGGGTGGCGAGGGCATCGAGGTAGGCGTTGGCGGCGGCGTAGTTCGCCTGCCCGGGATTGCCGAGAAGGCCCGCGACCGAGGAGAACAGCACGAAGCACGACAGGTCCATGCCCGAGGTCAGCTCGTGCAGGTGATACGCCGCGTCGACCTTCGGCCGCAGCACCGCTTCGAGACGTTCGGGCGTCAGCGAGCCCAGCGTGCCGTCGTCGAGCACCATCGCGGCATGCACGACGCCGCTGAGTGTGCGTCCGCGCAGCATTTCGGCCAGCGCGGCACGGTCGGCCACATCGCAGCGGGCGAAGACCACGTCAGCGCCGAGGCCGGTGAGCTCGGCGCGCAGGTCCTCCGCGCCGGGGCCGTCGGCGCCGCGGCGGCTGGCGAGCAACAGCTTCGTGACCCCGTGCGCCCGCACCAGATGCCGCGCCAGCAGCGAGCCGAGCCGCCCCGGCGCTCCGGTGACGAGTACGAAACCGTCGCCGAAATCGGGGGCGGCACCACCGGACACCGGAGGACGCGCCAGACGCGGCGCGAACAGGACGCCGTCACGCACCAGCGCCTGTGCCGCGCCGGAGGCGAGCACCGTCGCGACGTCGACCTCGGCGTCAGCACTGTCGACCAGCACGATGCGGTCGGGGTTCTCCGACTGCGCTGTGCGGGCCAGGCCCCAGACCGCCGCTCCCGCGGTGTTTTCGATGTCCTCGCCGGGCAGCGCCATCGCCCCGCGGGTGCGTACCACGATGGTCGCCGCCGCGAGTCGCGGATCGTCCAGTGCCGCCTGCAGGCCTGCGAGCGCGCGCCGCACCGCCGTGTGCACCGTATCGATCGAATCGCCTCGAGCGGCTTCGATGATCACCGCGTCCGGCGCGGGCTCGTGCGGACCGAGCCGCGACCAGGCGACGGCGGTGACCGGCCGCGGCGTCATCGGCGTCGGAAGCGCCGCCCACTCCGGCCGGAACAAGGTGCGGTGCGCGGTGGACAACGCGCTGTCGAGCAGCTGCGCCTCGGGTGCGGGCCGAAGGAGCAGCGACCGTATCGACACGACCGGTTGTCCGGTGTGATCGTCGGCCATGACCCGCACCCCGCCGGAGTCGTCGAGCGAGATCCGGACCCGCAACGCCGTCGCGCCGGAGGCATGCAAGCGCACGCCGGTCCAGGCGAACGGCAGCAGCGCCGAACCACTCTCGTCCGCGCCCAGCAGCAGCGCCGCGTGCAGCGCGGAGTCGAGCAACGCGGGATGGATCTCGAAGCGTGCGGCATCGCCGTGGGCGTGCTCCGGGAGCGCCACGTCGGCGAAGACGTCCCCGCCGCGCCGCCACGCCGCGCGCACCGACCGGAACAGCGGCCCGTAGCGATGCCCGCGATCGGACAGTCGCGCGTACATGTCCTCGACGTCGACGGCCGTCGCCCCGGCCGGAGGCCACCGGTCGGCATCGAGGCCGCCGGAATCGGTCTCGTCCGTCGCCGCCAGAATCCCGCGGGCGTGCAATGTCCACGAGGTGTTGAGATCGCGTTCGAGTCGCGAGTGGATCGAGACGGGTCGGCAACCGTCGGCGTCGGCGTCGGCGACCACCACCTGGATCTGCACCGCGGCCTCCTCGGTGAGCACCACCGGGGCGTGCAGCACGAGTTCGCGCACGTTTCCGGTGTCCACCTCGTCACCGGCGCGGATGGCGAGTTCGACCAGAGCGGTGCCGGGCAGGACGACCGCGGCGGGCGCGGCATGCTCGGCCAGCCACGGATGGGTCCGCAGGGAGATCCGGCCGGTCAGCGTCACACCGCCGGAATCCGGTTGCGGCACAACAGCGCCCACGAAAGGATGGCTCGCGGACCGCAAACCCAGCGCCGCGGCGTCCTCGGACACCGATTCGGTCCAGAACCGCCGCCGGTCGAAAGCATAGGTCGGCAGGTCGACGCGGCCGTGCGCGGGCGTGAGGCGGGTCCAGTCGAGGTCGTGGCCGGCCACCCACAGCGCGGCCAGGGCGCGGGCCAGACTGCGCGGACCGTCCTGGTCACGCACCAGCGAGCCGACCGCGACGACCTCGTGACCGGTGTCCTCCGCGACGGCTCGCACCGCCGTGGTCAGCAGTGGATGCACGCCGAGTTCGACGAAATACCGGTATCCGTCGCCGATCATCCGCTCGATCGTGCTCGCGAACCGGACCGGTTCCCGCGCATTGCGGTACCAGTAGTCGCTGTCGGCGGGGTCGGTCATCCGCCCGCCCAGCACCGTCGAGTACCAGGGAACGACCGGCGCGGCGGCGGCCGCCCCGGCGAGTTCGTCGAGCAGTTGCCGCCGGATGGGCTCCAGCAGAGCGGAATGCCCGGCCAGCGCGGGTCCCGCGGCCAGCATCCGCACGTCGACCTGTTCGTCCTCCAGTTCGCGCACGAGCGCCTCGACCGCCTCGCGCGCTCCCGCCACGACCGTGGAGCGGGGGATGTTGATCGCCGCGATCGATACCGCTGTGTCCGACGCCAGCCGTTCTTCGAGTCGCTGTGCGGGCAGGCCGATCATCGCCATCGCGCCCTGCTCGGTGATGCCGGCCATCAGGCGGCTGCGTGTCACGACGACGTGGGCGGCTTCGTCGAGGCTCAGCGCACCGGAGACGTAGGCCGCGGCGATCTCGCCCTGGCTGTGGCCGATCACGGCATCCGGTATGACGCCCGCGTCCCGCCAGGTGGCCGCCAGCGCCGCCATCGTGGCGAACAGCAGCGGTTGCACGAGGGTGAAGTCGCCCAGTTGCGCCGCGGTGAGACCGAACAGCGCGGTCGCCAGCGACCATCCGGTGCGGTGCCGGAACGCTTCATCGCAGCGCGCGAACTCGGCGCGGAACACTTCGGAGCGAGCCAGCATGTCACGTGCCATCCCGGCCCACTGCACGCCCTGCCCGGGGAAGACGAATGCCGTCTTGCCCGCGGTGAGCGCCGCGTCCGCGCCCACGACCACATCGGGCGCCGCTCGGTGCTCGACCAGATCGCCGAGTGCGGAGAGCATTTCGCCCCGCTCGCCCGCCACGACGACGGCCCGCCATTCGAACGGCGTGCGGTGCAGAGCCAGCGAGCGGGACACGGGTGCGGGATCGATTGTGGGATCTTCGGTGAGGTGATCGAGCAGGCGTCGGGCTTGACCGTGCAGCGAGACCCGGTTGCGTGCCGAGATCGGCAGCAGCGCGATCCCGCGACCGCCCGGCTCGTCGTCGAACGGGCCGGACTCGTCGTCTACGGCGGGCGCTTCTTCGAGAATGAGGTGGGCGTTGGTGCCGCTGAGCCCGAACGCGCTCACTCCGGCGCGGCGGGGCCGATCGCCTCTCGGCCACGGCGCCGAATCGGTCCGCACGGCCAAACCGCTGCCGTCCCAATCGATCTGCGGCGTCGGCGGCCCGTCATGGGCCATCCCCGGTATCCTCTCGTGTTGCAGCCCGAGTACCAGCTTGACGACGCCGCCGATGCCGGCCGCCGCTTGGGTATGGCCCACATTGGATTTCAGCGAACCCACGCCGAGCGGGCGTTCGGGCTCCCGGTCGGGACCGAAGACGCGCGCCAAGGCGCGTGCTTCGATCGGATCGCCGAGGGCGGTGCCGGTGCCGTGCGCCTCCACGTAGTCCAGGTCCGCGGGCCTCAGCCCGGCGGCGCGCAACGCCGCCTTGATGACCTGCTCCTGCGCGAATCCGTTGGGCGCGCTGATACCTTGGCTGCGCCCGTCCTGGTTGACCGCGGAGCCGCGGACCACGGCCAGCACCCGGTCGCCGTCGCGCCGGGCGTCGTCGAGCCGCTTCAGCAGCACCAGACCGGCGCCCTCGGCCCACACCGTGCCGTCCGCGCCCGCCGAGAACGGCGCGCACCGTCCCGACGGCGACAGCACACCGAGTTTGCACAGCTCCACGTGCGCGGTCGGTCCCATCAGCAGCGTCGCGCCGCCGGCCAGGGCCAGATCGCATTCGCCCGCGCGCAGCGCCTGCGCGGCCAGATGCATGGCGACGATCGATGAGGAACAGGCCGTGTCGAGGGTGACGGCGGGTCCGTGGAAACCCAGCGTGTACGCGACCCGCCCGGAGGCCACACTCGGGGAGAGCCCGGTGCCGACCTGCCCGTTCAACTGGCTCGGAGCGGGGTCGGCGAGATAACCGGTGCTGTACACCCCGAAGTACACCCCGGTCGTGCTGCCCTGCAGCTGTCTGGGGTCGCGGCCGGACCGTTCGATCGCCTCCCAGCTCAGCTCCAGCATGAGCCGCTGCTGCGGGTCCATCACCGCCGCCTCGCGCGGGCCGATGCCGAAGAACGCGGCGTCGAACTGGTCGACCTGGGTGAGGTAGCCGCCGCGGAAGGTGTAGGCCTTGCCTTCCGCCGCCGGATCCGGGTCGTAGAGCCCGTCGACGCTCCAGCGTCCTGGCGGCACCTCCGACAGACCGTCGCGTCCGTCGTCCAGCAGGCGCCACAGCGCTTCCGGATCGTCGGCGCCGCCGGGAAACCGGCAGGCCATCGCGATGATCGCGATGGCGTCGTCGCTGCGCTCCTGCTGCGGAACGGGCGCGTCCTCGGTTGCGGTATCGTGCAGCGCCGCCACGACTTGCGCGATGGTCGGGTGCTCGAAGAACAGGTTGGTGTCCAGACTCCGCCCGACCCGGTCGGAGAGCTCCACGACGAGTTCCACCAGATCCGCTGAGCCGAGACCGAATTCGACCAGCGGCCGATGCACGTCGATGCGCGCCGGATCGAGGTAGGCCAGCCGGGCGATGATCTCCACCAGCCAGCTCCGCATCTCCTCGGCGCCGAGCGCCTCGCCTCGCGGTGCGCCGACCTCGTCGAGTTCTCCGCGGACAGGCGACACCGGCGCGAACTCGTCGTCGAGATACGCCGCGCGGCAGGCTTGTCGCTGAACTTTGCCGCTGCTGGTCTTGAGGAGGGCGCCGGGCCGGATCAGGACCACCGATCGCAGCGTCAGCGCGTGTTCCGCGCCGATCGCCGCGCGGATCGCTGCTTCGGCGTCGGCGAGCTCGGCGGGATCCTCGGTGCGCACTTCGGCGACCACCACGGGCAGCTCTCCGTCGATGCCCCCGTCCACCGAGAACGCCGCGACGCACCCAGGGCGGACGGCCTCGTGCGCGGACTCGACCGTCGACTCCAAGTCCTGCGGGTAGTGGTTCTTGCCGTCGATGATCAGCACATCTTTGCGCCGGCCCGTGACGAACAGCTCACCGCCGGAGAAGAATCCGAGATCGCCGGTGCGCAGGAAAGCGCGATCGTCATCGTCCAACCCGGCATGGAAGGTCTCGGCGGTAGCCGTCTCGTTGCCCAGATACCCCGCGGCGACACTGGTTCCGGTCACCCAGATCTCGCCCTCGACGCCGTCGGCGCACGCGGTGTGCCGGTCGGGATCCACGATGACGATCGACAGCCCTTCGGCCGGGCGCCCCACACCGACCAGCTCGGACCGACCGGGCGGCAGGATCACCGTCGGCGGCGCGCCGAGCCGCGCGGCGCTGACGATGAGCGTGGCCTCGGCCAAGCCGTAGACCGGCTGGAACGACTCCGCCCGGAATCCCGTACTCGCGAAGGTGTCGGCGAACCGGCGCACCGTGGCCGGACGCACCGTCTCCGCACCGTTGAACGCCACTCTCCAGCAGCTCAAGTCGAGGCGGTCGATCTGTTCGGAAGTCATGCGGCGCAGGCACAGCTCGTAGCCGAAATTGGGGCCGCCGCTGGTGTGCGCGCCGAACGCGGAGACCGCTTGTGGCCAGCGCTCGGGGCGCTGCAGAAAATCCTTGGGCGACAACAGCACCGCGTTCGCGCCGACGAACATCGTCTGCAACACGGGGGCGATGAGCCCCATATCGTGATACATCGGCAGCCAGCTGACGAACAGCGCGTCGGTGAGCGAAGCCAGCAGATCCGGCGTATGGCCCAGTGCCGTGGCGATGGCGCGTTCGTTGTGCAGCAGGTTCGCGTGGGTGACCACGACGCCGCGCGGCGCGCTCGTCGAACCCGAGGTGTACTGCAGGAAGGCGACCGAGTCCGGCCCGACGGCGGGCCTGCGCCACGAGGCCGCCGCGTCGTCGGGGATCTCGTCGGTCGCCAGCCAGGACGGCTCGCCCAGTTCGGGCAGGTGCTCGATCGGCGCGGTGGCGTCGGCGCGGACCTGGGCGGTGGTGAGCACCGCGTCCACGCCGGCATCGGCGACAAGGTGCCGCAACCGCCGCAGGGAGCGGGAGTCCAACTGCGGCAGCGGGGCGGGCACGGCGACGACGTTCGCGGCCAGACAGCCGAAAAAGCTTGTGATGAAATCCAATCCGGACGGGTACAGCAGCAGAGCCCGGCGGATGCCGCGATCCTGCAACGCGGCGGCGATCGCCCGCGCCCGGGCAGACACCCCGGCATAGGTGATGTCGTCGATGGGGCCGTCGGCGTCGCCGGTGCGCAAGAAGCGGTACGCGGTCGCGGCGGGCACGGTCTCGCCGCGGGTGAGCAGGATATCGAGGAACGAACGGTAATCGGTCATGCGGTACAACCTTCGGAACTCGACGGTCACGGTTGTCGTGCGCTCGCCGGTCGCCGCCGCGATCGGTCCGCGGCGGCCGACCGGCAGCTCATGGTCGGGGGGTCGCGGCGGCGAGTTTCTCGACGGCGTCGACCGCCGCGGGCACGCCGTTCTCCTTCGCGGCCGTGTGGCCGACCTCTGCCGCTCGCTGCCGCACCTGGGGCGTCAAGACCTGCGCCAACGCGCGATGCAGACGATCGGTGGTGATCGTGCGATACGGGAAGGTCGCTCCGATGCCGAGCGCGGCGATGCGCCAGCCGTAGAAGAATTGATCGCTGTGCACCGGGATCACCACGGCCGGGATCCCCGCTCGCACCACGTCATGGGTGTTGCCGCTGCCGCCGTGGTGCACCACCGCGGCGCACCGCGGCAGGACGCGGTCGTAGTCGAACGAATCGATGATCAGCAGGCTGCGGTCGGCGCTGAACCCTTTCGGGAATCCCTCGCCTTTCACCGTGACGAGTGCCCGTGCGCCCAAGCGCGCGCAGACCGTCGCGATCATCTCGCGGCATTCCACCGGATCCAGCACGGGCATTCCGGTCATGCAGAAATAGATGGGCGGTGACCCTTCGCCCAGCCACGCGTCGAGCTCCGGATCGATGACCGCTTCGCCCCAGGCGTCACGCAGCGGCTGCGGCAGAACGGAAGCGCCCACGATCGTCGCGCGGTCCGGCCAATCGTGCGGCTTGGGCAACAGCATCGGGCTCACCATGTGGACCAGCGGTATCCGCTCCGCACGCAGGCGCCGGAAAGGATTGCGCGGCCTGCCGGGCAGGCCCATGTGACGGCGCAATTGCCGGTCGACCTTGCGATACAGGAACGTATAGGACCATTCGAACAGGCTGTAGCTCGCCCGTGACAGCGTGCGCGACGAGGTCATGTTCTTCGCCATGAACGACGACGGGAACTCATCGGTGCGTTCGAGCGGATAGGGCAGGCAGCCCAGTACCGGCGTCCCGGTCTTCTCGCGGAACTCCATCGCCCACGGCAGCGTCGACGCGCAGGCGACGACGACGTCCGCGGACGTGCAGGCGCGCAGGAGTACCTCGTGCATCGCGACACCGCGCTCACCTTCGATGATCCGCACCGTGTCGAGCATGATGCGCACGAACGGCAGCGTCTTGCCGGAGGCCAGCGCCCGCTTGGCCGCGGTCGTCTCGAGCAGTTCCGCGGCGTCGAAGGGGATCACATGGGGTTCGAAGCCCGCGTTGCGCACGATCTGCGCTTGATTGCGGGTGGCGGTGATGTCCACCTCGTGACCGCGGGCGCGAAATTCCTGCGCCAACGCGAGATATGGTTGATGATCGCCCCGGGTACCTGCGGGCAACAAGGCCACACGCATACTATCGACTTCCGCTCGTGCACTGGGCTCGTCCGGCCGAATCCCACGAATCGGCCGACATCTGGTTCGTTGTCGGGGTCCGCCTCCCGCGGACGTCCGCTCGCTCGACAGAGTTCGGAACGGTACTCGGCCCCCCGCCGTTCTCAACGGGCCGATTGCCTGTCTGCAGAATCGAGAGTTGGTCCTTTCGTTCGAACGATGAGCCGACGGACCGCGCCGAACCCGGCGTGGTCGGTTCCGCGAAACCGGCGCAGGCCAGTATCCCGGCTCGACCGGGCGTCGTCCAGACTAGGCGCGGACCGGGGTGCGTTCTTCTCAGTGCTGGGAGGTAGCGGCCCGGGAACCCACGGCCGAGCCGACCGGAAAACAAGGGGCGTCAAGCGGGTCCGGCGCGCTACGGTGCCCGGATGCGCGATACCGACGATTACTTCGGCGAGCAGGTCGCGGCCAGCTATGACGAGTCCTCGGCCGCGATGTTCGAGCCGGGCGTCGTCGACCCGGCGGTGACCTTTTTGGCAGAGTCGGCCGAAGATGGCCCGGCCTTGGAATTCGGCATCGGAACGGGGCGGATCGCCTTGCCGCTCGCCGCGCGCGGAGTTCCCGTGCACGGCATCGATACGTCACCCGCGATGCTCGCCCGGTTGCGTGCCAAGGCCGGCGGCGACGAGATCGCCGTGACCGTCGGAGATTTCGCGTCTACGAAGCTGACGTCACGATTCTCGCTGGTCTACCTGGTGTTCAACACGATCATGAACGTGACCACCCAGGCGGGTCAGGTCGCCTGCTTCCGCAACGCGGCGGCCCACCTCCGACCCGGCGGCCGCTTTGTCGTCGAAGTCATGATGCCCGGACTGCGCGGGCTGGCGCCCGGCCGCAACACGGTGCTGTCTCGGACCGGATCGTCGAAATGGGCCTACGACGAGTACGACATCGCCACGCAGACAATGAGTTCGAACTACATCGAGGTCGTCGAGGGACGCGGCAGTTACCGATCGATTCCGTTCCGCTACGTGTGGCCCGCGGAATTGGACCTGATGGCCGAGATCGCCGGCCTGCGGCTGGATGCGCGGTGGGACGGGTGGACACGCGAACCGTTCACCAGCGAGAGCCGCGGACACGTCTCCGTCTGGCAGAAGCCCGGCGGCTGAGCCCGGCGCTGCGGGTTGCGTCGTCGTCCGAGGCGACGTGTCCTCGCCGTTCGTGAGTCGAACGCGCGGAACGCGCTGGGGCGTACCGATCCCGTCACCACACGCGATAAGGCACGGTGGCGGTATAGCCGGTGGTGCGGTCCAGGAGGACGGTCAACCGCAACTGCCAATAGCCGGGGAGGACAACGCGCACCGGTTGGGAAACGAAATAGTGCGGGCCCAGTTCGACGGGCTCGATCCGTCGGAAGGGAACGTCGATGGGGCCCGAGGCATCGCCGGTACGGGTCAGTCGGCCGGTGACGGCGGAGGCGTCGATCGGGGTTCCGCTCGCGTCGCGCAGGTGGATGGTCAGCTCTTGTTCGCCCGCACCGGCGCCGTCGACGGTGACCTCGGCTCGTGCCCGGCCGAGGTCGGCGGTCACCGTGATCCGCGGGTCGTAGGCGTCCCTGGCCGGTGTCGTGCCCGCGAGGACGCCGGTCACCACCAGAACGGCCGCCAGAAGGACGAATTCGAGGCGCAGCGCCGATTGCGGAACGCGGCCGCGAACGATTCGTCGCGCGGCGAGCACCACACCGGCCGCGGCGAGCGCCAGCGCCGATTTGAGCAGCAGGAGCCGACCCCACGACGTCGTCCACAGCGCCGCGAGCGGGTCGACCGAGCGGAGGCTCTGATAGACGCCGGTCAGCGCGAGCGCGGTGACGGCGGCGATCGCGACGCGGCCGAAGCGCGGGAGCAGGGCGGATCGGTCGGGCCGCCGCCGGACCGCGACGGCCAGCACGACGGCACCCACCCACAACGCCATCGCCAGCACATGGACCGCGGTGGAGAACAACGCGGCGGGTCGGTCTCCCCCTGCCAGGGCGTGGCCCGACGCCGCCGTCGCCACGACGATCACCGCTCCCGCGACGGCGATCACTTTCGGTCGCGACCGACCGGCCGCGAGCGCGGCACCGGCGACAGCGCGCACCACGGCCGCCACACCCGGCGAGGATGTGAGAGCCTGCGCCCACACCTGTGGATCGGCCCAGCCGTCGGGGCCGGTGAGGCGAGCCGGTGTCATGGCGAGCGCGAGCAGCGAGACGGCGACGACGGTGGCCGACCCGATCCCGGTCAGTTGCGCGACCAGCGCCGTCCTGGTCCCCGCACGCCAGACCAGCAACGTCACCCCGGGGACGCCGACCGCGAGCACCACCCCGAGATATCCGACGGCGGTGAGCATCCTGGCTACGCCGTCGGCGGTGACCGCGATCGGATCACGAGGTGGATCGCCGAGGGTCAGGTCAGGCGGCACCCGGATACCGAACACACTGGAACCGCTGACCGTGTGACCGTCCGCGGACAGCACCACCCAGCTCAGCAGATACGTCCCAGTGGGCAGCTCGGGCCGCACTCCGACCACGACGGCACGGCCGCCGTCGGCGGCCGACACCGCCTCGGTGTCGACCCGGCGGCCGTCCTTGTCGGAGACAGTGACACCGGCGCCCGCCGCCGTCACCGGTTCGTCGAAACGCACCGTCACCCGCGTCGGAGCGTCCGGGATGGTCGCACCGTACGCGGGGTCGGTGGCGACGAGCACGGCATGCGCCGACGCGACCGCCGACGGAGCCAGTAATACGGCCGCGACCGCGGACAGCCCGGCCAGCAGTACGCGTGCCAGGACGGTCACCGGCTGCGCGCGCCGCGCACGAACGGCGCCGCCGCCAGAGCCAGCGCGCCGAGCGCCGCCACCAGCGCGATCCAATCGACCCATCCACCGGAATCCGAATTCTGCCCCGCTACAGGCGATTGCGCGGACGCCGCCGCGGTAGCGCCGGGCGCCTGGTGCCCGCTGTGGCCGGATTCGGCGCTCAGACGCACCACAGGAGCCGGTTTGTCGGGCGGTGTCCCGTCGGTGCTGCGTTCGATCCAGGAGACCACGGTGCCGTCGCTGTAGGTCTGGATCGCGGGCAGCGCGAGTTCCCGGACATCCGGCAGCGGACCGAGCAGCAGCCGGAATTCCCCGAATTCCCCCGGCCGCACGGCGGACCCGGGTTGCGCGGTGAACGTCACCGACGACACAGCCGAGGTCACCGTCGCGCCGTGCCCGTTGTCGATCGGCGCGGGTAGCGTGGTGCGGCGCGTCGACACATCCCATCCGGGTGTCGTGGCGGTGCGTACGACGGCGAGCGGATGGTCCAGAGGCAGGCCGACTTCCAGCCGCACGGTGCCCGCCGTCTCGGATTCCGTGGGAACCCGCAGCGTGACCACGCTGTACCCGCCGGGGGCCGCGTCCGGTGCGCCGGCCGTGACGTGCGCGGCCGCGATTCCCGGTCCGGCGCACAGCCCGGCCAGCACCATCGCGGCCGTGGCGGCGAGACGTCTCACTGCGAACCTCCCTGTCGTTCTCCGAGTTCCCGCGCCGCGGCCGTGATGCGCGCGGCGTCGACGAGCGTGATGGCCCGCCCTTCGTGCGCCACCACGACCGGCCCGGAATGGCCGGAGATCCGGGCGGCGGCGCGGGTCAGCGGTTCCGTGGTGCCCGCCACCGGCAGCGGCGGTGCCAGATGAGCGATGACGGGGTCGTCGTCCGGCGCACCGGCCAGCGTCGTCGCGACCGCCGCGCCGAGGATTTCCGGTACCACGACCGGTCCGGCCTCGTCGCGCAGCAACAGCACCGGAAGTGCGGGTGCCGCGCCGAGCAGCGTTCGAGCGTGGGCGACGGTCGCATCCGACGGGATGGTGCGCGGACTTCCGGCGACCTCGCCCACCACATCGGCCACCGTCGGTCCGGTCACTCGGTCGCGCAGCGCGAAGCCGAAACGGCCGAGCCACTGGTCGTCGAAATATTTGGTGAGATAGGAGCGACCGGAGTCCGGGGCGATGACGACCACCACGTCGTCCGACCGCAGTGTCCGCGCGACCCGCAGGGCGGCGGCGATCGCGGTTCCCGACGATCCGCCCAGCAACAGCCCCTCCTCGCGGGCGAGGCGATGCAGCACCTCCAGCGCCTCCGGGTCACCGATCCGCTCGATGTGATCCACGACGGCGGGGTGATACGAGGTGGGCCACTGGTCGTCCTCGGTGTCGGGATGCCGGTAGTGTCCGACGGATTCGACGTACCAGGCACGACCGTCGCCGCCGCCGTAGACGGAGGTCTCCGGGTCGGCGCCGATCACGCGGACCGCGCCCCCGGACACCTCTTTGAGGTACTCGCCCGCGCCGGTGACGGTGCCGCCGGTACCAACGCCCGCGACGTAGTGGGTGATTCGCCCGCCGGTCTGGGCCCAGATCTCCGGACCCGTCGTCCGGTGATGCGCCGCCGGATTCGCGGGATTGTCGTACTGCCCGGCGAACCACGCGCCCGGGATCTCGGCGGCCAGCCGGGTCGCGACCGTGCGCACGTGCTCCGGATGATCGGCCGGCCGCCCGCCCGGGGTCACCCGCACCTGTGCGCCGTAGGCGCGCAGCAGCGCGAGCTTCTCCTGGCTGGTCTTGTCCGGCACCACCACGATCGTGCGGTAGCCGCGTGTCGCGGCGATGGCGGTCAACGCGATGCCGGTGTTGCCGGAGGTCGCCTCCACGACCGTGCCGCCGGGCCGCAGCTCACCGGAGGCCTCGGCGGCGTCGATCATCGACCGCGCGGCGCGATCTTTCACGCTGCCCAGCGGATTGAGGTACTCGAGTTTGACGTATACCGTCGCGGTGATCCCCTCGGTGACCCGGTTCAGCCGGACCAGCGGGGTATTGCCGATCGCGTCGGTGACGGAGTCGAAGACCCCGCTCGTGCGCGGGTGGGTTGCGGTCATGCGACGGCCCTGCCTGTCTCGCCGAGCAGCCGCAGGATCTCGCCCCGCAGCCGCAGATATTCCGGATCATCATGCGTGCGGGGCCGGGCCAGTGCGATCGGCACGTCCCGCACCACCTTCCCGGGCCGGGCGGAGAAGACCACGACCCGGTCCGCCAGCCGCAACGCCTCGTCGACGTCGTGGGTGACCAGCACGGCGGTGAACCCGTCCTCCTGCCACAGCCGGACGATCTCGGTCTGCAGCGTGGCGCGGGTGAGCGCGTCGAGCTTGCCGAGCGGCTCGTCGAGCAGAAACAGCCGCGGCCGGTTCACCAGCGCCCGCGCCAACGCCACCCGCTGCGCCATCCCGCCGGACAACTGCGCCGGATACGTGTCCCGGAAACCGTCGAGACCGACCAGTGCGAGGGCTTCGGCCACCCGGGTCCGGTCCTCGGCCAGGGTGCCGCGAGCCTGCGGTCCGAGCGCGACATTCTGCTCCACGGTCCGCCACGGGAACAATGTCGGATCCTGGAACATCAACGCCCGGTGCGGATCCGGGCCCTCGATCGGCGCACCGTCGGCGCGCAGCACGCCCCGCGACGGCCGCTCGAGTCCCGCGAGCAATCGCAACAAAGTCGACTTGCCGCACCCCGACGGCCCGAGCAACGCGACGAACTGCCCCGCTTCGATCCGCAGGGACACGTCGGTGAGCACCCGCAGCCGGCCCAGTTGCTGGGCGCGGGTCGGTTCGGGTGCGGGCCGCCCGAGCAGGCGCTCGACGACGTTGCGCGGGCGTGCGCCCGCCACCGCGAATTGATGTGAGACCGCATCGATCTCGACCGCGCTGCCGCGTGCCGCGCCGCTCACCATCGCACCAGATCCTTCTCCCAGGCCAGCACGCGGTTGCGGACACGGAACAGCAGCAGCATGAGCGTGCGGCACACCACCACCATGATCACGATCGCCGCGTACATCCGCGGATAAGCCGCCCACCCCTTGGTCCACTGGATGTACCAGCCCAGACCGTTCTTCACGCCGAGCAACTCCGCGACGGCCAGCGCGGCCAGCGAAGCGCCCAGACCCATGAACAGTCCGGTGAAGATGCTCGGCAGAGCGCCGGGCACCGCGACCCGCCAGACGAGGAAATGCTTGGACGCCCCGAGGGTCTGCGCGACATCGAAGTAGCCACGCGCGACCCCCGCGATGCCCGCGCGGGTGAGCACCGCCACCGGGAACCACACACCGAACGCGACCATGAAGATGCTGCCGCTGTAAGTGGTGGGGAACAGCACCAGCACCACCGGCAGCAGCGTGCCCGCCGGCACCGGGCCGACGGTCTGCAGCACCGGATTACCCCAGTAGGCAGCGAGTTTCGACCAGCCGAGAGCGATGCCGGTGCTCAGGCCCGCGACCGCGCCGATGACGAACCCGACCGCCAGCAGCAGCAGCGAATGCCACGTGCTCGACGCGAGCAGTCCCGCGTCGCTGTAGAACACCAGCAGCATCTGCTGCGGCGACGCGAAATGCGGTGGTTGCAGCCACCCGGTCTTGGCGGTGGCGAATTCCCAGAACAGCACCCAGACGCCGAGCACCGCGATCCACGGTGTCCAGTACCGCAGCCGCAGGGTGGCCGCGCGGTCGCGGTAGGCGTAGGCCGCCCACACCGTGAGCGCCGCCGTCCAGGCGGTGAACAGCACTCCGGCCGCCAGCGGCGCCGCGACGTCCAGTTCGTCCGGGACCGCGAGCGTCACCACCGCGGTCAGAGCCCACACCGCCCAGGCGAGCGCGAAGCCGAGCGTCGGCGGATAACGTGTCACCGCGGTTCCCGGCGGCCGCGTCGCAGGAGAGGCCGAATCGGCCCGGACGGGGGCGGTGTCGGCCGTTGTCGTCATCGCGGCGTCACCAGTTCAGCCCGAGATCCGCGTAGACCTTGCCGGCCAGCGCGTTCGGATCGGTCTTGCGGTCCAGGTAGCCGGTCTTGGCGAATTTGGCGATGCCGGAAGTGATCTCGCTCTCGAGTCGCGCCGCCGACGGGTTGTACCCGTAGGTCTTCAGGATCGCTTCGATGGTCGGCTGATCCGCCGCCACGTACTTGTTGTCGACTTCGATGGCCGCGGTCTGCGGGATGTTCGCGCCCGCCCATCGGCTGCCCTCGGCCCACGCGGTCACCAGCGCCCGCGCCACGTCCGGGTCCTCGCGCAGCAGCCGCCCGTTGATGGCGGTCGCGCAGCAGTAGAGCTGCCGGTTGGTGCCCTGGGAGTTGTTGGTCAGTTCGCGAGCCTTGCCCTTCAGTGTGGGCAGCAGCCCGTTGGGGTCGCTGGCCGCGATCGCGGCGATGTCCCCGCGCACCAGCGCGTCGGTCAGCTGGTCGGCGGCGAAGACCCGCCAGTCGATGTCCTCGCTCGGGTTGATGCCCGCGTCGAGCAGGTCCAACGAGAAGAACGACATCGCCGAATCGCCGATCGCGCCGACGCCGATCGGCTTGCCCCGCAGCTCGGCGACGGACTTGATCGGGCCTTCGGGTGGCACCACGATGCGCAGGCAGCCCTCGTGCAGCCCGGCGGCGAGTTTGGCGTCGATGCCCTGTTCGATCGGTTTGAGCCAGGAGAAGAAGATGCCCGGCGCCGCGTCGAGTTTGCCCGCGCCCACCGCGTCCTTGATCTCGTCGCCGCCGGTTTTGACGATCTGCACGTTCAATCCGTGCTTCTCGAAGATCTTCTCGTGATGCGCCACGTACAGCGGCGCCTCGCAGACGCCGCCGCCGTAGCCGATCTTCAGGGCGCGGTTCACCCCTCCGGCGCCGGGAGTGCGGCGTGTGGTGAGCCACGCGGCCAGGCCGCCGCCCGCGACCACCGCCGCGGCGATGCCCGCGCCCGCGAACAGCTTGCGCCGCGACAGTGCGGGAGTGTCCGGTTCCGCCGGTGCTGCCAGATCCTCGTCCTCCGGATCTACCTGGGCGGGCGGGTCCGCGGGCGCGGTGAGCGCGTCGTCCGGCTCGCAGCCCTGCTCCGGGGCGTGCTGATCGTCGTTGTCTGCCATGTGCTCGATGCCTTTCCCTGCTGGCCGACGGTTCACCGCGCCCGAGATTCCGGCGGGCAGGGCGCACCGATCAGCCGAAGCGCCGGAGGCTCTCAGGTTGGCAGCAACACCTTCGCGGAGACATATTTCGCGTCAGCGCGATCGAATTCGGCTGCCTTGTCGTCGCAGCGGCGGCGCGGGAAGCACAGGCGGTGGTGTTCGCAATTCGGGTGGGATGCCGTCGATCTCGCGCGTTGTCCCGCTTCGGAGGTCCGGTTCACCGACGCGACCGACCAGTGTCGTCTTGCCCGGCACCGTCGCCGACGGCGGGATCGCGTGGATTGTTCGGCTGGCCGGAGCCGCTTCGGCCGATGGCGTTGCCGCTCGAAAAAGGAAATGCAGCGTGCGAATGTCGATTGCGCACATCGGTCACCGATAGCCCGCCACCGCGTCTTTCTCCGGTCGCGCTCGTCCTGGCAGGCCGGTTTGCCACTGTGCCGGGTGCGCGGGCAATATGTGGAGGCTCGACGGTTGCCGCAATAGCTGTTCGCCGCGAACCGTCCTGCGCCGCGAGGGGGACCCCGGTGTTCCGGGGGTGGAACCGATCTGTTATTTACTGGCTACGATTGTTTTTTCGACTGCACGCGCTCGGTAACCGTGAAGGGATTATCTGTATGGCACGCAAGGTCGTCGTGACACTGGTCGATGACTACGACGGCAAGTCTCAGGCCGAGGAAACCGTGTCTTTCGCCGTGGACGGCGTGGCCTACGAGATGGACTTGTCGACGGAGAATGCCGGTCAGTTACGCGGATTCTTCGAACAATGGGTTCCGTATGCCCGCAAGGTCGGCCGTGCGCGGCGCGGCCGCGGCGGTGTCATGCGGTCGGCGAACGACCGGGAACAAGCCACGGTGATCCGGGAGTGGGCGCGCAAGAACGGCATCGACGTCTCGGCGCGTGGACGTATCTCCGCCGAGGTGGTCGAGGCGTACAAGAAGGCGAACGGGTAGCTCCGGGACAGTTCGTCTCGGTTCGTGGCCGTCCTCGCGTCTGCGGGGACGGCCACGGCATTCTTACCGCGCCGCGCCGCGATAACAGCGCTCGACGGGGGTAAACGATCGGTATGACGGTCACGATAGGCGCTCCGAAGCAGGACCTGCCCCGCCCGCGCGGCGAGCTGTCGGAGGCGGTGGTGAAACTGCTGGGCAGCCGATCAGGTGGTTCGGTGCCGGTGCCGGGCTCGGTGGACCCGTACGGCGAAGACCTGCATCTGGCGCTGCACACCTGCTACGAACTGCACTATCACGGTTTCGCGGCCGTCGACGCGGGATGGGAATGGGACCCGGGTCTGCTTGGGCTGCGCGCCGCGCTGGAACAGCGATTCCTGCGCGCGCTGCGCGAGGACGTGCCCGGTGGCGACGATCTCGACGCGGAGCTGGAACGGTTGCTGGTGACGCCCGCCGACCCGGAGGGGCTGAGCCGTTTCCTGCGCGACGAGAGCGAATGGTGGCAGATGCGCGAATACTTCGTGCACCGTTCGATCTATCACCACAAAGAGGCCGACCCCTACGCCTGGGTGATTCCCCGGCTGCGCGGCCAAGCCAAGGCGTCGCTGGTGGCGGTCGAGTTCGACGAGTTCGGAGGCGGGCGCGGCGAGCGCGTGCACGCGCAGCTGTATGCCGATCTGCTGGCAGGCGCCGGGCTCAACCCGGACTATCTGCACTATCTGGATGTGGTGCCCGCGCCGATGCTCGCGCTGATGAACATGATGTCGCTGTTCGGGCTGCACCGGTCGTGGCGGGGCGCGCTGGTGGGGCATTTCGCCACGGTGGAGATCACCTCGCCGCCGGGCGCGCGGCGCCTGGTGGAGGCGCTGGAACGTTTGGCCGCCGACCCCGCGTGTCTGCTGTTCTACCGCGAGCACGTCGAAGCCGACGCGGTGCACGAGCAGGTCATGCGCACCGGCGTGATCGGCGATCTGCTCCGGCGGGAGCCCGAGCTGACCGAGTCGGTGGTATTCGGTATCCAGGTGACGAACCTGCTCGAGGACCGATTCGCCGATCATGTGCTCGACGCCTGGCGCGCGGGCCGCAGCTCGTTGCGGGAAACCGGCAGCGGGACGGTCAGCGGGGGTGATTGAGTACCGCTGGGCGGGCTATCCGGCGAATGTGATGTTGATTCGACCCCCCGGTGTCTATCCGCCGCAGCTGGACACCTGGCTGCTCGTCCGCGCTCTGTCCGAGGCGGGTGTTCCGAGCGGCGGGCACGCGGTGGACGTGTGTACCGGCACCGGCGCCTTGGCCGTCGCCGCCGCGTACGCGGGAGCCTCGAAGGTGACGGCGGTGGACGTGTCCAGGGCCGCGGTGGTGTCCGCCTGGCTGAACTGCCGGATGCGCGGTATCGAGGCCGAGGTGCTGCGCGGCGATTTCACCGCGGTCCTCGGGGGGCGCAGTTTCGACCTGGTGCTGGCCAACCCGCCGTATGTCCCGGCCCCCGTGGGGGCCCACACGCGCGGCATCGCTCGCGCGTGGAACGCGGGTTCCGGGGGCAGGGCGGTCCTCGACCAGTTGTGCGTGGCGCTGCCCGCCCTGCTGAAACCGCGTGGTGTCGCGTTGATCGTGCATTCGGCGCTGTCGGATCCGGATACGACGCTGGCCCAGCTACGCGAGCGAGAATTGAAGGCCGCTGTCGTGGCCAGGGCGACCGTGCCGTTCGGGCCGGTGCTGCGCCGCCGCGCGCACTGGCTGGAATCGGCCGGGCTGATCGGACCCGGCCAGCGTATGGAAGATCTGGTGGTGATCCGTGCCGACCGAATCCGGCAATGAGCAGTGGCGGCGAGTGACGCTCACCGCCGACGGCCCCGCGTTGATCGAGGGCCCGGTCGAGTTCGTCACCGCGGACGGCCGGACGGTGCGCTCCGACCGGTTCCTGGTGGCCTTGTGCCTGTGTAAGCGCTCGAAGAACTACCCGTTCTGCGACACCAGCCACCGTAAGCATCGCCGTTCGTCGTGACCGCGGGTCACTTCGGCGAACGGTCCGAGCGCAGGTCGCGCACGGTGTCGAGCAGCGCCTCGGCCGCGCAGGCGGTGGTCTGCTCGAGCACGTCCTCCGGTTCCCCGTCGAACTGATGGTGCCATGCGCGCACGTCGTGCTCGGTGGCGATCGCGAACCACACCGAGCCCGGCGGCTGTCCGTCCTGCGGGTCGGGACCGCCCGCGCCCGTGACGGCAACGGCGACAACGGCATTGAGCAGGCTCCGGACACCGGTGGCCATCGCTTCGGCCGCGGGACGTGACACGACCGGCACATCGGGCACCCCGAGAACCGTTCGCTTGACCTCCGAGCTGTAGGCGACGAGGCCGCCGCGAAACCAGGTGGAAGAGTCGGGCGCGGCGCCGAACGTGGCGCACAGCCTGCCCGCGGTGAGCGATTCGGCGACCGCGACGGTGGTTTCCGAGCGCTGCGCCAATTCGGCCAGCTCGTGTGCGTAGTCATCGGCGTGGGGCATCTTCGTCCTTCCTGTGCTGTCCGCGGCTCACCATACGACCCGCCGAGGGTCCGGCCGCGCGGCGGCCGTCGCGGTTTCGGGGGCGCGGCGCCGGGAATGTCGGCAGAGAACCGGCCCCGACGCAAGGAGAAAACGATGACCACCGACGCGATCGTGCTGCTTCGTGACGACCACAAGGCGATCCGAAAACTCTTCCGGGAGTTCGAGAAAGCAGGCGACGACGCCATCCGGACCAAGGCGAACGTGGTGAACAAGATCATTGCGGCGCTCACCGTGCACACCTATCTCGAGAACGAGTGCATGTACCCCGAGGTGCGCAAGCTCGTCCCCGAGCTCGAGGACGACATCCTGGAGTCCTACGAGGAGCACCACGTCGCCGACGTGCTGGTCAGCGAGCTGGCGACGATGAAGCCCGACGACGAGCACTTCACCGCCAAGACCACCGTGCTGATCGAGAACGTCGACCACCATATCGATGAGGAGGAGAACGAGTGGTTCCCGAAGGTGCGGGAACGCCTGGGACGTAAGCAGCTCCAGGAGATCGGGGCGCGGCTGCAAGAGCTCAGGAAGAAGGCGCCGACCTCGCCCGCGCAGCCGTCGGCTTTGAAGAAGGCCGTCGACGCCGTGCTGGCCTGATCCGGTCGGTCGCGCCGACACCCGTGGAGGTGTCGGCGCGACGGGCGTGGAAATCATTCAGCGGGAGGGTACTGCTGGGCGCCGAGCACCCGGGCCAGGTGCGCGGCGTTCCTGGCCAGCGCCGCGGTCGCCGAAGCCACCGCCTTCGGCACCGAGTCGAGGTCCTGAT
The DNA here is from genome assembly GCF_040681035.1 of Nocardia sp. NPDC051911. Taxonomy (NCBI): domain Bacteria; kingdom Bacillati; phylum Actinomycetota; class Actinomycetes; order Mycobacteriales; family Nocardiaceae; genus Nocardia; species Nocardia sp. NPDC051911. The sequence goes on from NZ_JBFAXY010000026.1 coordinate 45,599, forward strand.
AGTCGGTGCCGCCCATGGCCTGATCGTTCCAGTACGTGCACCCCTGTGCCGGGATGGTGAATCCGATGTCGTTGAGCCCTTGATACAGGTCGGCGACGATCTTGTGCGCGCCGTCCTCGTTGCCGACGACCGCGACCGTGGCCACTTTGCCGACCATGGCGGGACGACCCGCGTCGTCGGTTTCGGACAGTTCGGCATCCAATCGCTCCAGCATCCGCTGCGCCACCGACGACATGTGCCCGACCCAGGTGGGGGTGGCCACCAGCAGGATGTCGGCCGCCGCGATCCGTTCGCGGATGGACGGCCACTGGTCGCCGGGGCCTTCGTCGGCGGTCACTCCGGGTAGCACGTCGTAGTCCACCAGCCGCAGCACCGTGCCCTGCACGTCGTGTTCGGCCAGCTCGTCGAGGACCTGCCGGGCGATGACATCACTGCTGGATTCGGCGGGGGACTTCTTCAGCGTGCACACCAGGGCGAGCGCGGTCGGTCCGGCCATGAAAGAAACCTCCTACGTTTCGGTTCGATCGCGGGCGACGACGCGGATCGTGCGCAGCCGGGAGTCGGCCGCGTCGGGGACGTTCATGCCCGCGTCGAGCCCGGTGCGCAGGTAGTCGACGACGGCGGCGTCGATGCGCTCGCCGGGTATGACCACCGGAATGCCCGGCGGATAGGGCGTGATCTGTTCGCCGGCGATCCGGCCGACGGCGTCGCGCGCGTCCACGGTCTCCACCGGGCCGAAGAACGCGTCGCGCGGCAGCATCACCGAGTCCAGTTGCAGGTCCTCGGGCGAGGGCAGCCGGATGCGTGGCGGCCGCGGATCGCTCAGTTGGTCGCGCCACGCGGCGATGCCGTCGACCAGGACATCGATGGTGTCCTTGTCGTCGGCGAGCGACAGCGTGGCGAGCAACCGGCGGTGATCGGTCAATCCCATGTCGATGCGGCGGTGCTCGCGCAGCCAGTCAGCGGCCTGATAACCGCTGGCCCCGGTACCGGACACGTCCATGAGGACCTGCAACCGGTCGAGGTCGTGGGAGGCTTCGACACCGAGCAGTTCGTCTTCCAGCACCTTGATGCCGGGGATCTCGGCGAGCCGGCGCCTGGCCTGTTCGGCTACGCGCAGCGCGGAACCGAGCAGTTCCTGCCCCCGCTCGACCATCTGCCTGCGCCAGCCGTCGAGCGCGGCGTAGACCAGCACGTTCGGGCTGGTGGTCATCAGCAGGTCCGCGCATTCGCTGAGCCTGATCGTGTCGACCAGATCGCCTTGGACGTGGAAGACCGAGCCCTGCTCGAAACCGGCGCCCATCTTGTGCACGCTGACCACACACAGGTCCGCCCCTGCGTCCATCGCCCAGGTCGGCAGGTCGTCGTGGAACGGCAGATGCGCCCCCCACGCCTCGTCGACGATGAGCGGCTTGCCGCGCTGGTGACAGACCTCGGCGATGCCGGCGATGTCCGCGCAGGTGCCGTAGGGACTCGGGCTCACGATCAACGCGCCCGCGGCGTCGGGGTGTTCCTCCCACGCCTCGGCAACCTGCCGCGGCGAGGGCGGGTGGGCGAAATGCTGCTCGGCGTCCCAGCGCGGGGTGATCCAGTGCGGCTGGACACCGGAGAAGATCAGCCCGGCGACCACGGATTTGTGGCTGTCGCGCGCCACCAGCAGGCCGCCGTCGTGACCGCCCGCCACCGTCATCATGGCCGCCTTCACCGATAGCGAACTGCCGCAGGTGGAGAAGAACGCCGATTCCGCGCGCACCGCGTCGGCCATGAGCGCTTCGGCGCGCGACAGATAGCCACCGCGCGAGAGCCGGTCGTCGAGCCCGGCGACGGCCAGGACATCGGAGCCGAAGGCGTCGCGGCCGATCACATCCAGGACGCGTTCGTCGGTTCCGCGTCCTTGCCGATGCCCAGGAGGCGTGAAGCCGTACCGGCCCAGCCGGTGATAGTCGGCGAGGGCTTCCAGCAGGGGAGCTCGTGAATGGTCCACGGCTACCGCCTACCCCGAATCCGCGGCGGCACACATCCGGCGTACCCGCCGCGCACCGAGCCCGTGGCCTGCGGTGTTGCCCCACGGCAAACCCCGGCGCGGTCGTTTCGGGCACAGGTGTCCGGGTAGGACGGGGACAAGTACCGACCCCGACCGAGGAGCCGCGCGGATGAAGGCAGTGACCTGGCAAGGGCGACACAAAATCGCCGTGGAGACGGTGCCCGATCCTCGGATCGAGGCCCCGACGGACGCGATCATCGAGGTCAGTTCCACCGGCATCTGTGGATCCGACCTACACCTGTACGAGGTGCTCGGCGCCTACATGAGCAACGGCGACGTCCTCGGCCACGAACCCATGGGACGTGTGGTGGAGACCGGTTCGGCCGTCACCGGGCTGGAACGCGGTGACCGCGTGGTCATCCCGTTCCAGATCAGCTGCGGCGCCTGTTACATGTGCCGCACCGGGCTGCCCACCCAGTGCGAGACGACGCAGGTCCGCCGATACGGCTGCGGCGCCGCCCTGTTCGGCTATTCGAAGCTCTACGGGCAGGTGCCCGGCGGCCAAGCCGAGTATCTGCGGGTGCCGCACGCGGACGCCACCCACATCACCGTGCCCGACGGACCGGCCGACGACCGCTTCCTGTACCTGTCGGACGTGCTGCCCACCGCGTGGCAGGCCGTGGAATACGCCGGGGTGCCCGACGGCGGATCGGTGACCGTGCTGGGTCTGGGCCCGATCGGGGACATGGCCTGCCGGGTGGCCGCGCATCGCGGCTATCGCGTCATCGGTGTCGACCGGGTACCCGAGCGGCTGGCGCGGGTGGCCGAGCGCGGCATGGAAGTGATCGACCTCGACGCCGTCGACGAGCCGCTCGGCGACATCATCCGCGGCTGGACCGACGGCCGGGGCACCGACTCGGTGATCGACGCGGTGGGGATGGAAGCCCACGGGTCGCCGATCGCGTCGATGGCCCAGCGCTCGGCGGCGTTCCTGCCCGATTTCGTGGCCCAGAAGGTGATGGACACCGCGGGCGTCGACCGGCTCGCGGCACTGCACTCCGCCATCGACATCGTCCGTCGCGGCGGCACGATCTCGGTGATCGGCGTCTACGGCGGCATGCTCGACCCACTGCCGATGCGGGTGTTGTTCGACAAGCAGATCCAGCTGCGGATGGGCCAGGCGAACGTCAAACGGTGGGTCGACGACATCATGCCGCTGCTGCGCGACGGCGACCCGCTGGGCGTGGACACCTTCGCCACCCACCGCCTCCCACTGACCGATGCGGCGCAGGCCTACGCCACCTTCCAACAGAAGACCGACGGCGCGGTGAAGATCGTGCTCGACCCGACCGCGAACTGACCGGCGGAGCGGGTCCGCACCGGACCCGGCCGCGGTGCCCGCACCGCGGCCGCGGACGGTTTGCTCTGCGCATGCCTGGGTAGCTGCCGTGTATGAGCTTCTTACTACGCGGAGTCGTCTCACCGTGGTGGCTCGAGGCGCCGACCTCCGTTGCGGCGGAGATGGCCCGCGCGAGCGTGGAGAAGGCCGTCGATGTGGGAATGAAGGCGGCGCAGGCGCCGGTGCAGGCGGTGGCAGCGGGCGCACGGGCAGGCGTGTCGCTGCTGAATCTGGGCAGTAACGAGGAGTTGCGCGGCGAGTTGGCCGCGCTGATCGACCCGCACGCGCTGCGCTCCCGGCGCCGGGTGGCGCTCAACGAGGACCGGGTCACCGTGGAGGTGCGCGGCCTGGACTCCGGCAGGAGCGGAGACATCACCGAGGCGCTGCACCGGACGCTGGACCGCCGCCGCGATGTGCGTTGGTGGCGAGTGAACGCGGTGACCGGCCGCGTCGTGGCCGCTCTCGAGCACGGTGCGGCCGACCTGCCCGCCCTGGTGTCGGCCATCGAATCCGTCGAGACCGATACCGCGGTCGGCGATCTGGACTGGAGTCGCGGCTGCGAGCACCCGGGGGACCGGGAACCGCTGCTGGCGGCCGGGATCCAGGTCGCGGGCGACGTGTGCGCGATCGGGTTGTCCGCCATGAGCGCCGTGCTGCCGTTGCGCGGACCCGCCCGTGTGTTGCGCGCCGCCGCCGCCTTCGTCGACACCCAGCCCCGCCTCCGCAAACGGCTCGAGGATCAGCTCGGCCGTCCACGGACCGATCTGGTGCTGACCACGGCGAACGCGATCGGCAACGCCCTGGGCAACAGTGCGGCGGCGGGCACGGCGAATCTGGTGATCGACGCGGTGCACCGCGGTTTCACGCTGACCGAATCGCTCACCCGCTACGTGCAATGGCAGGACTGGGAGGCCGAGATCGACCGCCGCCCAGCGGAAGTGTGCGACCCGCTGACCCCGCCCGACCGTGTGGTCGACATGCCGCAGGGCCCGATCGAACGGGTTGCCGACGAAACGGCCGCGGGTGCGCTGGCGGGCGCGGTCACCTCCGTCCTCGGCGGACGTGGCCTGTTCGGCGCGGCCGACGCACTGGAACTCGGAGCCCCCAAGGCGGCGCGGGCCAGCCGCGAGGCCTACGGCGCGCTGGTCTCCACGATGCTGGGCCGCGCGGGTGTGCTGACGCTGCACCCGCGGGTGTGGCGGCGGCTGGACCGACTGTCGGCGCTGGTCATCGATGGAGAATCGCTGCTGACCACACGGCGTCTGGTCCTCGAGGCCGAAGCGAGCGACCCGAGATGGTCGGTCGCCGAGGTATGGAGCGCGAGCCAGCGGCTGCTGTGGGAGCACGAGACCGGCGAAAGCCGCGACGACGCGCAGCCCGACCACACCGGCCGCTACCTGTCGGCCGGCGGCCACCGCAGACTGGTGCACCCCGCGACCGGAAAACCCGACGACGGTGTGACGCGCCGCCCAGTGTGGCGCGAACTCCACGACAACGGAACACCGGTCGGGCGGGTCCTGGTCGGCCGGGAACTCGACCGGCGGGCATACGCGCTGCTGGGCCGGGCGCGCAGCGCGGGCCTGCGCGTGACGCTCGCCGCGAGCGCCGACGCCGCCGAGTTGCGGTCCATGGCCGACGAATTCGTCTCCCCGTCCACATCGATGAGCGGGCTGGTGCGCGCTCTGCAGCAGGACGGTCACGTCGTCGCCGTGTTGAGTCCCCGCGCGCACAAGGCGCTGGCCCACGCCGACGTCGCGATCGGTCTGGCCGTGCGGGAGGACAACGCGCTGCAGATGCCGTGGACCGCCGACGCGGTCTGCCGCGACCTCGCACAGGCCGACCGCGTCCTCGCCGCCGTCGCTCCGGCCCGTCAGGTGAGCGAACGCGGCCGATCACTGGCCCTGTCCGGCGCGGCGCTGGGCGGTCTGCTGCTCGCGGTCGCCCCGGACAGCGCGGGCCGCTCGTCGCCCATGACCGCCGCCCACTACACCGGTCTGCTCACCGGCGCCTACACCGGATGGCGTTCGGCGCGCACCGCCCCACCGGCCACGCTCGCACCGTTGCTGCCCTGGCACGCCCTCGAACCCCAAGAGGTGCTGAGCCGGTTGCCGCGGCCGCTCGCGGTGCCCGAGCGCGCCCGGCCCGGCGCGGTCGCCCGCATCCCCGGCGTGAGCGTCATCGCGGCGGCGGCGTCGTTCGCCGGTCAGTTGCGCCGGGAACTCGCCGATCCGCTCACCCCGATCCTCGGCGTCGGCGCGGTCGCCACCGCGGTGCTCGGCGCGCCGTCGGACGCGGTGCTGCTGTCGTCGGTGCTCGGCGTCAACGCGCTGGTCTCCGCCTGGCAGCGCCAGCGCGCGGAGAACGCGCTGTTCCGCCTGTTCGAAGGCGAGCAGCTCAGCGCCCGCGTGATCGACCGCGCCGACCTCGACACCGCCGAACCGCGCGAGCACCTGGTGCCCGCCGACCTCCTCGAACTCGGCGACGTGATCGTGCTGCGAGCCGGGGAAGTGGTCCCCGCCGATGCCCGGCTGCTGCGCGCGGACGATCTGGAAATGGACGAATCCGGCCTCACCGGCGAATCGATCACCGTCGAGAAACAGGTCGCGGCGACCCCGGGCCGGGCGCTGGCCGAGCGCGCCTGCATGGTCTTCGAAGGCAGCACCGTGGTCAACGGCACCGGGCGAGCGATCGTCGTGGCCGTCGGTCACGACACCCAGGCCGGCCGCGCCGCCGCCGGTGCCATCCCGCCGGAAAAGGCCGGTGTGCAGGCGCAATTGCGCCGCCTGACCGACCGGGCCCTGCCGTTGACGCTCAGCGGCGGCGGCATCGTGACCGGACTGGGCATGCTGCGCGGCAGGCCGCTGCGCACCGCGATCGCCGACGGCGTGGCGGTCGCGGTCGCCGCGGTCCCCGAAGGACTGCCGCTGGTGGCCACGGTCGCTCAGCTCGCCGCCGCCCGCAGGCTGTCGCGACACGGCGTGCTGGTGCGCGCCAGCCGCACCGTCGAGGCACTGGGCCGGGTGGACACCCTGTGCTTCGACAAGACCGGCACCCTCACCGAGGGGCGGCTGCGCCTGACCACACTCGCCGATCTCGACGAGCAGTGGCCCGCCGATGCCGACTGCGAGCACGCGCACCGCCTGCTGCGGGCCGCGACCCGCGCCTGCCCCGATCCCGCCGAGGGCCCGATCGTGCACGCCACCGACCGCGCGGTGGTCGAGGCCGCGGCCGAGGCGCTCGGCGACGACCCCCGCCGCTGGGACGCGATCGAGGAGATCCCGTTCGAATCCAACCGCGGCTACGCCGCCACCCTCGGCCACACCTCCCGCAAACTGCGGCTGATCGTGAAGGGCGCCCCCGAGGTGGTGCTCTCGCGCTGCACCGGCGTGCGGATCGACGAGACCGACCATCCCTTCGACGGCCGCCTGCGTGAACGCGCCGAACAGGTGGTTCGCGATCTGGCCGAGCAGGGCTTGCGGGTGCTGGTGGTGGCCCGGCGCGACCTGCCGACCGAACCCGACGACGTCGAGGCGGCGGTCGCCGAACTGAGTCTGCTCGGCTTCATCGGCCTCGCCGACGCCCCGCGCCCGCAGACGGTGCCGCTGGTCACCGCGTTGCAGCGCAACGGAATCAGCGTCCGCATGATCACCGGCGACCACCCGGTGACCGCGGCGGCGGTGGCCCGCCAGCTCGGCATCGAGGCGGGGGAGGTGGTGACCGGCGCGGATCTCGACCGTCTGGACGAGACGGCGCGTGCGGAACTGATCGAACAGAGCACGGTGTTCGCTCGCGTCAGCCCGGAACACAAGGTGCGCATCGTGGCGGCGCTGCGCCGCGCGGGACACGTGGTCGGGATGACCGGCGACGGCAGCAACGACGCCGCCGCGATCCGCACCGCCGACGTCGGAATCGGTTTGGCCGCACAGGGTTCGGTCGCCGCCCGCAACGCCGCCGACATGGTGCTCACCCATCCCGACCCCCTGGTGCTGCTGCACGCCCTCGTCGAAGGCCGCGGCATGTGGCAGCGGGTCACCGACGCCGTTGGCGTGCTGGTCGGCGGCAACGCAGGCGAGGTCGCCTTCACGCTGTACGGCACCGCCGTCAGCGGCCAGGCGCCGCTGGGCACCCGGCAGTTCCTGCTGGTGAACATGCTCACCGACATGTTCCCCGCCATGGCGCTGGCGCTGTCGCGGGAACGGGACGCGGTCGATCCCGACGACACCGACGACCCGCAGGCCCAAGCGCAGCGCGCGGCGGAGCGGCTGGCCGAACTGCCGCCCGCGCGCCTGGGCCCCGACCTGCTGCACACGCTCGGCGTGCGCGGCGTGGCCACGGCCACCAGCGCCTCGGTCGCCTGGACCCTCGGCCGGATGACCGGCACGCAGCGCCGCGCCGCCACCATCGGCCTGGTCGCGCTCATCGGCACACAGCTGGGTCAGACGCTGGTCTCCGGTTACCGCAGCCCGTTGGTGTGGCTCACCACGGCCGCCAGCGGTGCGGTGCTCGGCGCGGTGGTGATGACACCGGGACTGTGCGGCTACTTCGGTTGCCGCCCGCTGGATCCGGTCGGCTGGGGGATCGCGACCACCTGCGCGACGACCGCCACCGTCGCCGCGGTGCTGGTTCCGCGGCTGCTGCCCCCACCGGAATCGGAGTAGCAGCGGCGCGCTGATTGGCGTCCGTCCGCCCGGGTACCCGCCGGGCGACGGGCCTCGCCACGGGCACATGATCCCCGGTCCGCGCGGCGACCCGGCGGCCGGTCGCCCAGGGCACGAAAACCTGAGCCCACGAACGCATTCCACGACAACAGAAACGAGTGTTGCGATGACCGACCAGGATGTCGTCGACCTGCTCACCGCCCAGCACGAGGAGATCCGCACGCTGCTGGCGCGACTGAAGTCGGGTAACGACGGGAAACAGGACTTGTTCACCGAGTTGGTGCGGTTGCTGGCCGTGCACGAGAGCGCCGAGGAGGAGGTCGTGCATCCGGTCGCCGGACGGGCCCGGTTCGGCGCCGACGCCGACATCGTGCAACCGCGGCTGGAGGAGGAGAACGCGGCCAAACGCGCGCTGGCCGACCTCTACGACCTCGGGGTGGACCATCCCGAATTCGATGCCCGGCTCGCCGAATTCGCCGACGCGGTGGACGAGCACGCCGCGCACGAGGAGGCCGAGGAATTCGCTCTGCTGCGCGCCCAGTTCTCCAGCAGCCAGCTCCAGCGGATGGCCGGATCGCTGCGGGCCGCCGAGGCCGTGGCGCCCACCCGGCCGCACCCGCACGCGGGGGAGTCCGCGCTCGCGAACCTGGCGGCGGGCCCGCCGCTGGCGCTGTTCGACCGGGCCCGCGACGCGGTGCGCGACTGGCGCCGCCAGCACGACAGCTGAACCACCCACAGCCCCGAAACGCCAGAAGGAGGACCGACATGGGGTTTCCCGAGCAGCAGCAGAAAGTCCCCGGTATCCAGGCCAAGATGACTCCGGTGCCGGATTGCGGTGAGGACAGCTACCGCGGTTCCGGCAAACTGACCGGCAAGGCCGCAGTCGTCACCGGCGCCGACAGCGGCATCGGGCGGGCGGTGGCGATCGCCTACGCGCGTGAAGGCGCGGACGTATTGATCTCCTACCTCGACGAGGACGAGGACGCGAAGGAAGTCGCCGATCTGGTGACGCAGGCCGGACGCAAAGCCGTGCTCGTGCCCGGCGACCTGTCCGAAGCCGCCCACTGCCGCGCCGTCATCGACCGGGCAGTGCGGGAATTCGGCAAGATCGACGTCCTGGTGAGCAACGCGGCGTTCCAGATGACGCACGAGACCCTGGAAGAGATCAGCGACGAGGAGTTCGAGCACACCGTCAAGCTGAACATCAACGCCTACTTCTACCTGGTGAAGGCGGCGCTGCCGCACATGCCGCCGGGGTCGTCGATCATCGGCAGCTCTTCGGTGAATTCCGACATGCCCTCGCCCACCCTGGCTCCGTACGCGGCGACCAAAGCCGCCATCGCGAACTTCTCCGCCAGCCTCGCGCAGTTACTGGGTGAGCGCGGGATCCGGGTCAACAGCGTTGCGCCGGGACCGATCTGGACTCCGTTGATCCCGTCCACCATGCCGGTGGAGAAGGTCACCCACTTCGGGGACGACACCCCGCTGGGCCGCGCCGGTCAACCGGCCGAACTGGCGCCCACCTATGTCATGCTGGCCTCCGACGACGGCAGCTATGTCTCGGGCGCTCGGATCGCCGTCACCGGCGGCAGGCCGATCCTGTGACCCTCGGCGCGCGATAGCCCCACGGTCGGCCGATCTCCCGGATCGGCCGACCGCCGGTGGCGGCGGGTCACAGCATCGTCACCACGAGCCCGACCGCGACGGCGACGAACAGCAGGATCACCAGCGCCCCGATGAGCATCGCCAGCACGCCGGTGACCGGGAAGTGGTGTCGGGTGCTCGGCTCCGGCGCGGACAGACCGGACGTCTGCGGGGTGTCCGGTGGTGTGGCGCCGGGCGACACCCCGCCGCCGGGTTCCAGGTCGGGAGTTTTCGCGGGGTCGGGGTCCATCGCGTTCATAGCCGCTCCCTACTCGCCGTCGTTTCCGGGTGCCTCGGGTGCGTCGGGCCGTTTGCCGGACCTCTTGCGATACAGGATCACCGCGCCGACCAGCACCGCGAGTCCGAGAATCACCAACAGTTCCATGGCAGGGGCCTACCCGGTATCGGCGTGCCCAATCGAGAGGGGCTGCCGGTCACCTGCCGATGATCACGTAGTGACCGGCGGTCTCCTGGAACTCGACGGCGTCGGCGATCACCGCGTCGTCGAGCGCGGGGCTGCCGTCCGCGACGACGAGCAGCTTGTCGTCATCGTCGTAGAACCGGTGGATGATCCCCACACAGCGTCCGCGGGCGAAGACCAGAGGTTCGGACGGTCCGAGGAAATACCCGTCGAGTTCTTGTCCGTCGGGGGCGCGGGTGAGCGGAACGTATCCGTAGTTGACGAGATAGCGGAATCCGCATCGCGGATGGTGGCTGCCGTACGGGCGGTCGATGACCAGATCCACTGTGCGGCCGAGGAATAGACGCGCCAACCGCAGCGATTCGGAGTCCTCGAGTTTCACCGGATCGGTCACCCGCCCCAGGCTACGGCAGATCGATCATGCCGTGGCGCGCGAGCCACGACGGAGCATCACACCGGGCGGCGGCAGGCCGGTCGATCGGGCGCTCCGCTTCGCCCTTCCCGCCCGGCCGCGACACCTGTACGCTATGACCGACCGGTCGGTCATAGCGTGTTCAGTGAAGGAGTAGCAGGTGCGAACCTTGCTTCGATTTGCCGCATCGACGGCCACCGCCGCGGTGTGCCTCCTGGGAGCCGCGCCCGTCGCCGGGGCGCAGGAGCCCGCGAGCGTTCCCTACAGCTATCTGGCGGGGTTGGCCGCGCAGCTGGCGGCGCCGGGGGCGCCCCCGCCGGGAGCCAACGATTGGACCTGTCACCCGGGTGCCGCACATCCGAATCCCGTGGTGTTGCTGCACGGCCTGGGCAACGAGACGGTGAGCTGGCAGACCCTGTCGCCGTTGCTGGCGGCCGCCGGTTACTGCGTGTACACCACCACCTACGGCACCGGTGCGTTCGGTCCGGCGCTGGGCGCGGTGGCGCCGGTCCCCGAGAGCGCCCGCCAGATCGGAGCGTTCATCGACCGCGTCCTCGCCGCCACCGGCGCGGCGAAGGTCGATGTCGTGGGGCATTCGATGGGCGGTGCGGTGCCGTTCTACTACTTCCACCACCTCGGCGGCGCCGGAAAGGTCGCACGCCACATCGGGCTGGGCGCTCCTTATCACGGGTCGACGCTCAGCGGCGCCGACACCGCGGCGAAGCCCCTGCGGGATCTGCCGGGCACCGCGGACGCCATCGCCGACTGCGGCCCCTGCCAGATGTCGCCGGACTCGCCGTTTCTGCGGGAGTTGAAAGCGGACGCCCGGCTGGTGCCCGATGTGCAGTTCGTCAGCATCGTCAGCCGCTACGACGAGATCGCCACGCCCTACACCACCGGCATGCTCGACGGGCCGAACGCCCGCAACATCGTGCTGCAGGACCTGTGCGCCACCGACTACTCCGAACACTACGGGCTCACCTCCGATCCGGTCGCGGTGCGCGAAGTGCTCGACGCGCTGGATCCCGAGCACGCCCGGTCGGTGGAATGCCCGGTGGTCGCGCCGATCGTCGGACCGCTCACCTCGGTGGCCGGGTCGTGAGGTCGGCCGAGCCCGGCCGCAAGGCACTGCTGCACGCGGGCCGCACCCTGCTGGGGGAGGCGGATCTGGCCAAACTGTCGGTGAACGCGATCGTCGCGCAGGCGAACATGGCCAAAGGCAGCTTCTATCAGCACTGGTCCAGCCGCGGAGACTACATCCGAGCGCTGCACCACGCTTTCCACGAGGACTTGTTCGCCCAGGTGCTGGACACCGTCTCCGGCACGCCGCCGGGTATCGAGCGGCTGACCGCGGGTATGCACGCCTACCTCGACGGCTGCCTGGCCCAGCCGGCGACGAAGGCGCTGCTGATCCAGGCGCGCTCCGAAGCGGGCCTCGGTGAGCAGGTCGCGGCGCGCAATCGGCAAGCCGCGCTGGTCATCACGGACGATCTCGCCGCCGCCGGGTGGGCGGACCCGGAACCGGTCGCGACGCTGATCGTGGCCGCGATCGCCGATATCGCGCTCGCGGAGCTGACCGCCTCGCGGACCCGCCCGGACCTGCGTGCGGCCTTGGTACGCCTGGCCACCGGACACCGCCGCAACGGGGTAGCCGAACGGTAGCCGAGGCATTGCTTGTGGGCGTGGGCTGGAGGAAGGTGAGTATGTCCGGTGGCGCCACCGGGGCGCCGCCATGAGCATTCGGGAGGTGGCCCGTGTACGCACGTTCCAGCACAATCGCGGCCCAGCCGTCATCGATGGACGACGGGATCGCATACCTCCGCGATGAAGTGATGTCGAATCTGCCGGAGCTGCAGGGGTGGGTCGGCATGTCGTTGCTGGTGAACCGGTCGACGGGACGTTGCATCGCTACGACCTCGTGGGAATCGCAGGAGGCATTGCATGCCAGCAGAGGACGGGCCCAGCAACTGCGCGACGGCCTGGCCCGCCGACTCGGCGGCGAGGTGGAGCGCGTCGAGGAATGGGACATCGCGGCGATGCACCGCGACCATCCCGCCGGCGACGCCGCCTGCGCCAGGTGCAGTTGGGTGCAGGTCGACCCGGGGCAGGTCGAGCGCCTGATCGACACGTTCCGGATGGAAGTGCTGCCGCAGATCGAGACGCTCGACGGATTCTGCAGCGCCAGCCTGTTCGTCGACCGGGACAGCGGCCGAGGGGTGGGCGCGATGGTGTGGGCGACTCGCGAGGCGATGGACGCCACCCGCGAGCACAGCACTCGGATCAGGAGCGCGGCGACTCAGCGGGTCGGCGCCAACGTGCTCGAGGTCGGGGAGTTCGAGCTGGCGTTCGCGCATCTGCGCGTCCCCGAAATGGCCTGACAGCGCCCGAGTTCCGGCCGGAGCACACGCTTCCGGCCGGACATTCGTGTTCCCGCGCGGGCACGGCGACCGGAACGGCCGGGACGCCGCAGGTATCGGCGGCCCTTACCAGAGAGGTAATGGCCGCGACGGCCGGCCGTTCGTAGGATCGGGGCGTGACTACCCCAACGGCAGGTGACCTGCTGCGACATTGGCGCCTGGAACGCAGGCTCAGCCAGCTGGAGCTGGCCGGACGGGCCGACACCTCGGCGCGGCACCTGAGCTTCATCGAAACCGGGCGCGCCACCCCGAGCCGCACCATGATCGTGCACCTGTCGGAGCATCTGGAGATCCCGTTGCGCGAACGCAACCGCGTCCTGCTGGCCGCGGGCTACGCGCCCGCCTACGCGCAGCCCGGTCTGGACACTCCGGCCATGAACGCCGTCCGCGGCGCCATGCGCCAGATCCTCGCGGGCCACGAGCCCTACCCCGCGCTGGCCATCGACCAGAACTGGACGATGATCGACGCCAACAGCGGCGTGGCCGTGCTCATCGCGGACATCGATCCGGCACTGACGAAACCGCCGGTGAACGCGCTGCGGCTGAGCCTGCACCCCGACGGCATGGCCGGCCGCATCCGCAACCTCGCCGAATGGCGTGGCCACATCCTCGCCCGTCTGACGCGCCAAGTAGAGGTCACCGGCGCCAGAGACCTGGCCGACCTGCTCGAGGAGCTGCGGTCCTACCCCGGTGGCGAAGTGGAGCTCACCGTGCCCGAACCCGACCAGGCGGTGGTGCCGCTGCGGATCGAGCACGACGGCAACGAGTTGTCCTTCCTCAGCGTCACGACGGTGTTCGGCACCCCGATGAACGTCACCGTCGCCGAACTGGCCATCGAGTCGTTCTTCCCCGCCGACGAGGACACCATGAAACGGCTCACCGCGGGCGCCCGGTGAGCCGCGCGGCCCAGCTGTCGGCCCTGCTGGACGCGCCCGTCCGCGCCGTCACCGATCTCGGCGCCCGCCACGCGTGGACGCTGCACCGCGCCGAAACAGCCGACGGCAGAACCGTTTTCGTGAAGGCTTCGGCCGAGCCGACATCCGTCTTCGCGGCCGAAGCTGCGGGCCTGTCCTGGCTGCGCGCCACCGCGCCCGACCCGGCCGGGGCCTTGCTGCCGCAGGTCCTGGCCGCCGACGACCGGACCCTGGTGCTGCCCTGGCTGGAGGAGACCGGACCCACCCCAGCGGCCGCCGAGCGATTCGGCCGTGAACTGGCCGCGTTGCACGCCGCCCGCGCCGAGCAGTTCGGGGCCCCGTGGGAAGGCTGGATCGCGAGCCTGCCACTGCCCAACACCCCGACCGACGGCCCGTGGTCGCGGTGGTACGCCGAGCAGCGCCTCGCGCCCTACCTCGCTCGGGCGTCGGCGGCGCTCGGCGCCGACGGCACCCGCCTGATCGAACGCGTCATCGATCGCATCGATGAGCTGGCCGGCCCCGCCGAACCACCGGTCCGCATCCACGGCGATCTCTGGTCGGGCAACATCGTGTGGACGCGGGAACGGGCGATGCTCGTCGACCCCGCCGCGCACGCGGGCCACCGCGAGACCGATCTGGCCATGCTCGCCCTCTTCGGCGCTCCGCACCTGGACCGTATCCGCGCCGCCTACCACGAAACCCACCCGCTGGCCGACGGATGGCGCACCCGCACGCCGCTGCACCAGCTGCATCCGCTGCTGGTGCACGTCGCGCTGTTCGGCGCGGGCTACCGAGCGCGGACCCTCGCCGCGGCCGCCGCCGCGCTAGGGTCCTGACCCGCACCCGGCGTCACCCGTCGACCCGGGCGATGACCTTCTCCGCGAAGCGGGACAGGTTGGCGATCTTGGTCTCCAGCGGCTCGGTGTCCTGTTCGGTGGTGTAGGGGAGCCGGAAGCCGACGATCACATCGGTGACCCCTTTGTCCTCGAGACGTTTGATCCCGTCGACAGTGAAACCGTCCAGCGAGATGACGTGCACCTCGAAGTCCTTGCGGGTGCCGTACTCCGCGCGCAACGTGTCCAATTCGCCCAGCAGCCGGTCCAATTCGGCGCCGTCGCCACCGGCGTGCATCCACCCGTCGCCGCGCTGCGCGGCCCGGCGCAACGCGGGCCTGCTGTGGCCGCCGATCAGGATCGGTACCGGTTCGGTCGGCACCGGGCTGATCTTGATCGGCGGAATGTCGTAGAACTGCCCGTGGTATTCGAAGTACCCGCCTGCCGAAAGTCCGCGCACGATGTCGATGCATTCGTCCATCCGCGCGCCGCGCTTGTCGAACGGCACCCCCATGATCTCGAAATCGTCCGGCCACGGGCTGATGCCGACACCGAGCCCGAACCGGTTGCCGCTCAGCGCGGCCACCGACGCGGCCTGCTTGGCCACCAGCACGGGCGGGCGAATCGGCAGCTTCAGCACGAACGGCGTGAACCGCAGCGTGGTGGTCACCGCCGCCATCGCCGCGCTGAGCACGAATGCCTCGACGAACGGCTTGTCCTCGAGAAACTCCCGGTTCCCGTCGGGGGTGTAGGGATATTTCGCGTCGGACTCCTTCGGGTACGCCACGCTGTCGGCGACCGCCATGGAGGTGTAGCCCGCCTCCTCGGCGGCCTTGGCCAGAGCGAGGTAATACGACGGGTCGGTCATCGTCTCGGCGTAGGTGAAACGCATGGTGCCTGCCTTCCTGGCGCGTCGAGCGCGCCGCGCGGGTCCCGGGCGGTTGCCGAGACGTGAGGGGAACTGCCGCAGGCGCGACCGTGGCGCCGCGACGGCATCGCGGACTGCCGTGGGTCGCCGCCTACTGCCATGGGTTGGTGAATCCTTCCGGAATCAAATGGTCGAACAGCGCTCGCATCTGCGGTGACAACCGCAGCAGTTCGATGTGCGAGCCGATCGGCCCGCCCTCGAGATAGGCGAACTCCATCCCGACGCCATCGAACCGGCCGCGCGCGGTGATCTCGATACCGGCCGCGGCGGCCTCGGCGAGCGCGGCGTCGTAGTCCTCGGGCACCCACGCGGCGTGATGCAGTCCGGGGCCGACCCGATCGAGATGCTCGGCGTACAGGCTCACCCCGCCACGCGGCTCGATCAGCTCCAACTGCTGGCCACCCGCATAACCGAGCGCCACACCGATCGTGTAATCGGCCGGCGCCCCGCGCAATTCGGCCGCATCGGGCCCGAAGTGGACCTCCGGAATGGTGAACCATTCACCGACTCCGTACCGGGTGGTGAACGTCTCACGAGCCGAAGCCAGATCACCCACCACCCAGCACAATTGGAAGATCGGGCCGCCTGTGATCATCGGCGGCCTCCGAGACGGCTCAGCAGACCCGGACACCACCGGTGTGCGATGTAGGGCCGGTTCTTCCGCATGCCACGCAGGATGTGCCGCGCGGCCCGTTCGGAGCCGGTCATCCCGATCGGCGTCCGGCGCAACGGTTCGCGATAGGAGTACCCGGGCAGGTCGATCCCGGAATCGACGATGTCGGTCGCGACCCCGCCGGGCACGGCCACGCTCACGCGGACACCGGCGGCGGCCGCTTCCACGCGCAGCGCGGTGCTGAGCCCGACCACCGCGTGCTCGGTCATCGCGTACGCGGCCGACGGCGCCACCGGCGTCAATCCGGCCGGCGACGCCACGTTGACGATGTGGCCGGAGCCCTGCGCGCGCATCAGTGGAGCCCCAGCTCGGCCACGGCGCCGTGCACCAAGCGGCGCATCTGGTCGTCGTCGGAGACGTCGACGACCTGGGTGTGGATCGCGGTATCGGCGGCCGGCCCGACCAGCCCGGCGGCGTCGATGTCGGCGGCGACCACCGCGACGCCCCGCGCGGCCAACAGGCGGCACAGCGCGGCGCCGAGGCCGGACGCGGCACCGGTGACCACCGCCACATTATCCACGCCGTTTAATTAATCATCTGTGTTTAACATCGTCAATACTCGTGTTTAGTAGAGTGCGTGCATGCCGAGCGACGAATCGCGCACCGCCTTGCTCGACGCCGGAGAACGCCTCATCGCCGAACGCGGCCTCGACGTGCCGCTGCGCGACATCGCCGCCGCCGCGGGCCAGCGCAACAACTCCGCCGTGCACTACTACTTCGATTCGCGCACCGGACTGATCGAGGCCATCGTCGAGCGCCGGATGAACTGGCTCGAACAGCGGCGCATGCAGCTGCTGGCCGCCCACGAGGCCGACGGCCGCACCAACGACGTGCACACCCTCGTCGCCATGCTCGCGACCCCGATCCTCGAACTGCTCGGCCACGACCGGGTGACCCATCTGGGCCGGTTCCTGGAAGCGGTACGCACCCATCCCGTCGTGGCGGACGCGCACCGTCTCGCCGACGCCGACCGCGCCGCCGTCCGCATCATCGCCACCCGCCTCGACGCCGCGCTGACCGCCCTGCCGCGGCGGCTGCGCAGGCAACGCCTGGAAACCATGGCCACCGTCATGTTCGCGTTGATCGCCGACTACGAACGCACCCTGGAAGCAGGGGTGCGCACCGCCCACCCCGGGGACGCCGCGGAGATCGTGGACATGATCGTCGCCATGCTCACCGTGCCCGTCCCCGAGCGCACGGCCACCGCGCCGGGGCACTGACAACGGCACCCCTCAACCCAGCACCGGCCGTGTACCCGGGGCGACGACCAGCTGCCGACGCACTTGCGGCCCCGCGGTATCGGGGAACCGTCGGTGCAGCCGGTCGATATAGCGGCGCACCACGCACAATTCGCTGTACAGCGCGTGCCGCGCGGCGGGATCGTGGCGGTAAGTGGATTCGATGTCCCGCGCCAACGTCCGGGCCTGCCGGGCCAGCAACTCCAAGAAGACCCGAGCCTGGGCGAGGTCGGCGTCGTATTCCATTCGGTAGGCCGATCTGTCGTTCGATTCCTGTATCGGTCGCCCAGCGCTCCCCGTGCCGCGGTCCTCGGCCGATCGGAGCAGAACATGATGCTAACCGAGCCTCAGCCCCTCGGTCGCCGAAACGGAACCGTTCGACCGCTATCGCCTGGCGATCACGTCCGCACTCGTCGACCGAACGCCATCGGCGGGGATGCGCCGTGCCGGACTCGGTCGGATACCGCTCGCGCGTATGGTGATCGTATGGGCGTCATCGGGGAGCTGTTTCCTGGCAAGAAGCTGAACCATGAGGGCAGCGAGGACAGCGACGGGCAGACCCATACACCGCGGTTCGACATCGATCTCGACACCGGAGTGGTACGGGTGCCGCGCGCGGACCGGACACCCGCCGAGGACCACGGCGACGGGCGAGAACAGGCCTAGGATCGGCCCCGGTGTACGAAGCCATGCCACATCACCTCTGTGGCACCGCCCCGCAAATTCCGCTCGGACAGAAAACATCTCGCTGATCGCAACCCGTT
Organism: Nocardia sp. NPDC051911; assembly: GCF_040681035.1. Lineage (NCBI taxonomy): Bacteria > Bacillati > Actinomycetota > Actinomycetes > Mycobacteriales > Nocardiaceae > Nocardia > Nocardia sp. NPDC051911. The sequence goes on from NZ_JBFAXY010000026.1 coordinate 63,884, forward strand.
ACGACAGCGGTGCGCACCGGTAGCGTCGCCGCAATGGGCAAAGTTGGTGGGCGACGACGGCCCCTGAAGACCGTCACGGGAGTCAGCGGTGCGGTCAGCGTGTACGCGGCGGCCATCGATCCGTCCGCCACGACGATCGCGTCATCGATCGAGATCGCGAAAATCGCCGAACAACACAAATTCGACGCCCTCTTCGCCGCCGACCTGCTCAGTTTCGGCGCACAAGGCGCCATCGGCGCCCAGGAACCGTTGATCTTCCTGTCCGCGCTGAGCGCCGTCACCTCGCACGTCGGCCTCATCGCCACGGTGACCACCACCTTCCACCACCCCTACAACCTCGCCCGGCTCTTCGGCACCCTCGACCACATCAGCAACGGCCGCGCGGCATGGAACGCGGTGACTTCCTCGGTGGGGGAGGAGAACTACGGCGACCAGGATCTGCCGAGCCCCGAAGACCGGTATGCCCGCGCCACCGAATCCCTCGAGGTGGTCAACGCCCTGTTCGACAGCTGGCAGTCCGGCGCGCTGACTCCCGACGGGCGCGGCGGCGCGATCCTGGACGCCACCCGCGTGCGGCCCATCGATCACGCCGGGCGGTACTTCACCGTCCGTGGACCGCTGAACATCCCGCCCCTACCGCAGCGCAGACCCGTGCAATTCCAGGCCGGGCAATCGGCGGGCGGCATCGAACTGGGCGCGCGATTCGCCGAGGTCGTGTTCACCTCACTGCCGACGCTCGAAGACGCGGTCACCTACACCAAACGCATTCGCGCACGCGCGAGCGAACTCGGCCGCGCCGAAGGCCTGCCGCTGATCATGAGCTCGTTCCACGCCACCTACGGCGCCACCGAAGCCGAAGCGAAGCGCCTCGCGCGGGAACGGGCCGAGGCGACCGACTTCGAAGCGGGACGCGCCGCCCTCGCCGACATGCTCGGCGGCGGCGTCGACCTGTCCGGCCTGCCGCTGGACAAGCCCCTCCCGGACAACGTGCTCCCCGACGTGGCCTCCGTGCACCGCCGACGCGGCCGCGTGGAGATCTTCAGCAACTTCGCACGGTCGGGAAAGACATTGCGAGAGCTGATCATCGCCGCCAAAGACACCGGCCACTGGGCCGTCGCGGGCACCCCCGAACAACTCGCCGACGCGATCGAAGAACGCTACGACGCAGGCGTTCTCGATGTGATCTCCCTCGGCGGACTCGCCGACGAACGCACCCGCGACTTCGTCGTCAACGGACTGCTGCCCGAACTACGCCGCCGCGGCATCACCGGTTCCGACTACGTCGGCGCGACCTTCCGCGAAAACCTCGAACTACCCCCGCTACCGGACTGACACGTGCGGCACGCAGCCGCTGTCACATCAACTCGGCGAGATGGGCGCGCGACCACGCGCACATACCGTGCACCAGCCGCAGCAACTCGTCTCCCGCAGGGGTGAGGGAATACTCCACCCGAGGATTGGCCGTGTGGTGATCGCGCCGCGCGACCAAACCCTCCCGTTCCAGCGAACGCAGTGTCTCGGTCAGCATCTTGTAGCTCACGCCCTCGATCGACCGATGCAACTCGCCGAAACGGCGTTCGCCGTCCCCGATCTCCTCGAGCACCCGCAACGCCCACTTCGTCGACAGCGCCGCGAAAACACGCCGGGCGACCGCCCTGGCCTGCTGCTCCTCGGTCTCGGACACCCTCACCACTCACCTTCGAGTGCGTACTGCCGGTCGTGCCGATCCGCGCCTAGCGTCGGACCGGTGCGCATCCTGAAAACCTATGCCAGAGTCTTCGTCACCGACCTCGACACCGCCCTGCCGACCTACGAACGGCTGGCCGGAGCGACGGCCGATCTCCGTTTCGGCTTCGAGCGCGCCGAACTCGCCGCCGTCGGCGACTTCCTGCTCATCGCGGGCCACCCGGACGATGTCGAGCGCTACCGGACCACCGTCGGCCCGGTCATCGTCGATGATCTCGACGCTCTGCTGCGGACGGTGACCGACTGCGGCGCTGAACTCATCGCAGGACCACTCACCAGCGCCACCGGGACATTCGTCTACGTCCGGCATGCCGACGGAGCCGAGCTGGAATATGTGCAGTGGTCGCCCGAGACACGAGCGCGCGTACTGGGACCGGACCACAGCATCGGGCGCTAGCGGGTGAGGACCGGCGTCGACCGATGCCCTGAGGTTTCCGGCCGCGGCGGGTTCGTGTTCCGCACCCACGTGACGTTGGCGACCAAGTCGTCATCGAAGACCAGTTCGTCCCACAGCAGCCGCTCGGCGGCGTCCGGCGTCGGCTGTACCGCCGGCCGCGGCGCCGCCGCGACGGCCGCGGGCTGCTCGGGCTCGGCGGGCGGCGGCGTCACCAACCACGACAGGGCCCGCATCGGGCTGAGGCTGTAGCGGCGAGCGCCCTGCGCGATCGCGGCCACCGCGGCGGCGCAGCTCAGCACGCCGGCGACCAACGCCACGGGCGTGAGTCCGGCGCTGGCCATACGCCGTTCCCCGCTGCCCGACCCGCCCTCGCCGAAGATACGGTGCAGCAACCCCGCGCCGAGACCTTCACCCGGATCGACCAGGATCCGCAATTCCGGCCCCCTGGCATCCAGGTACAGCAAGGCGCTCAGCACCACGATCGCCGCCAGCACACTGGAGCCGACCACCAGGTGCGCGAACCCGCGGGTCCGCAACCGCAGCTGCGCCACCACCGCGAACACGGTGACGACCATCGCTGCCGCGGCCAGCAGACCCCAGGCGCCGCTGATGTTCACGTCACGGAACTTCGACACCGACCACTCGTCGAAACCATTGGTCGCCCCGGTCACCCGGCCGAACGCGTCGGAGCGCGCCTCGCCACCCGAACCCGACGCCGAAAGCCACGGCTGGAACAGCAAGGCGAAGCCGACCGCGCTCGCGGTCGCGGCGAACAAGAAGCCCCAATCCACACCCCGTGGTGGCGTCGCCCCGCGTCCGGTGCCTCCGGAGCCACGGCTCCGACGGTCGCGCGTTTTGCTTGCCTGCCAGGGGGTTGGTTGTACCATTGCTCCAGTTTCGCCGGTGCCGCATGAATAACTCTGCCGCCCAGAGCAATAACAGTGGAATTGCCCCAGAAGCCGAATATCGCGGCACATCGATAAGATGTAATTCGATCGGGCATCATCGGCCATCGACGAAAATCACCGTAAGCAGCTGCGCGACAGCAGGCAAGCGTGATCGATCTCCCACGCATCGCCGCAGCTCCCACGGCCTACCGACGAAGAGTGACCCAACCGGCGAGTAACTTTTCGCGCACGGCGTTGAACTCGACATTCACAGATTTCACCGCAACGATGCCCAACGCGCCGCGCCCCGATTGCTGTGACACGCTTAACAAGACAGCACTAGGACGTCGGTCACAAAATTCACGCGGCACGAACTCGACACGGCCGGAAATTCGCGAATCCCCGCCGCCCGAACGCATTCCCCGCAGCACCGCCCGAAGCGGACATCCCGCCGCTAGTGCCCCTCCGCGGCCGCACGCGCATCCGCCACCGCCCGGGCGATCCGCGCCAGACGCTCCTCCGGCACCTCCACCGCGCCGTCGGCATCGACCAGCACCGCGGTCGGATAGATGTCGCGCAACAGATCCGGGCCACCCGTCGCGGTATCGTCATCGGCCGCGTCGAATAGCGCCTGCACCGCCAGACGCAACGCCGCCTCCGCATCGATCGCACGGTGATAGGTCTTCTTCAACGACGACTTCGCGAACACCGACCCCGAACCGACCGCCGTGTAACCGAAACGCTCCTCCTGCCGACCACCCACCGCGTCATACGACACGATCCGCACCGCCCGCTCCGGCTCCGCAGCGTCCGGGTCGTAGCCGACCAGCACCGGGATCACCGCCATATCCTGCAGCGCCGCAGGCAGATTCGCCCGCACCATCGCCGACAACTTCGTGGCCTTGCCGTCGAACGTCAGCGACGCTCCCTCGATCTTCTCGTAATGCTCGAGCTCCACCGCGAACAACCGGATCATCTCCACCGCCACCCCGACCGTGCCCGCGAAACCCGCCGCCGAATACGTGTCGGTGATGAACACCTTCTGCATATCGCGCGTCGACACCAGATGCGCCATCGTGCCCCGCCGATCACCCGCCACCAGCACACCACCGCGATAACCGATCGCGACGATCGTCGTCCCGTGCGGCGCGACACCACTCGCGCCACCGCCGAAATCCGGATCCGGCAACAACCGCGGCGCATACCGGCGCAGATACTCCGAGAAGGACGCCGCCGGGTACCGCAAGCCGAGCGGCAGGTGACTATCGGTCGTCATGAATCACCTCTCCGGGCGGAGCGTGCCCCACCCGCGAACACGTGCACTTCCGCCCGACGTTACCGGAACCCCACCACCACCCGGCGACAACCGCGCTAGGCCGGATCCTCCCCGACACAGGTCTCCGCCGCATCGATGTGGACACAGGGAACCGGAGCCCGCGTCGGCCGATAATCCGGCGCCACACCACCCGCGCGGATCAGCCGGGCATACGCGTCGACCCCATCGGTCGGGCGGCGCGCCAACGTCGGATCGGTCAGCACATCGACCGTATAGAGCCCGAACCGCGGCGCGTAGGAACCCCACTCATAGTTGTCCGTCAGACTCCAATAGTTGTAGCCGACCACATTCATCCCATCGGCCTTCGCCCGCTGCAACCAATACACCGTGTCCCGCAGATGATCGGCGCGGGTATACCCATCCGGGCGCACCTGCCCGTTCTCCGTCGGAAGCCCGTTCTCCACCACATACAGCGGCCGCCCCGGAAACTGGCGCGCGTAATGCCGCAACGCGTAGTAGATACCCTCCGGATGCACCGGCAGCTCCCACATCGGCGGACCCCCCTCCGCACCGCCCTGCGCCGCCTCCCCGGTCTGCGGCAACGGAGCGAAGTAATAGTCCAGACCGATGAAGTCCAACTTCGCCGAAATCCGGTCCACGATCGGCTGATTCACCTCCGTCTCCGCACCCGCCACATACCCCAGATTGCTGGTCACCTGAGCACCCGGCCGATAACCGTGGATGACGTCGTAGATCTCGTTGTGCGCCTGCGCGATCCGATCCAGCATCACCGGCGCCTCATCGACACCGATCCCGCCCGTGCGCAACTCGGTGCCGACATACGCCACAGGCTCGTTGAACGTCACCCACAGCGGATCACGCGAGGCATACCGCTGCACCACCTTGCGCATGTTCGCCAGCCAATCCTCCACCATGCCCGGATCGCGCCACCCGCCCCGATCCACCGCCCACCCCGGATACACCCAGTGATCCAACGTCAGCATCGGCCGCATCCCCGCCGCGACGATCCGGGCGATCACATCGTCGTAGAACCCGAACGCCGCCTCATCCCAGGCATGCGGCGCCGGCTGCAACCGCGCCCACTCGATACCCACCCGATACACCCGCACACCCAGCCGCGCCGCCAGATCGATATCGGTGAGATAGCGGCGAGCGAAGTCCACCGAATCCAGATACGGATCCGCCGTCCCACCCGACGCGATGAAACGCGACCAGTTGCTGTCCGGCGCATGACCCTCGGACTGAAACCCCGACGACGCCACGCCCCACAAGAAATCCCTACCGAACGCGGGCAACTCCCGGCCCGGCTGAGCAGCGGAAACCCCCGAAGCCATCAGCATCGCCGCAGCGGCCGACAACGCGGCGAACCCGCGCCGGTGAGTGCGTGTACGCATCGCCGTAGCGTAACTGTGAGATTGCTGGCGATCGGGGGAAGAACTCGCGTGTCGTAGATCCCACAACCGTCACAATCCGGGCCCACCCCAACCCCGACCGCCGCGCCAACTCCACGCCCACGGCGAACCATCCTCCGCCGCACTCGCCGACCTCGCGGTATTCGACCCGGCCGCAATAGTTCTCGCCGCCTCGGCTGCCGAAGAGCCGCCGCCCGGATCACCATGATCGACAGTCATAGCCCCATCCGCCCAGCGCGTCCCCAGGAAACGCCGCACAACATCACACAAGCGAATCAATTGACCGAGCGCATCCGCCGCCGATCGACCAGACTTGCCCAGGTGACCAGATACGCATTCGATGCCGACCGCGCCGCCCTCGTCGCCACCTGGGCGACCGGACGAGGCGACCTCGCCCAGACGGTGGCCACCCTGCCCCCGCAGGTGACCACGGACCAGGCAACCGATCTGGCGTCGAACCTCACCACCCTCTCGCGGTTCCAATGGCGCACCTACACCCACCCCGCCAGCGCCGCGGGCGACCCCGACGTCCCCAACAGCGAAGCATGGCGCCGCGCCGAAGAACGCCGCAACTTCAAAGAAGTCGAAGCCGGACTGCGCAATCCCCACCTGCCCACCGACGAAGGACTGCTCGTCTCCTACAGCGGCGTCGTCGAATCCGCCCACCGCATCGGCCGCACCCTGCACGACATCGACCACGCCGCCCTGCTCGAAACCGTCGCCGCCGAGGTACGCACCGAACAGGAAGCCATCGAATCCGCCGAACGCGGCGACCTCTCCGGCCGCGCCCGCCAAGCCGTCGAACTGTCCCGCCCCGACGTATCCCCGGCCCAGGTCCACGCCGCCGACGCACTCCTGCGCAACGACCCACTCGGCAGCATCGAACTGTTCACCGAACTCGACCCCGCCTCCGCCTCCGTCGCCGCGGCACACTGGCTCTACGCCGCCGCCGAAGTCGCAGGCGAGGCCGCGAACGTAGCCACCACCGATGTCGTCGCCGAAGCCGACGACATCGAAGCACTCCAAGTCGAGACACCCACCCTCGTCCTCGAACGACTCGCCGCAGGCGAGACCCCGACCGAAGTCGTCCTCGACCTGATCGCCGAAGCGATGGCCGTCCACGAAGGCCGCGTCCCGGCCCCCTGGAGCCTCGTCGCCCGCGTCGCCGACATCGAAGCCCAAGCCCACCGATTCGGCGTCGACGCCGACACCCGCGAAGCAATGCTCACCAGCTTCCGCATCAGCCGACTCGACCCCGCCCGCCCCGCTCTCGACCTCTTGGAAGACCTCCTCGACGGTATCCGCGGCTGCCTGCTGCTCTACGCCGCCCACACCGAGCACGACGACGCCGAAACCGAAAGCCGCTTCGCCGAAGACGTGCGCCTCGAAGCCGACGCCGACCCCGAAGACCTTCTCTGAACGCTGAGGCGGGGCACGGCCACGCCCTGCCCCGCCGGGAGTTCAGCGAGAAACTTCATCGGACCCAGCCGATTCCGAGGCCAACCAGGTACGCAACGCGCGGTAGACCGCCGCGTGATTGAGCAACGTGAAGTGATGCGCCGACGCGACATGCATACCCTTGTCGACATCGAACCCGATGCGCCGGGTCCGAGCCCGGCCCCCACCACTCGGTGTGAGAACCAGCCCGTCACCGATCACACGCCCCAGCGGATGCCGCGAATTCCTCGTGACCGTGGCGGTAACGAAATAATGCTCCGCGTCCCGCAGCAGCGGAACCTCCCGAACCGCCCGGCGACGCAGCGCATCGGCGTCCAGATCACGCCAATCCTCGTCCACCAGGGAGCCGTCCCGAAGGTCCCGGATACCCGCGCTGCGGCGACGCAACAGCCGCCCGAACGGACGAGTTTCTGGAAACCGCACCAGCGCCGCCGACGCGTAATGCACCAACTGCTCCAGCGGCGCGCCCATATGCGGTGAACCCAGGCACACCACGTGGCGCACCCGCCGCACCCACGGCACCCCGGCTTCACTCGCCACAAAGCACGCACCCCGGGCGACCAACCCACCCATCGAATGACCTACCAGCGACACCCGCTCGATCGGCACCGGCCACCCGTCGACCAAGCCCTGCATCAGCTCGCTGAACTGCGCCGCGTTCTCCGAGATATGCAGACCGGTGTTGTACCGGACCTGCAACGACGTGCATCCCGTATCGGACTCCAGACGCTCGGCATAGGTCGGCCCGCCGCCCAGACCCCACGCGTGCTCGGTTTCCACCAAGCCGTGCAAGAACACCACGATGTGCGCGGCGGGCCGTTGAACGCGCGCACCGACGAGCTCCGCGGGCACGGGAGCGCCGTCGATCCGGAACGTCATCGGCCCGGCCAGAATCGGCCGCGTCCGTTCGAGATCATCACCGATCAAACCCTGCAGCGCGGCCAGCAATCCCGAGCCGTACACCGTGCGTGACGGTGCGACGCCGGGCAGATCCGCTGCCCGTTCCGCGACCATGCCCGCCGCCACCGCGGATCCACCGACCACGCGGTAGACGCTCTCCGCGATCGCATCGTGCATCAACTCGACCGGAGCCGCCGCAGGCCCCACGCCCCACCGCACCGCCGCGAACACGCGCTGCGCGATCGCCCGGTGCACGGCCGCGATCCCGTCGACCGCACCGCCGAGTTCGTCACCGGCCAGCCGGGCCAGCGCCCTGACCTCCGCTTGCCGCTGGGGCACATCCTCCGTCACAACCTCAGTGTACAAGTGTGCACTGAAAAATGAACCCTACGGCACCCGCGACACGGCCACCGCCGCCTCGGTGAGACTGCCCAGATACAGCACGCCGTCCTGCTCGACCACGCCGGTCACCATCGAATAGTCGGTGCCCTCGACCTGAAGGTCGTGCACGACGTTGCCGTCGAAATCGACCGCCAGCACCCACACCGTCCGCGCAGGCTTCGGCTGCACCCACTTCGGCAGCGTCCACACGATGCGCCGCAGAATGCCAGGCAGCGGAAGCAGGCGATCCAGCAACGGATTACGCGGCGAAGGAAGCGTGATCCAGATCAGGCCGTCGCTGCCGAGGCCGAGGTTGTCCGGGAATCCGGGCAGATTCTCGATCAAACGTTCCTGCTTTCCCGCCTTCGGGCCGGTCAGCCAATAGCGCGTGAGACGGTAGCCGCCGGTCTCCGCGACGACCACGCTGGAGCGATCGGGTGCCAGGACCACGCCGTTGGCGAATTGCAGATCGTCGATGAGCGTCTCCACGTTGCCCGCGGGGTCCCGGCGGAACAGGCGACCCGTGCCGGAGTGCTCCAGGATGTCACCCATGTACTCGTCGAGCGAGTACCGGCGCGACGACGCCGAGAAGTAGATCGTGCCGTCGGCATCGCGCACCACATTGCTGGCGAACCGTAGTCGCTCGCCGTCGATTTCGTCGACCAGGACGTTCAGCCCGCCCTCGGCGTCCAGCTCCAGCAGTCCACGTTCGAAATCGCAGATCAGCACGCGCCCGTCGGCGTCGGCGTGCAGACCGAGCGGGCGGCCTCCAGTGTTCGCGAGTTCGCGGACGTCGCCGGTCGCCGGATCGATGCTGAGGACCGCACCGCCTTCGACGCCCGCGATGATCCTGCCGTCGGGGGAGAGGACGACATCTTCCGGGCCGGCACCAGGCAGCTCGAGGCGCCGGATGTCGGGAAGAGGTGGAGCACTACGAGTTTGATGCGCTCGTGCGGGGGAGCGCGGTGGTGTCCAGCGTTGCGGCTGCATGGTCGAGGCGAGCATGGCATCAGGGTAGCCGGGGGAGTGCGGAGGTCTCCGAGAAACGGTGCGCGGTCGGGGACCGCTTATGGGCGGAGGCGGAGGTGCCAAGGACGGATGCGTACGGACTGCGTAGCACCATGTCGATACGTAGATATGCGCATCTACGAATGTTATCCTCATCATCCCAGCCAGACTCACTCAACCCAAATAGACCAAAGCAGCATTGAAGGGGGAGGGGAGCGCCCGAGATCGGCGACGACTACGCGGAGCGGAACGGGCGGCCTCTCACGCTGCTGCCCAGGCCGCCTGTCGCGGCAATCGCGCCGCCGGGAGCGCGGCGGCCTGGGCAGCGGCATCGAGACGTCAGGGCTGGTGGGTGATGGTGTACCAGAGAATTGCCAGGGTACCGACCGTGAAAAGCGGTGCGATGATGAAGGTTTCGACCTTGTTCCCGGTGCGCTCGATGACGGGAAGGCTGACTCGTAGGCCGAAGGGCCAGAACAGGCGGCAGCCGCGCTCGGTGAGGCAGTCGCCGAGCAGGTGGGCCAGTGCGCCGAGTCCGACCGCGAACGGCAGCCAGACCGGCTTGTCGGCGATCCAATGTTCCATGGCGAACGTGCCCGCGGAGGCGAGCACGACGATCGGTCCCCATGCCTTGAAGTTGTTGCCGGACGGGCACAGATGCAGTGCGCGCACAGCCAGGGCGAGGAGGAAGAAGACCAGGCTCAGGGTGAACCAGTGCCCGAGCCAGTGCTCGCCGGCCCACGTGCCGTAGGCAGCGGCCGCGACGAAGGCCAGGGAGTGCGTGGCGCCGCGATGGCCGCCGGAGGCCCAGGAGATGAGCTTGCATGCGGTGTGCGTGATCGGACCCAAAGTGTGCGAGATGGTCCCGTCGGGGTGGTCCGCGTCTGGCAGCAGTGCGGCCCCGGCCGTGAGAAAGACGCCGAGCAGCAGATCGACGGTACCGAGGTGTCCCGTCGCATCCTGGAGAGCCGGAAACGTCAAGATCGTGACCGGTAGCGTCGCCGCTGCCGCCGACCAGGCCAACGCGCCACTGGTCGCATGTGAATGTCCAAGCACGATTCGAACGTTAGTTCAGCTTGCTATCGGTTCGCGAATGCCGCTGTGCGAGGTCGGAAGTCGTGCGGGAAGCGTGTCCGGCGTTCGGGCTTGCGCGGAAATGAGGTAGGGGAGTGCTGGTAAGAGTCGTGGCGATGCGTAAAACGTTCTGTAGGTGGACAATCCGGTTCAGCGCGGGATGCGGGCGTGAGAACCGTTCATGCATACCTCGCGACATCATCAGCGTCGCTTGAAACGATCCGTGGTGCACGTGCATTAGCGCGTGAGGAAAAAAATTGCGATACGTTCCTTTGCGTATATATGCATGATTCCCACCTACCACCGAAGTTCCGACCCAGCCGGACTCAAACCAGAGCAGCCTCGAGGCCGGGGGACCAGGCGTGATGTGAATCCAGTTCTAGAGGACGTCGCCGATGGCAACAGTCGCTGCGGCCATGATCCGGCGCGCGAGGTCGGATCCGTCGACCGGGCCGGTGGTGTCGACGGCGACGACCGGCGTGAGCGCGAGCGGTTCGGCCAGGCGCGCCCAGTGGTCCCAGTCGTGCGCGAGGTGCGCGTCGTCGTGGTACAGGGCGGCACGTGTACGGCCGCGGTATCGGTCGCGGGCGAGCTCCGGCGGAACTGAGCACCAGACCTCCACTGCTCGCGTCGCGCCCGACTTCACGATGCCGTTGGCGGCGTAGCGCGCATCTCGGGGTTTGAACCACCACGAGTCGATCAGCGCGACACCGGGAAGCGCGGCGGCCAGCGCCCAGGCGGCCTCTGTCGCGATCGCCCCGATATTCGGTAGTACCGCGGTGTGATCGAGCCCTGAGCCCAGCGCCTCTTTGATGGCGTCCCGCGTGATCAAGTGCGCACCGAGTTCGAGCGCCAGCGCCGGAGCCAAGGTGGACTTCCCGGAGCCTGGTAGTCCGTTGACGAGAACGAGTAGTTCGCAGATGGCGACGAACCTCCGGGGCGATCGAGAAGAACAAGTCGGCGGGCCTGATTCTCGTTGCGCAGCGCCATGACCGGCAAGCCGGAAGGAGGAGTGTTCGGCCAGTGAACCTATCGCCGATGGTTCCCAGACCTGGGGATCTCACTTCGCACTCCGCGCATACGCTGCATCGCATAGCGCTAGATGATCGATAGCTATATCTCGATCCGGACGTCTGGACGGAGCGTGGCAAATGTCTGGTTTCGATCAGATCGGCTCAACCAGTGGTAGGCCCTGCGGAGGAGGTTGTGGTGGGTGAGGGGCGCGGAGTTCATCTGTGCGGCAGTGTGCCGTTGGCGGATGCGGAAACAGTCTTCACCGAGGCGGCGCGGCGAATCGGCAAGCACTTGAAGCGCATTCCGGATGGGGAGACCGGAGTTCGGGACAACTGGGTAGTGTGGCAGTTGCCCAAGATGCAGGCGCATCCGGACCTGGAAACCATTCCGCCGCCGAGCCCCGAGTACGGGCCGAGCGAGCGGGTGCGGCCCAAGCCCGGCGTGGACGCGGCGTCGATCGACTTCGGTCCCTTGGGTTACGCGGAGGCGGCGCTGGAATCCTGGCGAGTCTTCCACCGGCTGCGTGAGGACGGGACGATCCCCGCGGGCATTCGGTTCCAGGTGAGCTTGCCAACGCCTATCGCGGTGATCGGTGCGTTCGTCGCGGGTCCGCAGGGCGAGTTGGAGCGCAGGTACGAGGCGCGGCTGCTCGACGAACTCGCCGTCATCCTCGGCACGATCCCGGCGGAAGATCTTGCGGTGCAGTGGGATGCCGCGGTGGAGTTCGCGATCTTCGAGGGCGTCTTCCCGTCGTGGTTCGGCTCCGACTACCCGACGCAGCTCGAGGAAGTGGGGCGGCGGCTCGTTCGGTTGGGCGGTGCTGTGCCTGAGTCGGTAGATCTTGGTTATCACCTCTGCTATGGCGATTTCGGTCACCGGCACTTCGCCGAACCCGCCGATACCGGCAAGCTGGCTGCGGTCGCCGGCCGTATCCTGGGCGGGCTGGAGCGGCGGGTCGACTGGATTCACCTGCCGGTTCCGCGCTCGCGTACCGATGCCGACTATTTCAAGCCTCTCGCCGATCTTGTTTTGCCATCTGGAACGGACTTGCACCTCGGGCTGGTGCACGCGACCGACGGCCGTGCCGGCGCGCTGGCACGGATCGAAGCTGCCCGCTCGGTGGTCGGCGAGTTCGGCATCGCCACCGAGTGCGGTATGGGCCGCCGTCCGGCCGGTCAGATTTCCACGTTGCTGGATCTGCACGCGGAACTCGCGGACTTGCTGGCTTGAATCCGCCTCCTCGACGTCGGGTCATATTTCGGGGTTGGGCCCGGCGCCGAGTCGCGAACCGGCGCGGACACCGACCACGACCACATCGTCGTAACGCACGGCTACGCGCTGGCCTTCGTCATCACCACGTGGATGATGCTGCCGGTGGAGGGTGGCGGTTTCGTGCCGTTCGCAACCGCGCGATGCTCAGCCTCGCCGACACGTCTCACTTGGATGCGCCGGGGAGATGAGGGTTCTTCGAACCGGAGGAGCGGTTACCAGTCCTCTAGTTGACATAATGTTGATTATCGGCGCAATTTTGGGGCGGTTCGCAGCAGTGATTGTGCGGCGTATTCGTTGTCTGTCTGTCCGATCCGGTAAGGCAAGAATGATTCGGTGAGTTCAAGGGCTGTCGGGCTTCTGCAGCGATTCCGGGAGTGACCTGATTGCGTAACCTGCTGCGCACAGATTGCGCACCGCCATTTTGTCACTGTGACGTATTGCGTAGTCAGGTGCGCGCCGATACGAAGAACTTGGCAAATATGCCGTCGACGTATGACGCTCTGCGGCAGTGGATGGTTGGTCGGCGACGTCATGGAACGAACGGTTGGGCGACGTCGACCGCATCGTTGCGGACCTGCCCCCTACCCCAGGATGGTTGGAGTGGGTTGGTTGACGAGTCTTGGAATTTTCCTAGATCGGGCTCGTTGGGGCTAGCGGCGGGCTCGGTGGACCGGGATGGTGAGGAAGTGCGGCGGGTGTAACCGCGTGGTGTTGCTGGATGGCTGTCGTCGCACAGTCCAGTGATTGGTGATTGGCTCTGGTTGTGGTGGCCAGTTGCGGGCACGCTGGGTCGGTGCTGGTTCGTCGGTTGGTCGCGTTGTATGTCGGATTGTGGTTGTACGGGTTCTCGATGGCGGTGATGGTGCGGGCGGGGCTCGGGCTGGATCCGTGGGATGTGTTTCATCAAGGTGTGGCGCGGCACGTGCCGATCAGTTTCGGTGCCGTCACGGCACTGACCGGTGTCGCGGTGCTGTTGGCTTGGATTCCGCTGCGACAGTTGCCGGGTCTGGGCACGGTGAGCAATGTCGTGGTGATCGCCGTGTCGGTCGATGCCGGGCTCGCCTGGCTGCCGTCGTGGGATGCGCTGGCGGTGCGGGCCAGTGCCATGGGGGCCGCTGTCGTGTTGAACGCGGTGGCGAGTGTGTTGTACATCGGCGCGGGTATGGGTCCGGGCCCGCGGGATGGACTGATGACTGGACTGGTCCGGTGCACCGGGCGATCGGTGTGGGTGGTGCGCACGGCGATCGAGGTGACGGTGTTGACGACGGGATTGGTTCTCGGCGGCAGCGTCGGTGTGGGGACCTTGGTCTACGCCTTCGGGATCGGACCGCTGATCCACCTGATGATCCCTGCTGTGAACCGATTCCTGCCGGGGTTTTCGCCGTCGAAGCCGGTGCTTGCCGTCGGCGGTGACGCGGTGGAAGTTCCGGCCGGGTAGCTCGACTCCCCTACTCCTCTTCGAAGCGTCTTCGAATCGTCACAGTGACGACAGGGCGTGACTTCGATGTCGGTTCAGCGGTGTGGTCCGACGCTCACCTCGGCGAGCCGGTCCAACTCGTGAAGCGCCGCATCGTGTGGCAGAACTGGAACGATGCCCAGCAATGTGCGGTGAATTCCCAACTCCGCCAGGTATTCCAGTTGGTGGCGCTGTGGTTGGAACAGTGTCGCGATCACCGGCACCGGCGCTCGACCGTGGCGGTCGGCGAGGGCCTGTAGTTCGTGGATCCCCCTCGCCAGCTCGTCGAGTGGTAGGCCGACGGGGGCCAACCATCCGTCGGCGTGGTCGAGGATGCGTTGGTGTGTGGATGGTCCCCAGCCGCCGAGCCACACCGGGGGGCGCGGCTGCTGGACTGGCTTCGGCCACGAGTACAGCGGGTCGAAATCGACGAAGTCGCCGTGGAATTCGGCTTGTCGGTGGGTCCAGATGTTTGTCATCGCGAGGAGTCGTTCGCGCTGTAGCGCAACTCGTGTTCTGGGATCGGTGCCGTGGTTGCGCATCTCTTCACGCAGCCAGCCGACGCCGACGCCGAGTTCGAACCGTCCTCCCGAGGCCAGGTCCAGGCTCGCCACTTCCTTGGCCAGAATGATCGGATCGCGTTGGACGACCAGCGTCACGGCCGTGCCGATCCGTAGCCGTTGTGTCGCGGCGGCTGCGAACGACAATGTGACGAACGGGTCGAGATTGCGGTGGTAGTCGTGTGGGATCTCGTCGCCACCGGGGTATGGCGTGGTGACCGTGACCGGTATGTGTGTGTGCTCGGCGACGAACAGCGACTCGAAGCCGCGGTCTTCCACTGCCCGGGCGAGGTCGGCCGGGCCGATGCTTTCGTCGGTCACGCCGGTGAAGATTCCGATCTGCATTGGGCTACGGTAAACATTGACGCCAGCGTCAAGGTCAAGGTCGAGGTGAGTGGAATGCGGATCGGTGAACTAGCGCAGCGCACTGGTTGCAGCACGAGGGCATTGCGCTATTACGAGCGGCAGGGTTTGCTGACGGCAGCGCGTGGCGGCAACGGCTACCGCAGATTCGACGACTCCACCGTCGAGACCGTTCTTCGTATCCGTGCTCTTCTGGCAGCCGGGTTGCCCACCGATGTCATCCGTCGGGTACTGCCATGCGCTCGCGACACCGTTCCGCGGTTCGAGCCGTGTGCCGAGGTGGTAGCGATCTTGAAGTCGGAGATCGACCGAATGGACGCGCTCGCCTCGGATCTGGCGCGCTCCCGCCACCTGCTCGCCTCGATTCTGCTCGACTCCGGTGTACCGGTAGCGAGCGACCGCGCCGCGCAGAGCACGACGTAGCAACCGCGCGGTGCTGCGGATCCGGCACGACGTCCCGCGCCGTCTCACCGCGTGGGGCGCACCGAGTGGCCACGGCCGGGCACGATGGGAAACGAGACGCTGTCCGTCGGGGTGCTCGGGTCGATATGAGCACGTTTCGGGCGCAGGCGTGCGGCTGGCCGTACCTCGCCTGGTGACGGCGCATATCCTGCCGGTGGGTACTGTGGGCGGCCGCGCGGCGTCGTCACGTGCGAAACAGGTTGGTGCGAATAGTCTTCGGCGATTCGGTCGACGAAATGCGTGGCGGCAGAGCGCGCGTGTGAGTGACAATCCGGATGTGTCCGCTCTGATGCCCGATGTGGTCGCCGCCGAAGTGTTCGCAGCCGGGACGCAGCCCGCTTTGAGGGGTGAGACCGTGTTGTTGCGGCCTTGGACGAACGCCGACGCGGCGGTGATCCAGGCCGTCTACCAGGATCCGGATATCCAACGCTGGCATGTTCGCGATGTCGTCTCCGAGGCCGAGGCGCGGGAGTTGATCGCCCGCTGGCAGGCGGGGTGGAGCAATGGTGACGGCCCGCAGTGGGCTGTCGTCGTCGGTGACGTGGTGGCGGGCAGGGTCGGGTTGCGGCATATGGCACCCGCGGATGGCGTGGCGGGGATCGCGTACTGGACGGCTCCGGGATGGCGGGGCCGCGGCGTGACGCCCGCCGCGGTCGAGACGGTGACTCGGTGGGCGTTCGAGGTGGGTTTCCATCGGCTGGAGGTGTCGCACTCGGTGCGTAATGCCGCGTCCTGCCGGGCGGCGGTGAAGGCGGGATTCGCGCCGGAGGGTGTCCGGCGCAGTGCTGGGTTGCACGCGGACGGTTGGCACGACATGCATTTGCATGCCCGCCTCCGCCCGGCATAGATCCCTGTACGGAAGCAGCTGTCCCAGATAGCCTGTGGGAAGCGATCCGGCAGAAGGTGAAAATTCATGAGTGCTACCACCATTGCCCGGCAGTGCACGTTGTGTGAGGCGCACTGCGGAATTCTCGTCACGGTCTCCGGTGACCAGGTGACGCGGATCGAGGGCAATCCGCAGGACGTGCTGTCGAAGGGGTACATCTGCCCGAAGGCGACGGCGATGGGCGGGTTGCACCATGACCCGGATCGGTTGCGGACGCCGGTGCGGCGGGTGGGTTCGTCGTTCGAGCCGATCGGCTGGGACGAGGCATTCGACGAGATCGGTCGGCGGTTGCGCGAGGTGCGTCGCGAGCACGGCAACAGCGCGATCGGCATGTATCTGGGGAATCCGGCCGCGCACAGCTCGTCGGTGCTGTACGCGGTGTTGCTGCGGTCGGTGCTGCTGACGCGGAACTTCTTCTCGGCGTCGTCGATCGATCAGTTCCCGCAGGAGTTCGTCGCGTGGCGGATGTTCGGCTCGAATGTGCTGATGCCGGTGACCGATATCGATCGGACCGACCGCCTGGTGATCCTGGGGGCGAATCCGGCGGTGTCGAACGGGTCGGTGACGACCATGCCGAATGCGAAGCAGCGGATCCGGGACGTGCGGCGGCGTGGTGGGAAGGTCGTGGTGATCGACCCGCGGCGGACCGAGACGGCGCGGCTGGCCGATCAGTATGTCGCGGTGGCTGCGGGCGGTGATGTGTATCTGTTGCTGGCGATGTTGCATGTGCTGGTCGCCGAGGATCTGTGTGACGAGGGGGCGATTCGCGCGTCGAGCACCGGTTGGGAGCGGTTGCGTGCGCTGGTGGCCGAGGCGTCGCCGGAGCAGATGGCGCAGTACGCGGGAGTGGACGCGCAGACGATTCGCGGGCTGGCTCGGGAGCACGCGGCGGCGCGCTCGGCGGTGCTGTACGCGCGGATCGGGGTGTGCCAGCAGGTGACCGGCACGTTGACGCATTGGCTGGTGAACACGATCAACGCGGTGACGGGCAACTTGGATCGGGCGGGTGGGCAGATGTTCGCGACGCCGCCGATCGATGCGCCGCGGTATGCGAAGTACCTGCCGATGGGGTATGGGGCGTGGACCGACAGCTCCGGGACCTACAAGTCGTTCCGCTCGGAGTTGCCGGTGGCGGCGCTGGCGCAGGAGATGTCGGCCGAGGGGCCGGGCCGGATCCGCGCGATGATCACGTATGCGGGCAATCCGGTGTTGTCCACGCCGCAGCGCGGCCGGTTGGGGGCGGCGCTGGACGGGCTGGATTTCTATGTGGCCGTGGACATGTACGTCACGGAGACGACGCGGCACGCGGACATCATCCTGCCGCCGATCTCGCCGTTGGAGCGCGAGGACGTCAACATCCTGTTCCCGGTGTTCAGTGTGCGCAACAATCTGCGTTTCGACGCGCGCGTGTTCGAGCCGCCCGCCGATGGGCTGGAGGATTGGCAGATCATGGCGCGGTTGGTCACCGAAATGGTGCCGTTGCCTGCGCGGCGGCTCACCGCGCGGGTGCTCAACGCGGTGTTCGATCGGGTCAGCCCCGTGCGGATCGCCGCGCTGGGGGTGGCGGCGGGGCCGTACGGGGTGTTGCGGCGGGGTCGCAAGGGTTTGACGGTGGGTAAGGCGCGTGCGGCGGCGGGCGGTATCGATCTGGGTCCGTTGCGGCCGAGGCTGCGGTCGCTGCTCGGGACGAAGGATCGGAAGGTGCATGTGGCGCCGGAGGATTTCGTGGCGGCCGCGCGTGAAGTTCTCGCGGCCGCGCGGCGGGGTGAGGCGGTGACCGCGCCCGCCGACGGCTACGACTTGAAGTTGATCGGTCGCCGTCATCTGCGCAGCAACAATTCGTGGCTGCACAATGTGCCGTCGATGGTGAAGGGGCGCGATCGTTGCACGGCGCTGATGCATCCGCAGGATGCGGCGGCGCGCGGGTTGCGCGACGGTGAGCCGGTGACGGTGCGTTCGCGCACCGGGGCGATCGTGGTGCCGTTGGAGGTCAGTGACGATATCCGGGCCGGGACGGTGGCGATCCCGCACGGGTGGGGACATCAGGAGCCGGGTGTCGGGTGGACGGTGGCGGCGTCGCTGCCGGGCGCGAATGTGAACCTGCTGCACGATCCGGCGGTGACCGACACGTTCTCGGGGACGGCGGCGGTGAACAACACGTGGGTGACGGTGACACGGGCGTCGGTCGACTCCGGGGAGCGTGTGGACCTCAGCGAGCGCGAACCCGCGCCGACCGCTTGACGAGTGTGGACCGTCTGTTCGGCAGCGTCATCGCCGTTGGCTGGCGCTAAACGGCTTGACCAGCGGTTATGGCGGTGGCGGTTCGGCTGTCCGGAATGTCCCTCCGCCGGATGGGCGGCCATCGAGAGGTCGCTGGTTCAGGTCTCCCCCGGTTACCGCATGCGAGGCGTGTTGCGGGCTACAGCCGTGACTGGGAACAGCTTCGGGCCGACACGCGCCAATGTTGGCATGATGGGTGCGCCTCCGCCCGCCGGCACTGAACACCGATGTCTCGCAACGGGCTGTTGAACTGTAAAGCCAGGGCGGGTCACGAGACTCGGCTGACCCGGACAATTGTATGAATCCGGCGAGTCCGGTTCCGACGGGTCCGACGGATTGGGGAGAACCGATGACAAGCGATGCGCTCGAACGTTTGCGGCGGATTCTGCCGCCGTCGCCGGCCAGCGCGGAGTGGGCGGCGCTGGACCTGCAGGGGGTGGCGGAGGCCGAGGCGGCGTTGGGGGTCCAACTGCCGCCGGACTACCTGGACTTCCTCGCGGTCTACGGTGCCGGGTTGCTTGATGACTCCCTGCTGATCGCGGCACCGGCGACGGCGCCCGGCCACCGGTACAGCACGAGTGTGGTGGAGATCACCGGGACGTTTCGGCGGGCTGCTGCCAAGCCGTACAGGGCCGAGATTCTGGGTGACGGTGACATGTATATCCACTGGGGTGTTGATGGCGGTGGCGACTTCTACTACCTGTGGCGCGTCGAGGGTGAGTCGAGCGCCGAGTGGCCGGTGTGCGTATACGACGACGAATTGACGGTGCTGCCGTACGGGATGGTGGAATTCCTGGCCAGAGCCTGTACCGGAGGCCTTCCCGGCGAGCTGCAGTGCAAGTTCCGCGGCAACGGCCACGAATTCCTGCACTGGCAGGACCAGTACCGCCGCGACGTCGAGCAGTACGGGTCCGGGTCATACATCCCCGGCTGAGCGACTCGCTCCCGCTCCGCCGACTCCACCGCACCTGACTATGAGGGTGGAACGCTGACGGCCCCCGTGGGTGTCGTCCCCCGCGAGGTGGGTCATTTGCTCACCTGGTCGACGCGGGTGCCGTCCAGCCAGGGTTGGGGGTCGGCCAGGAACGGGGTGTCGGCGAGGCGGTCGAGGTCTTCGAAGAAGGCTTTGGTGGTGCGGGCGGCCGCGGTGGTGGTGCCGACGGAGACGAATCCGGCTTGTTCGGCGTCGAGGCCGCGAGAGAGGGATTTATCGGAGCCGAAGTAGACGGCGCGTTTGAGTTCGGCGACGACGACCGGGTTGCGGGCGGCCAGCCGGGCCGCGGTGGCCTGGGTTTCGGTGAGCAGGTCCTCGGCCGGCAGTACGCGGTTCACCAGGCCGAGACGCAGCGCTTCCTGGGCGGTGAACGGCGTGCCTTCGAGGGTGACCTCGATGGCTTTGGCGGCGCCGAGCAGGCGGGTGAGGCGTTGGGTCGCGCCGCCGCCGGGAATGAGGTTGGCCAGCGTCTCGATCTGGCCCAAGCGCACGTGGTCGGCGTCGGCGGCGTAGCGCAGATCGCAGGCCAGCGCGATCTCGTGCCCGCCGCCGAGTGCGGGTCCGTTGATGGCGGCGAGGTAGGCGACGCCGGAGCGGTTCATCCGCAAGGTGGTGCGTTTCCAGCGGTAACCCCAGACCAGGCCCGCACCGAGACCGCCTCCGTGGCGTTCGACCAGGTCGGTGGCGCCGGGAACGTGCAGGACGGCAGCGGCGGCGCGCAGGAACGGTGCGGCGGCGCGAGCGGGGACGAAGGGGCGTGGTTTCTCGATCATGCCGCCGAGGGCGGCGGGGTCGGCATGGGTGAGGAAGCGGCCGGGCAGTCCTCCGGTGAGCACGACCGCGCCCACGGTGTCGTCGATATCGACCGCGGCGGTGAGAAGGTCGAGGTCGCGGACGACCGCGGTGGTGACGAAGTTCCACGGGGGCGCGACCACACGCGCGGTGAGTACCCGCCCGGACTGGTCGAGTTCGATGGTTTCCAGGGGCAGGTCGGCGGCGGACATCGGCGGCTCCTTCGGTGCGCATATCGGCGGTCGGGACGCGAGAACGGTTCCACGCGAACGCGTTTCGGAAGCGGTCCAGCGCAGTCGTGGACTACACCCTAATGTTGCGGACCGGCGGGGCCGGTCCGCAACATCGGTCAGGCCGTGGGCTTGTGGACGCGGGTGTCGTGGAATTCCAGGAATGCCGCGAGGGTCTGCTCGGGTGCCTCCAGTTGCGGGTAGTGGCCGATTCGCGACAGTTCCACGACATCGGGGTCGGTGATCAGTTCGCGGTAGCGGTGCACCATGTGGCCGCCGGAGACGGGATCGGACAGGCCGTCGACGAGCCGGACGGGGACCTGGGCCTGCTGCAGTGCGCCCACCCAGCGCTTGCGCTGCTTGCGGCGTTCGGCCATGTAGCGGATGAGTTTGTGGCCGTTGCTCTTGCCGTGCCTGCTGCACCACAGCAGCCAGAACTGGTGCAGTTCGATGTCGGTGGGTTTGGTGTCGGGCCCGAATACCGCGGCCAAGCTGTGGTGGAAGGTGCGTTCGCTGCCCAGGACGCCGACCAGCGGGCCGAGCGGGCTCGCCAGCAGCCGCTGCACCGGGCGGGGGCGGTGTGTTTCGGGGAACAAGCCGCCGTTGAGCAGGCACACCGACTCGATCACCAGGGATTCGTCGCCGGCGGCGCGGCGTTCGGCGTCGCGGGCCACAAGCTCCTGGGCGACGGTGTCGCCGTAGTCGTGGGCGAGGATGTGGTACCGGCTGATGCCCTGTTCCCGCAGCAGGTTCTCGTGGATGTCGGCTTGGTCGGTGATGCGGTAGTCGTAGTGGCGGGGTTTGGCCGACCAGCCGAAGCCGATCATGTCGGGGGCGATGACCCTGGCGAATCGTTCGCACAGGCCCGGCCAGATCCGATGCCAGTCCCAGGACGCGGTGGGAAATCCGTGGATGCACACCAGCGTCCCGTGGGTGCCTGCGCCTCCGTCGCGCCAGAAGATCTGGTGGCCGCGATGAGTGTGGCGTCGTCCGTTCGCCCGCCAGGACGCGAACTCCTCCATGTCTACCTCCTTGTCGTCGACAAGCATGGCGCGTGTGTGCGCCCGGGCACAGTAGTTCGGTCGGCCGTGCACGTGTCATCTACCGCGCCGGCCGATAGCCGATCGTGCGCTCTGCGAGAATTTCACCGTGCATGTCGCGATCGGCCTGGTTGTTCTCGTCGCGTCGGCGGCCGCGTTGGCGGCGCTGGCGCGACGGTTCGGGATCTCCGAACCGCTGGTACTGACGGTGGGCGGGGTGGCGGCGTCGTATCTGCCGTTCGTGCCGGAGATCCATTTGGAGCCGGAGATCATTCTGCTCGGTTTCCTGCCTCCTTTGCTGTATACCGCCGCGATCCGCACGTCGCTGGTGGATTTCCGGGCGAATGCGCGCACGATCGGGTTGTTGTCGGTGGGGTTGGTGTTGTTCACGACCTTCGCTGTGGCGGTGGTGGTGTGGTGGCTGCTGCCGGTGCCGTTCGCGGTCGCTGTCGCGCTGGGTGCGGTGGTGGCTCCGCCGGATGCGGTGGCCGCCACGGCGGTGGCGCGGCGGATCGGGATGCCGCGGCGGATCGTGACGATCCTGGAGGACGAGTCGCTGTTCAACGACGCGACCGCGCTGGTGGCGTTGCGGACGGCGCTGGCGGCGATGGTGGGCACGGTGTCGGTGTGGGCGGCCGGCGCCGATTTCGCGCTGGCGGCCGGTGGCGGCGCGGCGGTGGGAGTGGTGGTGGCCTATCTGCTGGCGATGTTGCGGCGGCGGATCACCGACCCGGTGATGGACACGACGTTGTCGTTCCTGGCGCCGTTCGCGGCGTATCTGCCCGCTGAGGGCATCCACGCCTCGGGGGTGATCGCGGTGGTCGTGTGCGGGATGATCCTCGGACACAACGCGCCGGTGTGGCAGAGCGCCGCGTCGCGGATCGCCGAGCGCATCAATTGGCGCACGATCCAGTTCATCCTGGAGAGCGCGGTGTTCGTGCTGATCGGGTTGCAGGTGCGCGGCATCGTGGAGGGTGCTTGGCACAGCGAGCTCGACCACGCCACCCTGCTGTGGTCGGCGGTGGCGGTGCTGGCCGCGACGATGCTGGCGCGTCCGGTCTGGGTGTTCGGGTCGTCGTTGTTGTCGCGCAGTCTCGGTGGTGGCGAGGCGGTGCCGGTGAGTCATCTGGTGGTGGTGTCGTGGGCGGGGATGCGGGGGGTGGTGACGTTGGCGGCGGTGCTGCTGCTGCCGCAGGACACTCCGTTGCTGGCCGTGCTGCGGCTGCTGGCGCTGGTGGTGGTGGCGGGAACGCTGCTGGTGCAAGGCACGTCGTTGCCGTGGCTGGTGCGGTGGCTGCGGTTGCGTGCGCCCAGTCGCGCCGAGGACGCGTTGCAGAAGGCCAACGTGTTGCAGCAGGCGACCGCGGCCGGTTTGGCCGCTCTCGAGCGGGAAGTCACGCCGGACACGCCGCCGGGGGTGGTGCAGACGTTGCGTGATCGGGTCCTGTGGAAGGCCAACGCCGCCTGGGAGCGGTTGGGGCGGGCGGAGTCGGAGCTGGTGACACCCACGGCGGAGTACCGGCGGCTGCGGTTGGCGATGTTGCAGGCCGAACGCGAAACCGTCTTGCGCGTACGGGATTCGGGCGCCGTCGACTACGAGATCCTGCAGCATGTGCTGGCGCAGTTGGATCTCGAGGAGTCGATCATCGATCGCTACGACGAGACCGAGGAAGAACGGGTCGAACCGCTGGCGGCGGCGGGGGCCGACGACGCTTGCGCGCATCTGCGGGACGCGCCGCTGGTGCGTGCGCACGGCGGGCCGGACGAATGCGGCGAATGTCTCGCGGAGGGACTGGCGTGGGTGCATCTGCGGATGTGCTTGTCGTGCGGGCACATCGCCTGCTGCGACTCTTCTCCGGGCAATCACGCGACCAAGCACTACGGCGCCAGCGGGCATCCGGTGATGCGCAGTGTGGAGCCGGGAGAGGCGTGGCGCTGGTGCTATGTCGACGAGCTGCTCGGTTAGCCGGAGTGGGTCAGCGCTGCGCGTGGGAGTAGATCAGGCGCGCGTATTCGGCCAGCAGCTGGTCCAGTGACAGGTTCTCCCCGCCCGCGGCGATCTGCTGGTAGCCGACGAGCATCGCCATGCCCAGTGAGGTGACCACGGCGGCGGTGTCGTCGTCGCCGACGACCCCCTTGATCGCTTTGTGCACGGTGCGCCTGCGGGATTCGTCGACGCGCTTGAGTGCGAGGTTGACCGATTCGTCGTTGGCCGCCCAGGCGCGGATGGCGGCTTCGGCGGAATGGTGCAGTCCGGCGGCGAGGTCGGACATGGCGCGGATGTCGTCATCGGGGTTGCCCTGGTTGAACGGCATGGTCCCCAGGATGCGCACTTGGCGGTTCTCCCAGTGTTCGAGCAGGGCGTCGACGAATCCTTGCCAACTGCCGAAGTGGTGGTAGAACGATCCGCTGGTGACGCCGAGCTGCCGGCACAGGACACCGATGTTGAGACCTTTGAAGCCGAGTTCGGCGAGCACTTCCAAGCCGGTGTCGAAGTACTGCTCCTTGGTGACCACTCGTGACATACGCGCGCCGTTCTCTTCGTTCGGTCAGGGGGAGGGACCGAACAGTACCCCATCGTAGCGTCGGCTGGACCGACCTCGGGAAGTACCGATGCGTACGCCGAGAAGACGCTTCGGTACCTGTTACCTGCTGAAATATTTAGCGCGCGTGGGTGGATCGCGCGCGGATCTGCTCAGCGAGGTGCCCGGCAGCGGCGTGCGGGCCGTACTCGCCGTCGGTCCCCCACCCCTTTGACCCCTGTCTTCACCATTCCCTTCACCCCGCGATGGCCGCGCTGATCCAGGTCGAGCTCACCCCGAAAAGCGCCGTCGCCTAGATGACCACCGGCCGCCGCTTCGGCGGCGTCGACGCCGCGGTAGCGCTGCTGGCCCCGCTGGGCGGCAAGGACCCCGGCACTCTCGGTGCGATCAAGACACCGTGTACGCCGCCGCCGTCACGGCACTGACCACCTAGCGCTGCGACCACCGTGCGGGGCGCACTCGAAATTGCTGCGTCGCAATAATTCTCCCTCATTCCGTGGGGTGACAATTCCTGATGGATTGCTGTGTCACGCCTTTTCCTCGGCTTCACGGTGAAGTCGTCGACGGAATGCGGCACGGTGGGAGCGGGAATCTTGTCATCGGACCGGGTGATGGCCGAAGCCGGAGAGATGGCGATGAATCCCAGCTCAGCGCGTATCAGAGGTGGAACACCGGCGGTCACCCCGCCCGGTGCAGGCCGGTTTCTGTTTATTCATTCCTCGTTCACGAGAAAGACGATCGCGTCATACACGCTGCTGACTTCGTGTTTTCTACTGAAAGGGAGCGATCGTGGAATTGCTGACAGTTCTCGCCGACCTCATGACCGCCGTGTTCCAAGCCGGTAGCGGCAGCGCGGCCTGACCCGCCCCGCCGCGGCGGTCGGTCCGCGACCTCATCGCCCGGCGCGGCGGGCAGCGGAATCCGCACGGCCGGAACCGCCGATCCCGTTGCCGGAGAAGTGGTTCGGTCGTGCGCGGACGAACCGGTCGTGGATCCGGAAACGGGCGAAAACGCCCCGCCGAGCACGGTCGGACACCTACGGTCTGGGAAAGCCGGGTGTACCGAACGGGGTTGTGCGATGACCGAACCGAACACGTCCTGCGCCGCATTCCAGCACAGCGCCGCGATCGATCCGGACGCGGTGGCCGTCCGGTCCATCGGCGGCGGACAAACGCTCACCTGGCGGGTGTACGCCGAAGAAGTGCGCGCGGTCGCGGCGGGCCTGGCCGCGCTGGGTGTCGGCCGCGGCGACACGGTGGCGTTGATGATGGGCAACCGGGTGGAGTTCTATCCCCTGGAAGTCGGCGCGCAGCACACCGGCGCGACCTCGTTCTCGGTGTACAACACCCTCTCGCCCGAACAACTGACCTACGTGTTCGCCAACGCGGGCAATCGGGTGGTGATCTGCGAGCAGCAGTACCTCGAGCGGATCCGTGCCTGCGGCACGCCGATCGAGACCATCGTCTGCATCGACGCCACGCCCGAGGGCACCGTGGGACTCGACGAACTGAAAGCCATGGGCCGCCCCGATTTCGACTTCGAGGCGACCTGGCGGGCCGTGCGGCCCGACGACGTGCTCACCCTCGTCTACACCTCCGGCACCACCGGCAACCCCAAGGGCGTGGAGATCACCCACGCCAATCTGCTGGCCGAAGCGCGAGCGTTCCACGCGGTGCTGCCGGTGGAGTTCGGCGACCGGCAGACCTCCTACCTGCCCTCGGCGCACATGGCCGACCGGTTCTGCTCGCTGTATCTGCAGCAGGTGTACGGCACGCAGATCACCGTGGTGCCCGACCGGTCGCTGCTGCCGGCCGCGCTGGCCGACGTGCACCCCACCATCTGGGGCGCGGTGCCGCGGGTGTGGGAGAAACTGAAGGCCGCCATCGAGTTCTCCGTCGCCGCCGAACCCGACGACGCCCGGCGCGGTGCGCTGCGGTGGGCGCTGGACGTGGCGGCGCGCAAGGCCGACGCCCAGCTGCGCGGCGAACCGATCGATGACCAGCTGGCGGCCGAATGGGCGCGGGCCGACGAGCAGGTGCTGTCGGCGTTGCGCGCCGGAATCGGCCTGGACCGACTGAAGTGGGCGATGTCGGGCGCCGCGCCGATTCCACCGCAGACCCTCGGGTTCTTCTTCGGCATCGGCATCCCGATCTCGGAGATCTGGGGCATGTCCGAACTGACCTGCGTGGCCAGCGCCTGCTCGCCGGAGCAGGCGCGGCTGGGTTCGGTGGGCCGGATGCTGCCGGGAATGCAGTGGCGGATCGCCGAGGACGGGGAATTCCTGGTGCGCGGGCCACTGGTGATGAAGGGCTACCGCAAACAGCCGCGGCAGACCGCCGAAGCGCTCGACCCGGACGGGTGGCTGCACACCGGCGACATCATGTCCGTCGACGCCGAGGGGTATCTGCGGGTGGTCGACCGCAAGAAAGAGCTGATCATCAACTCGGCGGGCAAGAACATGTCCCCGGCCAACATCGAGAACGCGATCAAGGCCTCGACGCCGCTGGTGGGCGCCATCGCCACCATCGGGGACGCGCGCCCGTACAACACGGCGCTGATCGTCATCGACGCCGAGACCGCAGCACTGTATGCCGCCGAGCACGCGCTGCCGGATGCCTCGGCGGCGGCGTTGGCGGCCGAGGACGGGGTGATCGCCGCGATCGCGCGCGGCGTGGCGGCGGGCAACGCCACGTTGTCGCGGGTCGAGCAGATCAAACGGTTCACCGTGCTGCCGGTGTTCTGGGAGCCCGGCGGCGACGAGGTCACCTTGACGATGAAGTTGCGGCGCAAGCCGATCGCCGACAAGTACGCCGAACAGATCGCACAGCTCTACGCCGAAGACCTCGCCGCGACCGTGCACGAACCCGACGGGCAGCGATCCCGCGCCGGCGGCGCGGACACGCTCACAGCTGGAAGGTGAGCCGCTGCGGGCGCACGTAGTCGGCCGGATCGTGCAGGGTGCGCAGTTCCGGTCGCCGTGGCGCGGTGATCCGTTCCAGTTCCGCGCGCAACGGTGCGTCGTAGGTCGCCGCGCTCGCGGTGAGTCCGGGCAGCCAGTTGTCGTGATGGCTCGGCACGAACAGCGCGGGGGTGAGGGCTTCGATGTAGGTGCGGGGATCGCGCAGCCCGTTGCTGATCTGGTTGTAGCCCTGCACCGCGCCGATCTGCACGTCGGTGGCCGGGAGCGCGGCGAGGGTGTCGAAGACCTGCGGGGCGCGTTCGGTGAGCGGTCCGGTCGAGTCGTGCCACACCAGGCACAAGCCCGGCACCCGGAACTGGTACAGCAGCACCCCTCCTTCGGGGTCGCGCAGCCGCGGCACACCTTGCAGCAGACCGCTCAGCGTCGGCGGGTGGGTCAGCACGATGCCCGGTTGCGGGCGGGGAAAGAAGCGCGGTGATCCGCCGACGGGATCGGACGGGGTGCGTGCGGAGTGCAGGTGCCGCACGACGGTCACCTCGACCGCGCCCACAGCGAAATCCTCCCGGGTGCCGATCGCGGTGCCCGCGTCACCGTGCACGGCGGTGGGGAACGCTGGATCGGTGACCTGTGCGGCGATGCTCGCGCAGTGCTCGGCGGTGCCGTGTACGACCGCGCCGCTGGCCTGGGCGATGCGTCCGGCGTCGGCGGCGTGATCGAAGTGGCCGTGGCCGATGAAGATCGCCGCGGGTGCCAGGTCCACCAGGTCCTGCGGGGTGGCGGGGACGTAACCGGTGCTGGTCAGCCGGGGCACCCACGCGTCGAGCAGGAACACCGAACCGCCGATGGCCAGGGCGAAGGTGGTGCAGCCGACCCACGACAGCACGACCCGGTCGGTGCGCAGGGCGCCGGTCTGCGGGTCGACGGTGTCGGCGCCGAAGAAGCGGGCGCGCGCGGCGATCGTGCGCGGGTCGGCGGGATCGGCCGCCGGCCGCAAGACGCCTGCGCTGAGGGAGGTCAGTTTGCCGCCGGGGCCGAACAGGCCGAGGCCGGGAAGCTTGCACACCCCCGTACCCCATCACGTGCGGGGGATGCGGGCAAGAGACCGGCTACAGGCGTACGCCCAGCAGGGCGTCGACGGCGGTGGTGATCAGCGTGGGGGCGTCGGTGTCCTGGCCGCCGTAGTCCAGTGCCTGGCGGGCCCAGTTGTCGAGGGCGTCGAGCGCCTTGGGGGTGTCCAGATCGTCGGCCAGGTGCTGGCGCAGGCGGGCGACGGTGTCGGTGGCCGACGGGCCCGCGGGCAACGCGGTGGCTTCGCGCCACAGCTCCAAGCGCTGCTGCGCCCGCTCGAGCAGGGCGTCGGTCCACATCCGGTCTTGCCGGTAGTGGCCGGCCAGCAGGCCGAGGCGGATGGCGGACGGGTCGACGCCGCCGCGGCGCAGCGTGGACACCAGCACGAGGTTGCCGCGGGACTTCGACATCTTCTCCCCGTCCAGCCCGATCAGGCCGGCGTGCACGTAGTGGCGGGCGAAGCGGCGGCCGGCGATGAGCGACTCGGCGTGCGCAGCGGAGTATTCGTGGTGGGGGTAGATCAGGTCACTGCCGCCGCCCTGGATGTCGAATTCCGGGCCGATGCGGTTCAACGCGATCGCCGAACACTCGATGTGCCAGCCGGGTCGGCCCGGGCCGAACGGGGCGGGCCAGGACGGCTCGCCGGGCCGCGCCGAGCGCCACAGCAGCGCGTCGATGGTGTCGCGTTTACCGGGACGGTCCGGGTCGCCGCCGCGTTCGGCGAACAGCCGCTGCATGGTGGCGCGGTCGTAGCCGGATTCGTAACCGAACTGGTCGGTGGCGTCGGCACGGAAGTAGATGTCGGGGTACTCGGCGTCGTCGACGACGTAGGCGGCGCCGGAAGCCAGCAGTTTCTGCACGAATTCGACGACCTCGTCGACGGATTCGACGGCGCCGACGTAGTCGCGGGGCGGCACGATCCGCAGCGCGGCCATGTCCTCACGGAACAGGTCGGTCTCCGCCGCGCCGAGGTCGCGCCAGTCCATGCCGTCGCGGGCGGCGCGTTCGAACAGCGGGTCGTCGACGTCGGTGACGTTCTGCACGTAGTGCACGTCGTGGCCCGCGTCGCGCCACAGCCGGTTGACCAGGTCGAAGGTCAGGTAGGTGGCGGCGTGCCCGAGGTGGGTGGCGTCGTAGGGGGTGATGCCGCAGACGTACATGGTGGCGGTGGGGCCGGGGGTGACCGGGCGCACCAGACGGTCGGCGGTGTCGTACAACCGCAACGGCGGTCCTGCTCCAGGGACGGTGGGGAGGGCGGTATCGGACCAGGACTGCATGCTTACGAGGGTAAAGGTGTGGTGGAGATCATCGGGCCCCGGCCCGGTCGCCGCGCCCATGCGGCCGGTAGGGTCGCCTGCCGCGACCTGCGTCTTCCAGCAAATCGTGGGATGTCAATAATTACGGTTTCGCTGAATCAGCTGTCGGTGCCGCGGGTGGGATCGGTGACGGTGTTGGGGCCGATCGCGAACGTCCCGTCCAGTTCGGGGATGTCGGGATCGGTGTCGGCGAGCGCGAGCTGAGTGAATTCGCCGCGCGCGACGTCGAACTCGAGTTCGTGATAAGCGACCGTATCGCCCCAGTCCGCGGAAGGCAACGAGATGAACCGCATGGTGAACCGCCCGGAGTCCACCGAACCCTCGGTCATGACGTAGACGCCGAAGTGGTTCTCCCCCGCCGAGCTCAGCCAGTAGACGCCGTTGTCGTAGAGGTGCAGGTCGGTGTCGGGGTAGGGCTTCTTGTCGTAGAGGTGCACGTAGTGCAATGCGATGCGGTAGGTCGGCGCGCCGACGGCGACCCGCACCACCGGCGCCGCGCGATCGGGAGTGGAGTGGGGCATCGCGTCCTCCTCGTCGTCGCGCCGAGCGCTCGAAGCTTCAACTGTGCCAGGAAACCCCGCGCACGGCAGCGGTCGCGATCAGAACGCCGGCCACGGAATGGGCCGGGAGGTGCGCGGCAGCGGCATCACCGGGTCGTCGAGCACCTGCTGGGTGCGTTCGATCAACGCGTCGATCTCGGCGTCGGTGATGTGCTCGCCGAGTGTGTCGGCGAACGCGCCCGGCAACTGCTTGGCGAAGGCGGTGATGTCGGCGATCAGCCCGTCGTCGATGGGCTGCCCGGCCCAGCCCCACAGCACCGTGCGCAGTTTGTGGTCGGTGTGCAAGCAGATGCCGTGGTCGACGCCGTAGACCTGCCCGTCCACCCCTTCCAGCGCGTGCCCGCCCTTGCGGTCGGCGTTGTTGAGCAGGACGTCCAGCACCGCCATGCGCTGCAACCGCGGATCGTCGGCGTGGATCAGCGACACTTCGTTGCCGACGTCGTCCACCGCGCGCAGCACCTCGCGGAAGCCGTCGGGCACCGCGCCCGCGGGGCACAGGTCGATCAGGTCGAGGCGGTCGCCGCGGTCGGTGTGGTTGTCGACGCCCACGACCCAGCGTTGCACCATGCCGAAGCCGAAAGGGCCGTCGCGCAAGATGGTTTCGGGGATCACGCCCCAGCCGATCGCCTCGGAGATCAGATACGAGGCCACCTCGCGTCCGGCCAGGGTGCCGTCGGGGAAATCCCACAGCGGTCGTTCGCCGCGGATCGGTTTGTAGACCACCCGCAGGGGTGTCTCGCCGGTGGCGGTGTCGTTCACGTCGCAGACCAGGGTGACGTTGCTGGCGGTGCTGACCCGCCCGATCACGGTCAGTTCACCGTTGTGGAATCCGTCCCCGGCCTCGGCCACCGAATCACTCCTCCATTTCGGCCGCGCCGAAGATCTCACCGCGTTTGTAGCCGTTGGTGCGCACGCACATGTGCCCGCGCGCCGACAGCGGCTCACCGCACAGCGGGCACGGCGGGCGGCCCGCCGCGATCACCCGGGTGGAGCGCAGCGCGAATTCGCGGGCTTGGATCGGGGTGAGGAACACCCGCACCGCGTCGGGCCCCTCTTCGGTGTCGTCGAGGACCACCGACTCGTCGACCTCGGTCTCGGTGATCGCCAGCAGTTCCACCACCACCGCGCCCGCGTCGGCGTCCCAGCCCAGGCCCATGGTGCCGACACGGAACTCGGCGTCGATGGGGGTGACCAGCGGTGCGTTGTCGGCGACGTCCTCGGCCTGCGGGGGCACTTCGGCGCCGAAGCGGCGCGCGACCTCGTCCAGCAGCAGACCCATCCGGTCGGCGAGCACCTTGACCTGCTGCTTTTCCAGCAGCACGCTGACCACGCGCGGTTCCTGCACGGCCTGCAGATAGAACGCGCGATCACCCGGCTCACCGACGGTCCCGGCGACGAAACGATCGGGGGTGCGGAATACATGGATTGCGCGTGACACATGCACCTCCTGATATGACCCTGATCGACTACCCGCGGCGCGGGGATTCCATACAACGACCGCTCGGTTGTTTACAAGGAATCTCGACGCTCCGCATTCCCATTATCCGCACTTGCGCTATTGCCGAGCTCGCCACCGGGGACTGGTCCGGAGACCTCGGGTCCCGGCGTCGACGACGACGCCGCTTGCTGTTGAGCGCCGGAGGCGGCGAGGGCCGACAGGTCGGCGCCGGTGTCGTTGAGCCGCCACACGTACGGTGCGGTCGGGGTGTAGCGCACGACGCTGAGCGAGGCCGGTTCGACGAGGATCCGCTGGAAGCCGTCGAGGTGGATGCCCAGGGCGTCGGCGAGTACCGACTTGATCACGTCGCCGTGGGTGCACGCCACCCACAGCGCGTCGCGGCCGTGCTGGGTGGCCAGGGCGCGGTCGTGTTCGCGGATCGCGGCGACCGCGCGGGCTTGTACTTGCGCCAGCCCTTCTCCGCCGGGGAACACCGCGCCGGAGGCGTGCCGTTGCACGACCTTCCACAGCGGTTCCTCCAGGAGTTCGGCGATGGGCCGCCCGGTCCACTCGCCGTAGTCCACCTCGACCAGCCGGTCGTCGAATACCGGTTCCAGCCCGAACTTTTCCGCCAGCGGCGCGACCGTGCGCTGGCAGCGCAGCAGCGGGGAGTGCACGATTCGTTCGATCGGCAGCCCGGCCAGTCGTTCGGCCACGGCCCTCGCCTGCTCCTCGCCGCGCTCGGTGAGCTCGACGCCGGTGCTGCGACCGGCCAGGGTGCGGGCGGTGTTCGAGGTCGACACACCGTGCCGCAACAGGATCACCGTCATGCGGTCAGCCTAGCGATCATGTCGCCGAGACCACCCCGCCCGCCAGCAGACCCATGAGGATCGCGCCCAGCACGATGCGGTAGCCGACGAACCAGTACAGCGAGTGCCGTGCCACGAAACGCAGCAGCCACGCCACCGACGCGTAGCCGACCGCGAACGCCAGCACGGTGGCCACCAGCAGTTGCGGTCCGCTGGCGTTGAGGCCCTCACCAGCGGGTTCGAACGCGTCCGGCAGGCTGAACAGGCCCGAGGCGGTCACGGCCGGGATGGCCAGCAGGAACGAAAACCGTACGGCCGCTTCGCGCTCCAAGCCCAAAAACAGGCCCGCGGTGGAGGTGGCGCCCGAGCGCGAGACACCGGGGATCAGCGCCAGGCACTGCGCGAAACCCATGGCCAGCCCGTCACGGGTGGTCAGTTGCTCGATCGGGCGATCCTTGCGGCCGAAGTGTTCACCGGCGGCGATGACCAGGGCGAAGAAGATCAGCATGAACGACACCAACCACAGATTGCGGGCGCCGGTGCGGATCTCGTCTTTGAGCAAGAATCCCAGCACACCGATCGGGATGGTGGCGATGATCACATACCAGCCGATGCGGTAGTCGAGTTCGCGCTGGGCCTGTTCGTCGAAGACGCGCTTGTGGTCGGCGGTGATGACCGGAAGTCTCGTCGTCGGCTGATCGTGCAGCGGGATCTGCTGGCGACCGCGCGTGGTCAGTTGCTCGCGCAGACCCGCGAACCAGGCCAACAGGATCCGCCAGATGTCCTTGGCGAAGTACACCAGCACCGCGGCCTCGGTGCCCAGCTGGGTGACCGCGGTGAACGAGGCGCCCGCGTCGTCGCCGAAGAAGACCGACGAGACGATGCGCAGATGCGCCGAGGAGGAGATCGGCAGGAACTCCGTCAGTCCCTGCACCAGACCCAGCACCAAGGCCTGCACCCAGGTCATCGACTCGCCGACCACGAACCATCCTCCACTTCCGCGCGGAATACGCGTTGCTACCTGGGCATTGGTGCGGCGATCGGTCGATTCTTCCTGACCACCGCGCCAATCACGCAGCGACAGTACAGTGTCGAGGCCGCGGCGGCGTGCCCGGCCGTGGCGCTGCCGCCGCCGCGCGGGTCGCGGGTGTGCTCGCCGCACCCGAGCGCGACCCACTGTGCTGGTGGCCGCCGAGTCGCGTATCCACACTCTAGGCTTGGCGCCGTGACGAATGCGCGGACACGGTGATGGAACAGCGGACGGTGGGCCGCAGCGGCCTGCGGGTGTCGCGGATGGGCCTGGCGACCCATACCTGGGGTGCGCACACCGACGCCGAGGACGCGGCGGGGCAACTGGTGGCGTTCGTCGAGGCGGGCGGCACACTGGTGGACACCTCCCCCGCCTACGCGGGCGGGGCCGCGCAGCGGATCCTGGCCGAATTGCTCGGTGACCTGGTCTCCCGCGACGAGCTGGTACTCAGCGGTTGCGCCGGGATCGCGCCGTGGGGATTCGCCGCGGCGGGGATGCCGGAGGCGGCGCAGGTCACCGTCGACACCTCGCGGCGGGCGCTGCTGCGGCAGCTGGACCGCACGCTGCTGGAGTTCGGCACCGACCATCTCGACATCTGGAATGTCGCGGTGTGGGATCCGCGGACGCCGTTGGAGGAGGTCGCCTCGACGTTGGAGCAGGTGGTGCGCTCGGGCCGGGTGCGTTACGCGGGGGTGCGCGGGTTCGGGGCCTGGCAGCTGGCCAGTCTGGCCGCGGTGGCGCCGGTGACCGCGGCGCAGACGCCGTATTCGCTGCTGGCGCGGGGGGCGGAGACCGATGTCGTGCCCGCCGCGCGGTTCCACGGTGTCGGGGTGATCGCCTCGGCGCCGTTGGCGGGCGGCATCCTCACCGGCAAGTATCGCGACGGTGTTCCCGCTGATTCGCGCGGCGCCGACGAGGCGACCGCGGCGGAGATCCGCAGTGGTCTCGACGACCGCGCCACCCGGGTGGTGGATGCGCTGGTGACCGCCGCGGACGGGTTGGGCACCTCGCCGCTGGCGGTGGCGCTGGCCTGGATCCGGGACCGGCCGGGTGTGGCGAGCATGATCGTCGGCGCCCGCGATATCGGGCAGCTCACCGGCGTGCTGGCCGCCGAGACCCTGGAGTTGCCGCGGGCGATCGCCGCGGCCCTGGACGACGTCAGTGCACGCGCGGAGTGACACAGATTAGCCTTGCCTGCATGAGCACTGCAGCGGCCAGGGGTGGGAGTCGGATCCGAACCGGATGGCGGCGCGCCCTGCCGATGTTGTTCGCGGTGAGCTTGCTGGCGGTGGTGGTCGCGTGTGGTACCGACGCCGGGTCCTCGCACGGCGGGCACGGGCCGACGACGGCGACGCTGACCGATCTGGATCCGGTGCCCATCGGGCCGGAGCCCACGCCCACGCTGCCGGTGACGGTGCGTTCGTTCGACGGCGCCGAGGTGACCGTCACCGACGCCTCCCGCATCATCGCCGTGGATCGCTACGGCACCCTCGCCCAGATCGTGTACGCGCTGGGGCTGGGGCCCAAGCTGGTGGGCCGCAGCACCTCGGCGGCGTTTCCCGCGGTGCGGGATGTGCCGAACGTGGCCGGGGGCAACGGGTCGCTGAATGTGGAGTCGGTGCTGGCGATGCGGCCGTCGGTGTTCTTGACCGACACCACCAGCGCGGCGCCCGCGGTGCGTGAGCAGTTGCGTGCGGCGGGGGTCACGGTCGTGTACTTCGATCCGGAGCGCACGATGGACGGGGTGGTGCCGCAGATCGAGGCGGTCGCGGGCGCGTTGGGGGTGGCGCAGCGGGGGCAGGCGCTGGCGCAGCGAACCCGCGACGAGATCGCCGCCGCGAGCGCCGCGGTGCCCGCGCAGGACCCGCAGCTGACCATCGCGTTCCTGTATCTGCGTTCCACCGCGATCACGATGCTCGCCGGCCCGGGGTCGGGTGCGGACGCGTTGATCGCGGCGCTGCGGGCGCGGGACGCGGGCGCGGTGGCCGGGGTGAAGGAGCCGTTCACGGCGATCACCAGTGAGGCCATGATCGGCGCGGCGCCGGATGTGCTGCTGGTGATGTCGGACGGGTTGAAGTCCGTCGGCGGTGTGGAGGGGCTGGAAAAGGTGCCGGGGATCGCGCAGACCCCGGCGGGCCGCGACCGGCGTGTGGTGGACATGTCGGATGCGGTGCTGCTGAGTTTCGGGCCGAACACCGGCCGGGTGATCGCGGCGTTGAGCGCGGCGGTGTACGGCACCGGGCACGCATGAGCGTCTCGGAGACGGACACCGCGCGGCCGCCGGTGCCGCCGCTGCCGAAGTCGCGGGGCCGATCGCGGGTGCTGCTGGTGTTCGCGGTGGCGGTGGCCGGGCTGGTCGCGCTGGCGGTGGCGTCGGCGGCGATCGGTCAGGTGCCGACGACGCCCGCCGAGGTCGCGGGCAGCGTATTGCACCGGATCGGGCTGGATGTGGGGCCGATGCCCGCGCATCCTGCCGGTGAGGTGACGTTGTGGCAGGTGCGGTTCCCGCGGGTGGTGCTGGCGATGCTGGTCGGTGCGGCGCTGGCGACAGCGGGTGCGTTGTTGCAGGGTGTGTTCGCCAATCCGCTGGCCGAGCCGGGCGTGATCGGGGTGTCGGCGGGGGCTGCGGTCGGTGCGGGCGCGGTCATCGTGGTGGGTGGGGCGTTCGTGGCGGCGTGGTCGGTGGCGGCGGCGGCGTTCGTGGCGGGGCTGGCGACCACGTTGCTGGTGTATCTGCTGGCGCGCTCGGGCGGGCGCACCGAGGTCGTCACGCTGGTGTTGACCGGTGTCGCGATCAACGCGTTCGCGGGCGGATTGATCGCGCTGCTGCTGTTCGTGGCCTCCCCCGCCGCGCGCGATCAGATCGTGTTCTGGCAACTGGGGTCGCTCAACGGGGCCACCTGGGAGTCGGTGGGTGTGGTCGCGCCGCTGGCCGCGGTCGGGGTGGCGGCGGCGGTGCTGCTGGCGCCGCGGCTGGATCTGCTGGCGCTCGGAGAGTCGGCGGCCCGCCATCTGGGTGTCGACGTGGAGCGGTTGCGGCGCAACGTGATCGTGGTGGTGGCGATCCTGGCCACCGCCGGTGTCGCGTTCACCGGCATCATCTTGTTCGTCGGTCTGATCGTGCCGCATCTGGTGCGGATGCTGGTCGGCCCTGCCCACCGGATCCTGATTCCGCTCAGCGCCGTGGTCGGCGCGGTGGTGTTGCTGGCCGCCGACGTCGCCGCCCGTTCCCTCGTCGACAACGCCGACCTGCCGCTGGGCATGCTCACCTCCCTCATCGGTGGCCCGGTCTTCTTCTACCTGCTGCGCCGCACCCGCGCCCGGGCCGGAGGCTGGGCATGAGCGGGCCGCGCCGAGTGGCGCATGGCTGCGGTGAACGCCGAGAAGACCTCTCGATGGTGTGCCACTCGACGGGAGATGTGGGGTGAAGGTGCGGGTTGTGCACGAGGTGCCGGGGTGGCCGCGTCCGGGAGATGTGACGGTGCGGGCGTCGGGGGTGAGTGTGGAGCGGCGCGGGGGCGGGCAGGCGCGGCGGGTGCTCGACGGTGTGGATTTCGAGGCGGTGGCGGGGCAGGTCGTCGCTCTCGTCGGGCCCAACGGGGCCGGTAAGTCGACGTTGCTGGCCGCGTTGGCCGGTGAGTTGGCGCCGAGTGCGGGGACGGTGGAGCTCGACGGGCAGCCGTTGGCGCACTGGACGACGTTGGACATGGCCCGGCGGCGGGCGGTGTTGCCGCAGACCCACACCGTCGGGTTTCCCTTCACCGCGCGGGAAGTGGTGGCGATGGGCCGCGCGCCGTGGGTGCGCACCGAACGCCGCGAACACGACGAGAAACAGATCGCCGCCGCGATGGCCGCCACCGATGTCGCTCATCTGGCCACGCGATCGTTCCCGACTCTGTCCGGTGGTGAACGCGCCCGGGTGACGTTGGCGCGTGTGCTGGCGCAGGACACCGCCACCCTGCTGCTGGACGAGCCGACCGCCGCGCTGGACCTCGGCCACCAAGAGGCCGTGCTGCGTCTGGCCGCCGAGCGCGCAGACGACGGCGCCGCGGTCGTGGTCGTCTTGCACGATCTGGGTGTCGCGGCCGCTTACGCCGACCGCGTCGCGGTCCTGGACTCAGGTCGCATCGCCGCCGACGGTCCACCCCGCGAGGTGCTCACCACCGAACTGCTCACGCGGGTCTACCAGCACCCGGTCGAAGTGCTCGACCACCCGGTCACCGGGGCACAACTGGTGCTGCCGGTGCGCCGCTGACCGCAGCAGCGGCACCGCCTGCCGGGGGTGCGGTCAGGGATCGTGTCCTCGGGTACATGACGAACCGTGACCACCGCTGTTGCAGTGCTCATGTCGCCAGGAAGGTTCTGATGGCTTCGTCGCTGGAGAGGTGGTTGGCACTGATGGTGACGTCGATCGTCGGGTAGTTTCTGCGCACGGCCTCGGCGATGCCGGTGAGTCGATCGGCGACTACTGCGGGGTCGCGCAACGAATCCTGCCCAAGGCCGTCGAAGCCGGGAAACCCGTCGGCGACCAGGGTTACCTCGGGGTTGGTGATGATGTCGTCGTAGGTTTGGAATTCCACGCTGACGATCTTGGATGTGTCGACGCGACCCGGGGTGGTGAATACGCGGTCGCTGACTCCCTCGACGTAATCGGCCGCCGAATGCCCTTCCGCGGCCATCGGATTCACCCGGATACGGGTGGCGTCGATACCCAGTACCATGCCCGCGGGATGGAACCGCATCGTGCCGTCGCGGACATCGGTCCAGCTCGTGATCGTTCCGTACACGCCGGCGATATCGGGGCCGTCGGTCAGGTAGACAACGTCTCCGGCGGTGCTGTGCGACGCTGTGCGGATATGGCCTTCCTCTGCTGTGGTTTCTGGTCCACGGAAAGCTTGGGGAAAAACTTGGTCGACCTGCCACAGGCGTGCTCCGTTGTAGAAACGATCCGGCGGCGCGGAACCGGGTTCCAGCAGCGGACGCGGGAACGACGGGTCGCCGGTATCGAAAGCATGGCGAAAACCTCTGTCGGCGTCGGAAAATACTCGGGCTGCCTCCGCGGCTTCACCAGCGACGGGCCTGACGCCGTGTTCGGCATCAGCTCTGGCCAATCTCCTGATCTCGTTGCTCAAGTGCTGGGCGAATCGGGCGTATGCCCGTGCGATCACCTCGGATCTGGTCAGCAAGTCAACGCCCTCGGCTCGATCACCGCAGCTTCCTCGTCTTCTCCCGGCACCGTCGCCGACGTCCGTGTGGGTCCTGTGTTCGCGACCGTCAGCCGTGCCGGGGATACAGCCGGGTCGAGCCCAAAGCTGCCGTCAGGGAGATCTGGTCGTCGCGTCTGGCAGGCCGCGGGCGGCGGGGTCGTCACCGACCGCTCGCGCGGTCGGGACCGAGCGGGCGAGCCGGTCGAGTCCCGGGACCACGAAAGCGTCCCCGGCGCGGGCCGCCGCGCGCGTCTGGTCGGGCCCGGGACGCTGACGGTTGGTGCCTGTCGATCCGTGGACGGGACAGCTGCGTTGCCCGCTGCTGCCGAGCTCACACAACCGGTCGCGCTGAGCGGTGAGATCCTTTGTGCCCGTGGAACAGCGGGCGTAGCCGATCAACGTGCCGGACATGCCCGAAAGCGTAAACGATTGCCGGTGTCCTACCGCCAGATCAGTTTCAGCACCGCGGGTGTCAGCAGCATGCGGATGACGGTGGCGTCCAGGATCAGGGCGGCGATCATGCCGTAGGCGATGTATTTCATCAGCACCAGATCCGAGAACCCGAACGCACCGGTGACCACGATGAGGATCGCGGCGGCGGAGGTGATCACGCCGCCGGTGTGGGCGATGCCGTAGCGGATGGCCTCGGGTGCGTCCGCGCCGGCGGCACGCGCTTCCGACACCCGCGACAGCAGGAATACCTCGTAGTCGGTGGACAGCCCGAACACCACCGTCACGATCAGCGCCAGCACCGCGAACATCAGCGGTCCTGGCGTGAACTGGAAGATCCCCGCGCCGTGCCCCTCGACGAACATCCAGGTCAGCATGCCGAGGGTGGACACGAGGCTGAGCGCGCTCATGGCCACCGCTTTCAGCGCGAGCACCAGCGAGCGGAACGCCGCGTACATCAGCGCCAGTGCCGCGGCGACCAGGATGGCCAGCAGTACCGGCAGGCCGTCGAGCAGGCCGTTGATGCTGTCGCGTTCCAGGGCCGGCACGCCCGCGACCATCACCTGTGTGCCGGGCGGTTCGGGAATGGCGCGCAGTGCGGCGATCACCCGGTCGGCGTCGCGTTTGTCGGTCAGCCCGGCGGCGAGCACGTTGATGCCGTCCTTGGTGGGTGCGGCGGGTTCGAAGCGTCCGGTCAGGCCGGGGATCTGGTTGGCGGCGTAGCGGATGTCGCTCAACTGCTGTGGGTCGGCGCCGAGCACCACCAGTTTCAGTGGCTCGGTGCGGAAGCTGGGAAACAGGGCGTCGAAACGTTCCTGCGCCACTCGCGCCGGGTTGTCGTCGGACAGATAGCGTTCGCTCAGGCCGCCGAATTCGATGTGACGTATCGGGATGCTCAACGCCAGCAGGGCCAGCACGATCGGCACGGCCACCGCCAGGGGGCGGCGCATCGCCCACAGCGCCAGGCGGGAGAAGAAACCGGCGTCGATCTGGGCCTCGGTCTTGCTGCGGGAGAAGCGTTTCCACCCCAGGAAGTCGATGCGGCGTCCGACGATGCTCAACGCCGCGGGCAGCGCGGTCACCGACAGCAGCGCCGCCAGCAGCACCGAGCTGATACCGCCCAGCGGCACCGAGCGCAGCACCCCGTTGGGGAAGATGAACAGCGCCCCGAGGCTGAGGGCGATGATCGCCGCGGAGAACAGCACGGTGCGCCCGGCGGTGGCGACGGTGCGGGCGGTGGCCTCTTCGATGGTGTGGCCCGCGGCGAGTTCCTCGCGGAAGCGGGTGACGGTGAACAGGCCGTAGTCGATCGCCAAGCCCAGGCTGACCAGGGTCATCACGGCGCTGGCGAAGACGTTGACGTCGAGGTGGTCGGTCAGCGCCCGCAGCGCGCCCTGGGTGCCCAGGATGGTCATGCCGCCGATGAGCACCGGCAGCAGCGCGCCGATCACGCCGCCGAACACGAAATACAGCAGGATCGCCACCAACGGCAGGGCGATCATTTCCGCGCGTTTGATGTCGCGTTGCATGCCGGTGTTGATGCCTTCGACGATCGGCTGCAATCCGGCCAGTTGCACGGTCGTGCCGCCCGGGCCGCCGCCTGCGCGTCCGGCGCCGAGATGGTCTTCGATCGCGGCGTAGTTCTGCACCGTCGCGGTGCCCGAACCGCGCAGGCCGACGCTGGCGAAGGCGTGGGTGTGCGTGGCGTCGGTGGCCTGGGCGGAGAACGGGCTGTCCCAGTAGCTGTCGATCTTCTGGATGCGGTCGGGGTAGGCGGCCAGCAATCCGGCCAGGTGCTGGGTGACCGGGCCGCGGACGGCCGGGTCGTCGACGGTGGCGCCGTCGGGTGCGGTGTAGAGCAGGATCAGGTCGCTGTCGGTGTCGCGACCGAAGGTGCGGTCGGCCAGTTCGGCCGCGGCCACCGATTCGCTGCTCTCGTCGAACCAGCCCTCCTGGGTCAGCCGCCCGGCCAGGTCGCGGCCGTACCAGCCGGAGACCAGCACGAACAGTACGAACAGGGCGAGAACGAGGTAGCGGTTGCGGTGGACCCACCGCCCCCACCGCAGTGATCCGGAACGGCGCATCGCGTCGCGGGTCAGCCGCAGGCCGGGGTGCGGTAGTCGGCCGAGCGCAGGATGCCGCACAGGTCGGTGCGCGAGATCTTCCACTTGCCGTCGACGAGCACGAAGTGCACGACGGTGGTGCGGACCGCGGCGCCGGTTCCGTCCTTGTCCAGCCGCATGGTGGCGGTCAGGGTGCCGTCGTGGTTGTCGAACACCGGGTCGGTGACGCCGTAGACGGCGCGCGGGTTGTCCTGCAGCGCCTTGTACATGTCGGGGATGGCCTGGCGGAAGGATTCCCCGTCCTCGATGAGGGCGGTGCGTTCGCTGTCGGGCAGCGCAGGGTCCAGTGCCCGCTTGATCTGGGCGTCCAGGTCGGCGGCGGTGGGCAGCGGCGGGTGGGCGGCACGGGAGGACACGGCGATCGAGGACGACAGCGACGCGTTCGCCGAGGACCGGGCGGCGTCGACGGCGGCCTCGTCGGTTCCGGTGTCGCACGCGGCGAGGACCGCCGTCAGCAGCAGACCGGCGGCGGTGAGCGCGGCGCGGGCGAGTGGTGTGTGGGTCATCACTTCCTACATACCTTCGATGACGGAGCTGATCCGTCCCAGCAGGGCACGCACGGTCGTGACGTCCCGTCCCGCGGCGGTCTCGATCGTCGCGGTGTCGGGGATCATATCCCGCACCAGGGCGGCGACACTGCGCTCGTCGTCGAGGTCGATGTCGGTGACCGTGGCGTCGGCGGTGGCGAGCACGTCCTCCGGGCCGGGGACGGCATCGCCCAGATCGCGGCGGTAGATCTCCAGTGTCAGGGTGGCGCGGATGGTGCGGAACGCGAAGGGGTGGCCCTCGGCGGTGGTCCCGAAGCCGTGCGCGTGGGGGCCTACGGTGATGTCGTCGATGACAAATCCCGACGTATGGTCGGCTTTCAACCCGGATCTCCCTGTATCGGACAGTGTGGTCTCCACCGTAGCCGCCGCCGCCGACATTCCGCTCGAGCCGCCACCCCGGTCGGTCGGTTGGTTGCCGCATCATGGTCAGATGGTGAGGTTGCGGAAAATTCGTCGGTAGAAGGAGTTCGGTGGATGCGTCCTCGCGGCTCGCTCGTCTCGGTGTTCGCGGGTGCGGCGGTGCTGGTGTTGCTGGCCGGCTGCTCCTCCGGCTCGGGCGGCCCTGATCTGCCGACCAGGGAACCGGCCACCCCCGCGGTCGCGCCTGCGGTGACGACGCCGCCGGTCGGGCGGGTGCTGCCCGCCGGTCCGCTGGCCGAGCTGCAAGCCGATTCCGGCGGCGGGTTGCTGGCCGGTCTGGACGGTTCGGTCCTCACCGTGCTCGATCCCGCCGCCGCCGCGCCGGTGGTGCGCACGGTGACGTTGCCCGATCGCGCGGGCGGTCTCACGCCGGGCAAGCCGGGTGAGATGCTGGCGGCCGCACCGGGGCGGGTGCTGCGGGTGGACCTCGCCTCCGGGGCGGTGTCCGCGGTGGCCGTCGACGGCGATGTGCGGTCGGTACGCGCACGCCCCGACGGCGGGTTGCTGGTCGGCACCGCCGACGGCCGGGTGCTGGACCTGGCACCCGACGGTGCGGTGACCCGCACGGTGTCCGGGCTCGTCTCCGCCGACGTGCTGGCCGAAGCCGACGGGAACCTGACCGTGCTCGACCGGCATCAGACCGCCATTTTCGAACTCGACCCGGGCGAACAGCGCCCCGGATTGGCGCTGCGCGCCGGTGACGGGGCCACGCAGCTGATCGGCGACACGCGCGGACGGTTCGTGGTCACCGACACCGCGGGCGGCGAACTGCTGGTCTACACCGCGGGACCACTCGTGTTGCGGCAGCGTTTCCCGGTAGGATCTTCGCCTTACGCACTTGCCTACGACCAGCGGTCGGACACCGTGTGGGTGACGTGCACGCAGCGCAACGAGGTCGTCGGATTCGACCTGTCGACTGGTATACCGAAGGAAGTGGGCCGCTACGCCACCGTCAGGCAACCGAACTCGGTGGCTGTCGAGCAACGCACCGGTGATCTGTTCGTGGGGTCCGCGACCGGCGACGGTCTGCAACGGATCGGTGCGGACGATCGGAAGAGAGGGCACTGATGGCTCGGACACCACATGCGGACGAGGATTCCGCGGCATCTACCGAACCGGCAGCACATCGGGGGCGCGGGCGCGCACTGCCCGCGGGCTGGGAAACCACCAGCGACGACTACGAGTACGTGCCGTTGCGGCTGCCGCCGGATGTCACGCGGGTGACCGCGTCCATGCGGCTGGCGATCCAGGCGGAGTTCGGCGGCTGGGAACTCTCGCGGGTGCGCGCCTACACCGACGGCAGCAGGCGGGTGCTGCTGCGGCGGCGAAAATCCGCACTACTACCCCAGCCCGAACCCGGAATGTGAGCCGATGTACGCCCTGCTACTCCGACTGATGTTCCTGGTCGCGCCGGAACGCATCCACCACCTGGTCTTCGCGGTCATGCGGCTGGCCGCCTGGCTCGCGCCGCTGCGCTGGGCGATGAGCAAGGTCCTCGTCAGCCGCGATCCGATCCTGCGCGCCGAGGCGTTCGGGGTCGAGTTCCCCGCGCCGCTGGGACTGGCCGCCGGTTTCGACAAGAACGCCGACGGTGTGGATGCCTGGGCGCCGCTGGGGTTCGGTTTCGCCGAGATCGGCACCGTGACCGCGCAGCCGCAGCCGGGCAATCCGGCGCCGCGGCTGTTCCGGCTGCCCGCCGACCGCGCTCTGATCAATCGGATGGGGTTCAACAATCACGGCGCCGCCGCGGCCGCCGAACGGCTGCGTGACCGGCGTGGTGGGGTGCCGATCGGCGCGAACATCGGCAAGACGAAGATCGTGGCGCCCGAGGCCGCGGCCGCGGACTACGCCACCAGCGCCGCGCTGCTGGGGCCGCTGGCCGATTTCGTCGTGGTCAACGTCAGCTCCCCCAACACGCCGGGCCTGCGGGATCTGCAGGCGGTGGAATCGCTGCGGCCGCTGCTGCGGGCGGTGCTGGACAGTGTGCGGGTGCCGGTGCTGGTGAAGATCGCGCCGGATCTGTCCGACGAGGACATCGACGCCGTCGCCGATCTGGCCGTGGAACTCGGCTTGGCGGGGATCGTGGCCACCAACACCACCATCCGCCGGGACGGTCTGCGCACCGACGCGGCGCAGGTGGCCGCTATGGGGGCGGGTGGCTTGTCCGGTCCGCCGGTCGCCGACCGTTCGCTCGAGGTGCTGCGGCGGCTGTACCGGCGGGTGGGTGACCGGCTGGTGCTGATCTCGGTCGGAGGTATCGAAACCGTCGACCAGGCGTGGGAACGCATCCTGGCCGGGGCGACGTTGTTGCAGGGCTACACCGGTTTCATCTACGGCGGCCCGTTCTGGATGCGCAGGATCCATCGTGGGCTGGCGCAGCGGTTGCGTGCCGGGGGCTATCGCAGCATCGGTGAGGCCGTCGGCGCGGAGCACAAAGCCCACGCCTGAATCAGGTGCGCTAGCCGAGCACGAACGGTGGTTCGGCAGTGCGGGTGCGCACTCGCCGGGAGCGCGGTCGATGCCCCGGCGGTGTCGGATCTCCCTTCGGCCGCAATTGCTGGCCCAGCCGAGCGGCCATTCGCTTGGCGAGCAGGATCACCGCGTGGTCGCGCAAGATGCCCAGTTGGTCGG
The DNA here is from genome assembly GCF_040681035.1 of Nocardia sp. NPDC051911. Taxonomy (NCBI): domain Bacteria; kingdom Bacillati; phylum Actinomycetota; class Actinomycetes; order Mycobacteriales; family Nocardiaceae; genus Nocardia; species Nocardia sp. NPDC051911. The sequence goes on from NZ_JBFAXY010000026.1 coordinate 108,856, forward strand.
CATAGGCCTCGACGCGGGCCTGGGTCATGCGGTCGTGCACGACGTGCGGGTCGCTGAGCAGTTCGTCCAAAGACATCCCGGCCAGTGCCTGGCCCCGGGTCAGCCGCCGGTCCGGTAGCCAGCTCAGCCGCCAGCTGTCGGTCGCGTCGGTGTCGCGGTAGGCCGATTCCGGGGTTATGTCACTGGTCATCGTCCATTCGGTGGTGTGTATGGTCATCGCGGTCTCCGGTGCAACAGGTGGAGTGAGGCCGGCTCCAGGGTGCTGAGTTCGATGATCACGAATGCCTCCTGTCGTGCATCCGCTGGTGCGGCGCGGTGCAGGCGCCGCATCGTGTGTTCCGCCGGTCCGGCGGGCGCGGTGGGTGTGCCCGGGCCGGAGAAGTCCGCTGCCGGGCCGGGTGGTCCAGGGGGTGGCTCGCTGCTGTGCGGCGGCCGGGGGCGCCGCGGTATCGGGCGAGTCGGTGGGCGTCGCGCGCCGAGGGTGGCGTGCGAGGCTGGATCGGCGCGGTGGCAGGCGCCACGGCTGTGGGATTCGGGAAACGGAGTGGGTAGCGGCCGTCGGGCCGAGAGGCCGGGGGCGCTACGGCGTGTGGTCGGCGTACCGGTGTGCCGCCGCGAGGCGGGTGATGACCGGCGCGTTGCCGCGGGGAGCGTCCGGCGGCTGGTTCAGTCCCTCACCTGCTTGGGCACCAGCTCGGTATCGGATCCGCCGGAGCGGTGTTGCCGTCGCCGTCGCGGCTGCCGTATCTGAAGAATCATTCTCATCACCAGCCCTCCCGATGTGCCTGGTGGTGCGATGGGGATCGCCACATACAGTGTGGCATTTGCCGTTCCCCGCGCGCAATTGCCGTTGTAATTTGGTAATTGACAATTTGCCCGCTGGCTAAACCCGATTTGCGTGGCCAACATGCGCGCGACGGCCCGGTGTCGCGCCGATAGAGGAGGGTGGCATCGCCATGGTCCCGCAGGATTCGGGAATGGTTGCCGTTCGCAATATCCTCACCCGCTTGTGCAAACGCTCCGGCCTGAGCTCGGATCGGTTGCGCAGCACCGAGATCGACGTACTACCCCTGCTGGATCTGCTGGCCGTGCGGCAGTACGCCCGGCGTGCGGGCGTCGACCGGGAAGAGGCGGTGCTGCCGCTGGTGCGCGAACTGGCGCTGCGCTTGGGCCCCACCCACCGGCTCGTCGTCGACGCGGAACTGTCACTGGGGCTGTTGCGCGAAAACCCGCCTGCCGGAGTGGATCCCGGCAGGCTCTACGCACCGGACCTGGGTGAGCGGCGCGAATATCTCGCCGAGCGATGGGCGGTGTTGCACGAAGCCCTTGGGGCGCAACCGATTCCCGGCACACTGACGGTGCGCTCACTGCGTGGCGCCCCCGAGCGCCGGGCGTTCACCGAACTGGCCGCGCAACTGGCCACGGCATCGGTGTTCGACGGCGCGCACGTCGTCGACTTCGGTGCCGCGACGGAAACCGCTGCGGCCGAAACCGTTCCGGTGGACGACCGCAGTGTGGTCACGGTGATCGGCGACGCGGTCATCGACCACATGTACGTGGTCGACCGTATCCCCGGCTCCGGCGCGACCGCGCGCGGCAGCTACCGGGAGCATCCCGGCGGCAAGGGCCTCACCCGCGCCGTGGCCGCGGCCCGGCTGGGGCTGCGGGTGCGGTTGATCTCGGCGGTCGGCGACGACGACGCGGGCGATCGCATCCTGGAATACCTGCGCAGCGAACGCGTCGAGACCGAACTCGTCAAAGTGGTGCCTTTCGCGCCGACGCCCGTGACCGCGGTGATCGTGGCCCGTACCGGCGCGGCGAGCACGATCGGCTGCAAGGACGAGCGAATCCGGTTGAGCGCGCAGGAATTGCGGACCGACGCGATCCGTTCGGCGATCGCCACCGCGGACGCGGTGCTGCTGACGTTCGAGCAACCCACCGGCGTCATCGAGCAGATCATGGGGCAGCTGCGCGAACTGCCGCGGCGGCCGCTGGTGGTGGTGCATCCGGCGCCGCGATTGGAACGCCCGCAGTACCTGTATCAGCATCTCGGGGCGGTGGACTACCTCGTCGGCGGCGACAAGGACCTGCAAGCGCTGGCGATGGCCGGCGATGACGCGACCCGGTGTGGCGAGCCGACCGCCACAAGGCTGCGCGCGCTCGGCGTCGGTGCGGTCTGCGCGATCCAGGATTTCCGGTGCGAGGTGTGGTCGGACCAGGTCAGCGACCGATTCCAGCCGTTCCCGACGGCGCTGGAGGACTCGGTGGGCGCTCACGCTGCCTTCTCCGCCGCCCTGGTATATCGTCTCGTTTCGACGCGCCGCCCCGCCGAACGCAACGACTACGTCTGGGCGACCGCCGCAATGGTGGCGACGCAATCGATCGGGGATGTCCCCGGGGCAATGCCACTGGTGAGTGAGGTCGAGCGAATTTACAAACTCGCTACGGAGGAGCATTGACCAAAGTTGTGGATCCTGCCGACACCGAGCATCGGTTCCGTCGCAACGGGCATGATCTGCGAGTTCGGGTGGTGGAGTTGACCGGGGAGGGCGAGAAGGGGCACCTGCTGCTGTTCGGCGCGGTCGCCGACGGCTGCCTGGTGCGGGTGCACTCGCGCTGCCTCTACGGAGAGGCGCTGCGGTCGCAGGACTGCGACTGCGGGCCGGAACTGGACAAGGCGCTGGATCTCATCCAGGCCGCGGGCTCGGGCGTGCTGGTCTACCTGGAACAGGAGGGCCGCGGCGCGGGCCTGATCGCCAAAGCGCTGGGCTACCGGGAAAGCGAGCGCTCGGGCGCGGATACCTTCTCGAGCTACGAAGCCCTCGGCTACCCCGCCGACGGGCGCACCTACGTGGCCACCGCTCGCGCACTGGCCGAACTCGGACTGCGCTCGGTGCAACTGTTGACCAACAATCCCGCCAAGGTCGAGGCCCTGCGGCAGGAAGGGTTGCGGGTCACCCCCGTGCCGTTGCGTACCCGGGCGCTGAGCGAACGCGCCCGCGAGTACCTCGAGGCCAAGCGCACCCGGCGCAAGCACTGGATCCCGACCGACTCCGCGCCGTGGGCGTTCGAGGAGCACGACAGCGCTCCCACCGGCGAACTGCGGGGGGCGGTGGACGCGGTCGTGCTCGCACCCGGTGAGAACGTCCGTCCGCGTCCAGGGCCCGGCGCCGCGCCGGATCTGATCGGTGCCTGAAGGATTGTTGAAGTTTGCCCCACCCGGCTTCCCGCCTGTGGCTACCATGAGTGAGCCGCGCCACATGTGGCGCGCCGACTCGTAGGACTGACAGTGCCTTCATCGCGCTGTGTCACGGCTTCGAGTCCTGGATCGGGCGTCGGCGCGGACCGGCGCCCGGTTCACGCCAGCGCTATCGGGAACAGGGATATGACGACAACAGAAATCGGATACGCGCATCAGTCGGGCAAAACGGTGTACACCGTTCCCGCCGCATTCCAAGAGACCGCGCGGCTGCGCCCCGACCAGATCGCCTTGCGCAAGGTGGGCGGCACCCAGCAGTACACCTGGCGCGAGTACGCCGAACGGGTGCGTTCGATCGCCGCGGGCCTGGCCGGGCTCGGCGTCGGCCACGGCGACACCGTCGGCATCATGCTCACCAACCGCCCCGAGTTCAATCTCGTCGACACCGCCGCCCTGCATCTGGGCGCCACCCCGTTCTCCGTCTACAACACCAGCTCCCCCGAGCAGATCACCCACCTGTTCACCAACGCGGGCAACAAAATCGTGGTGACAGAACAGGTCTTCCTCGACCGGATCACCGCCTCCGGCGTGCCGGTCGACCACATCATCCTGGTCGACGGCCCCGCCGAGGGCACCGTCACCCTGGAAGAGGTGGAGGCCGCGCCCGCCGCCGACTTCGATTTCGACGCCGCCTGGCAGGCCGTCGGCGCCGACGATTTGGCCACCCTGATCTACACCTCTGGCACCACCGGACCGTCCAAGGGCGTGGAGATCACCCACCGCAACGTGCTCGCCCAGATCATCGTCCTGGTCAGTGGCCCGCTGCAGGTCGGCCTGGAGGACCGGGTGGTGTCCTACCTGCCCGCCGCGCACGTCGCCGACCGGATCTCCGCCCACGCGCTCAACCTGCTCACCGGCATCCAGATCACCACTGTCCCCGACCCGCGCGAAGTCGCCGCCGCGCTGCCCGACGCGCGCCCGACCACCTTCTTCGGCGTCCCGCGCGTCTGGCAGAAGATCAAGGCCGGTGTCGAGGGCAAACTCGCCGAAGAACCGAGCCCGGTCAAGAAAGCGCTGGCCAACTGGGCGATCAGCACCGGAATCGCCGCCGCACGCGCCGATCTGGCGGGCAAAGGACGCAGTCCCCTGCTGAGCGCGCAGCATCGGATCGCCGAGACGCTGGTGCTGTCCAAGCTGCGCCACGCCTTGGGCCTGGATCACCTGAAAGTCGCCTCCTCCGGCGCCGCGCCCATCCCGCCGGAGACCCTGGAGTACTTCCTCGGCCTCGGCTTCACCGTCAGCGAGGTGTGGGGCATGTCGGAAACCACCGGCGTGGGCACCTACACCGAACTGGACAAGCCTCGCCCCGGTTCGGTCGGGCGCGCGGCCGACGGCGTGGAGGTGCGACTGGACGCCGACGGTGAGGTGCTGGTGCGCGGCGCGATCGTCACTCGCGGCTACCGCAACATGCCGGACAAGACCTCCGAGGCCATCGACTCCGACGGCTGGCTGCACACCGGCGACATCGGCACCTTCGACGCCGACGGTTACCTGCGGATCGTGGACCGCAAGAAGGAACTGATCATCAACGAAGGGGGCAAGAACATCGCCCCCAGCAACATCGAGAACTCGGTGAAGGCCGCCTCCTCGCTGATCGGTCAAGTCGTGGCCATCGGTGACGCCAAGCCCTACATCGCCGCCCTGATCGTGCTCGACCCCGACGTCGCCGCCCTGCGCGCCAAGGAACTCGACGCCACCGGCGAGGACATCGCCGCCCTGGCCGCCCGGCCGCAGATCGTCGAGGAAGTACTCGCCGCGGTCCAGGCGGGCAACGCCAAACTGTCCCGCGTGGAACAGATCAAACGCTTCACCGTCCTGGGCGCGGTCTGGGAACCCGGCGGCGACGAGCTGACGCCGAAGATGTCGCTCAAACGCGCGCCCATCGCGGCCAAGTACAGCGCGGAGATCGAGGCGCTGTACGCCAAGGAGCCCTCCGGCCAGGTGGTCAGCGTCAAGTAAGTCCGTCGAAGAGCGCTGTGGCCCAGAGCATCACGCCTGGGTCCACAGCGCTTTGTGGTCCCCAGAGGCGACGATTGTGGCCACCCGTCATGCGACTGTCGCCACGCGCGACGAGATCGACACTCAGAACCGTAGTTCGCCGACAGTGTTGAGATCGATGCCGTGCCGCGCGTAGATCTTGATCGTGTTCTCGCCGGTCAGATCGGCTTCGGTGTAGCCGAGCAGTCCGGCGATCCGGATGACGTCGTCCTTGGTCGCGGCTTCGATCTCCAGATACGGCGGGATCCGCGGCCAGGTATCGATCTCGAGCTGCGCGCCGTCGAGGACGAAACTGATCCGCTTGGTCTCCTGATAGGACTTCGCGGTGAAACCCAGCATCTCGAGCAGGGCATTGGCGGCGGCGAAGTCGTCGACGCTCACCTCGACTTCGTGGGTGCCGTCGATGGCGTCGCTGGTGATGTGCTTGACGGCGAGTGTGGTCCCATTGCCGTTGTCGCGCAGCCTGATCCACTTCGAGTCATCGCCCGGCGCGATGTCGTAGACGTAGCGGCGCATGAACCGCTCGCCGAGTTTCCGGCCGCCCTTGTCGATGAGGTGCTGTTCGATGGCGCCGGGGTCGATGTCGAGAATCTTGGCTTCGTGCTCGATGGGCACTGCTGACTCCTGTTTCGGATGGGCGGTCGATCGAACTTACCCGCCGCGCGCCGCTGGTACCGCCAACTCCTGCTCAGCCGACCTTGTCGACTCGGGTCGTTGCCGCGGTGAGGGTCTTGCCTGCCGGGGTTTGCGGGCGCAGTTCGGCGACCGGGCTGCCGTCGAGGTCCAGGAGTGTGGAGCGCGGCTCGTTGCCGGTGAAGGCGTGGCGTTCTCCCCACTGGCGCAACGCGACAATCGTGGTGAAGAGGTCCTGCCCGGCTTCGGTGAGTTCGTAGATGTGCCGCTTGCCGCCGGGGTTCGGGCTGCTGGTGAGGATGCCGTGATCCACCAGCCGACGGAGGCGGTCGGCGAGGATGTTCCGCGCGATCCCCAGGCGCTGCTGGAACTCGGTGAACGCGGCCGCGCCGTCCATGGCCTCGCGCACGATCAGCAAGCTCCACCGATCGCCCACCAGGTCGATCGTTCGGGCTACGGGGCAGGTGGGGTCGGTCCACTCGCGTGCGGAACCGAGCGGCGTCGTCATCGCACTCCTCCCTATCGGTTGCAATACGAAACCATTATGCCTACGCTTCAATGGTTTCATTTTGCTACCAATGATGGAGGTGTGGTGTCGACCGGAGTCACACGATCGCAGCGATGGATCCTGGCGCTGATCTGCGCCGTGGCGGTGTCGACCATCTACGCGATCCAGCCCGTAACCGAAGCGGCGGGACGGGATCTGGGGCTGTCGCCGCAGTCGCTGGGCGGGCTGGTCGCCGCCGGACAGATCGGCTACTTCGCCGGTCTGGTGATCTTGGTGCCGCTCGGAGACGTGGTGAACCGCCGCCGCCTCATCACCGCGCATCTGGCACTCACCGCGGTGGGCACCGCTATCGCGGCCGCAGCACCGAACGGTGTTTCCGTGATGGCGGGGCTGGCGATCGCGGGATTTTTCGCAGTCGTGGTGCAGGTGACGGTCGCGTATGTCGCTGCTGTCTCCGAGCCGGGCGAGCGGGGCCGCAATATCGGGGCCGTCACCTCGGGCGTGGTGATCGGCATTCTCGGTGTCCGTGTCCTCGCGGGCGCGCTGGGCGATACGGTCGGCTGGCGAGCGGTCTACGCGCTGCTCGCCGCGTCCTGTGCGGTGCTCGCCATCACCGCCCGAGCGAGGCTCCACCCGGACCACAGGACGAGCGAGGTGCGATACACGCAGGTGCTGGCATCGCTGGGGCAGCTCGTGCGCACAGATCGACTGATGCTGAGCCGGGGCCTGATCGCCCTGTTCCTGTTCGCGTCCTTCGGGACCCTGTGGAGCGGGCTCGCGCTGCCACTCGGCGCCGAGCCGTGGAAGCTGGGCACCACCGAGATCGGGCTGTTCGGATCGGCTGGGCTGGCCGGAGCGCTCGGGGCCGCCCGTGCGGGACGGTGGGCCGATTCCGGTCGCGCGCAAACGATCACCGGCTGGTCACTTGCTCTGCTCACCGGCTCCTGGTTGCTCATCGCCCAAGCCCGATCGAGCCTTTGGCCGCTCATCGCCGGTATCGTCCTGCTCGACTTCGCCGTCCAAGCCGTGCACGTGAGCAGCCAGCACCTGCTGACCACCGCCCATCCGAACCGCGCCAGCAGCGTCATCGGCGTCTACATGGCCTTCTACTCCCTCGGATCCGCCCTCGGCGCCATCACGACCACCTGGGCATACAGCTCGTGGGGATGGCTGGGCTCCTGCTGGGTCGGCGCGATCTACGCCCTGTCGGCACTGATGCTGTGGGGGCTGGGCCGGCTCGGCGGCATCGCGCGTCCCGCCGACCCGAGTGTCCAAGGCGCGAAAGCGCGGACGAACGCCGACCCCCGGCTCCGGATCCCACCGCCCACAGCTCGTTCCGCGAGTGCCCCGCGCTCTGAGCTGGAGTGCCGAGCCGGATCGTCGGAGCATCCTTGACGGATGGCAGGCATCCGGCCTGCCACTCACGCCTGCGCGCTCGGCGCGAAGCCGCCCCGACCCGCGGTGGTCGATGTTCGCGGGCTCACTGCCACAACTGCTTCGACCAGTCACCCCGAGCGCGATAGGCACGGCCATCGCCGATCTGCGTCGTCCCGCCGGGAACGACATCCCCGTGGTAGGGGTACTGCTCCGTCACCGCCGCCAGCACGAACTCCAGGAAGCCGCCCTCGAACAGGTCCCACTCCCGCATCGAGTCGAACTTCGCGGCGACCGGCCACCGGTCCGAGTCCGGGCCCCGCATCAGCCAGAAGAACTGGTCGGAACTCCAGTTGTTGCCCCACTTCAAAAGCCCGCCCTCGGCCGGGAACAGCGGATACGGGCACTCGTCGTAGTCCCCGCCCTGGTAGGCCTGGGCCAGCATGGCGCAGTATCCGTAGGGCTCCGTCGTGAAGTACAAGAATCCCTCGAAACCCAGCGGCGCCCCGATCTGGGGGCTGGGCGCTGCTGATGGTGTGTAGATGTGCAGCTCGTCCCTGATGCTCACCATCCCGTACCGGTCGGCGAACGCCCGGTAGTCCGCGGGCAGTTGGAAACCGATCGTCTCGGGCCCGAGCTCCCACGGAACCGGGACCACTCCGCCCACAGGCGGCGGCCCGATCACCGAGCCGAGCCGGTCCAGCATTTCCTCGATGTTCACGTCCACTCCCATCAGCCGTCCGTTCTCGCTGGAGGCTATCCACCTCCCAGAGTTGGAAGCACGGGGTCGGGTTCCGCTCGCCCTGATGTCCGAACACGCCCGCGACGGGCTGGCCGCAGCCAGAGCCCGAGGACCCACTGGCGGCCAGAACCCCGGACTCGGCCCCGGCAGGTGGGTCCGGATCGGCAAATGTACGACAAAAGTGACTGATCACAGCCCTAGCGGCGCGCTTATCCGGAGCATCACCATCGGCCGCGAAGTCGCTGGATGTCCCAGCCCAGACCCCAAGTCGAACTGTTTTCGCCTGCCCGAGAGTTGATCAGTACGCCCACGAGCCGTTCAGTAGCCCCTGCGCCGCAGTGACGATGTCTGTAGCAAGCTGGGAAGGCGTGGCGGTTTGGTTGGCTTCCCAGTCGCTGTAGCGGTCGGTGAGCTCCAGCAGCGGGCGCAGCGATTGCGGCCGGTCGAGCTGCATCCAAGCCTGGGTCGCGATCAGTTCGGCACCGATCACGGGCGGCAGATGGCCCTGTATGATCTGACGAAGCCACCATCGAACCAGCAGGTGCCGGACATCGCGCTCACCGGTGGGAATCGTTGCCACGATGTCGAGTTCGTCCAGCACCTGGTCGAACAGTTCCTCGGCTCGGTCTTGCTCTGCTCGAGTGAGTCCGCCGAGCAGAGGCAGGGACTCGCTGTCGATATCGACAACCAGTGCGACGAGGGCAGCTTCGATGAGCTTTTGCGGTTCCACCGGGCGTCCGATGAGACGTTCCAGCGCCAGCATGCGCAGTTGTTCTACGGCTTGGTCGGGACTGACAGCGTAGGGATCAGACGGTGCGACGACCCGCAAGGTCGGTGGTCCGCCGCTGTCGCCGAGCAGGTAGTTCCAAAAGGGAACTGTTGCGTGAGCCAAGTCGAGGTCGCTGGCCTGTCTCAGAAATTCATGCCGAAGATAGTCGGAAAGGTCCAGGCCGTAGTAAATCGCGTCGGTCCGGACAATCGACAGCACCGGGTGACCCCATTGCCCCGCGATGCCGGGCAGGAACCGATGACCGAAAACAGGAACCAGCCGCGGCGCGGCCTCGAGCCCGCGGCGCGCGATCCCCAGACATCGGATCGGATCAGCGGGCTGGTCACCCCATGCCGGGTGCCAGAAACCGTTGTGTTCAACGTCGAAAAGCACACCCTCGGCGGGTTGAGCGAGCCACGCACGCAAGACTTCCGTGTCGTCGCGTCGCCAGTCCGGCCAGCCTCGCCATCCGGACTCAGGCTCGTCCACGGGAAGTCCGGCCGCCAGGAAGGCTCGGTGGTCGTCGGCGAATCGAAAGTTGTAGCGGGATTCGATGGCGTCGAATTCGCTGTCGGTCAGCCCCGGTGTGATCTCGGCCGGCAGCTGGCGCTGGAGCCGGCGGGCAGATTCGATCGACAGCCTGTCACGCCGGTGCTCATCCATGGCCGCTCGAACACACCGCTACCCCGCTCCGCCCGAACGGGTTCGTTCCGATCCTCACGCGACCTCATTGTCCTCGGCTCCTTCATCGAACCCCCCCCACCAGGCACGGGAAGGAACATGCCCGCCCCTCGCCGGCATCATGCACCCCGCACGCGGTTGCTGCCCGCCGTGTAACGAACCAGCAGGGGTCAACGCCGGTGTCGAGATGTCGACCCGCGCAGGAAGGTCGATGCCGCAAGACGACACCACTGAAACTCATTGCCGCACAATGCGAATAGCTATCGGTGGTTCCTCAGCGCCGGATTCCGCGGACTTGGACCTCAACCCCCTACCCGCCGACGATTCTGGCCAACGTCGGTTCCGCGGACAAGTCGGGGACACAGATCAATGAGGTGCTCTGCACTGCAAACGTGTACGGGCCCGGTAGGCCCCGGCGCCCGGCCCTTCGTGAAAGCTGTCGAGCAACCGGGGCTGTCAGTCCGGTCGATCCATTCCCAGTGCAGATCTGAACGTAGGCAAGGCGTTTCATGGCTGGATGCCTGACGAGTTTCACGCTGCGCGTGGCCGTATGCGGCATACGGGGGATGGACGCATGCGGGTGCAAGCCGGGCGCAAGGACGGTGCAATCCCTGCCCAGCACTCTCGTCACCATGACCAAGTCAGTAACGATCATCGGCGCCGGACTCGGCGGACTCGCTCTGGCCCGCGTCCTGCACGTCCACGGCATCCCGGCCACGGTGTACGAGGCCGAACCGACCCCGACGGCACGCACGCAGGGCGGCATGCTCGACATCCACGACTACAACGGCCAACTCGCCATCGCGGCGGCCGGACTGATGGACGAATTCCGCGGCCTCATCCTGGAGGGCCGCCAGGCGATGCGGGTCCTCGACCCGAACGGGACCGTCCTGCTGGACAAACCCGACGACGGCACCGGTGGACGCCCCGAGGTGCAGCGTGGCGAACTGCGACAACTGCTGCTCGACTCGCTGCCGGCAGGCACCGTCCGATGGGGTCACAAATTCAGCGGCGCTCGCGCTCTCGGCGCGGGCCGCCACGAGGTGACCTTCGCCGATGGCAGCACGGTCGTCACGAGCCTGCTGGTCGGCGCCGACGGCGCGTGGTCACGGGTCCGGCCGCTGCTGTCCACCGCCGTACCCGACTACACCGGCGAGTCGTTCGTCGAGACCTACCTGTTCGACGCCGACACCCGCCATCCCGCCGCCGCGGAAGCGGTCGGCGGCGGGTCGATGATGGCGCCCTCGCCGGGCCGAGAGATCCACGCGCACCGGGAACGGGGCGACACCTTGCACGCCTATGTGGTGCTCGCCAGGCCGTACGACTGGTTCGCCGCCATCGATTTCACCGATGCCGCCGCGGCCACCGCACGGATCGCGCAGGAGTTCGACGGCTGGGCAACGGAACTCACCGCACTGATCACCGACGCCGACCTCCCGCCGGTCTGGCGCCCGCATTACACCCTACCGATCGGGCACCGGTGGGATCGGATACCAGGGGTGACCCTGCTCGGCGACGCCGCCCACCTCATGCCCACGAACGGCGAGGGCGCCAACCTCGCCCTGCTCGACGGCGCCGAACTCGGCAACGCCCTCGCCGCGCACCCCGACGACATCGAGACCGCCCTGAGCGAATACGAGCAGAACATGTTCGCCCGCAGCACCGAGGTCGCCACCCAAACCGCCGAGCTCTTCGGGGACCGGAACGACGGAACGGCCCAGGGCCTGGTCGCCGCGTTCACCGCACGCGAGCACACCCCCTGACCTCGAGCCACTCCGTCGGGCATTCGTACCTGACGCGGGCGCGCGTTGATCGGCAACCCAGCTTCGCTCCGGATCGGTTGAGAAACCGGGCTTGTCAACGCGCGCTCGCGCCGAACACCCACATCGACCGGCAGCTACCCGAATTTCGATGGTTGCGCGACTACGACCGGAACCCTGCCCGGGCCGCAGCGCGTTCGGGCCGACTTTCACGGCTCCAGATACAACCGCTCGCACGGCAGGCGCGGATACCCGTCGGTGTCGTCCATCGACACCTCGACTGCGTCGTGCCAGTGCCGGGCACGCCATTCCTGGACGAACAAGCACGCGGCGGTGACGCAGGCGACGAAATCCATCCGGACGCCGTGCCAGAACACCGACAAATGGACATCCGGCTCGGACGGCAGCGGAGACACGCCGCGCTGATCGCCGTTCACCGTTGCGGCTCCGTCGGCGCGTGTCGAACATGAGATCGCAGCGTTCGCATCCGCCGATCCCGCAGTGCCTCAACGTGTTCCACACCGCAGGCGCCTCATGCATACGCGATGCCCCGCTTCCGGCGAGCAATGCTTTCGGCCACGCATCCACGGATAGCGGCCACAACGACGCTTCCAGCGGGGCGAAAAGCGCTGGCGGGTCGGACTACCCAGGAACGGAACGTGGTCCCTTGATCGGCTGGACTCGGCAACGCCACGGTTCCACCGGCGCACACCAGCGAGACATTGAGCCGGAACATCTCCGCGAACAGCGTGATGTCATCGGGAAGGTCGGGCTGCGTCAGATACGTCCACCGCTTCGACCGAGGATGCGACATGATCGGCCCGAGAGCGTGGTGGTGCCGCTGCATCCATACCTTCACGTCCTGCCCCAATGTGGCGGGCATGATCACCGCCCACGCCACCCCCATGCGTAGCACTATGCGCCCCACCTGAGGCGGATCGACCTCCGCAGGCAGATCGCACACCTGCCGGTAGTAGGCGCACCGGGACAGCGGTGTGTTCCCGAAAAGTACCCGGCCCATCATCAAACCCCCTGCTCAGATCAATCGACGGTGGAGATGCGCCCGGTACCGCGATATGCGGAAACCACCAGGAAGCGGGAGGGGGCGCGCGGTGAGATTCGCGCTGAGCTCCCCCTGACCGGGCGCGTATTCAGCACACACTTCGGATGCGTGGCGAGTAAGGTCGCAGCGGGTGTTGAAAGGTGGTGGATCGGCTTCTTCCGGTGACGAAATGGCGGGCGTGATGAACAGTGCGAACATGCACCTTTCCCAGTGGCTGGCCCGTTCCGGCTGGAGTCGCAGCGAATTGGCGCGCCGCGTGCGCACGCTGGCGGTCGAATGGGGCGAGCCCCAGATCAGGCCCGACGCGTCCAGCGTGCGGCGCTGGGTGGACGAGGGAGAACGCCCGCGCCCGCCGGTTCCGGCAATCCTCGCGGATCTGTTCTCGGCGCACTTCGGATATCGCGTGACGACCTATGACCTCGGTCTGGGTGAGATGCCGGCCGTTGACCGCGCCCTCGTTTACCACCCATCGTGGACACGGACACTGGAAGCGGTCGCAGACCTCGGGAGGGCAGACGTGGATCGCAGGAAGCTCCTTGCCACAGCTCCGTTCGCCGCCGTCGCGGCGATCGGGCCGTCCCGCGACTGGCTGCTGAACACTCTGGATCAGCTACCGGATGAACGTCGGCGAGTACGGCTCGAGGACGTCACCGCCGTGAAGAACATGTTCGGCACATTCCAAGAAATGGATATCTTCCAGGGCGGTGGCTCGGGGCGGCTGGTGCTGGCGGCCTACATGAACGAGCACGTGTACCCGCTGCTGCGGCGCACGCACACAGAAGACGTCCGCGTGGCGCTGTGCGGTGCGGCGGCCGAACAGACCTACCTGCTCGGATGGATGGCGTTCGACAACGGCGAGCACGGCACGGCGCAGCGGTATCTGATCCAGGCGTTGCGCTTGGCCGAAGAGTCACGTGATCCCGCGCTCGGCGCGCACGTCCTCGCCGGACTGGCCGACCAGGCGACCTTGCTCGGGCATCCGCACGAAGGCCGACGCCTCGCGCAGGCGGGCCGCCAAGGCCTGGCGAAGGTGGACGCGCCCGCTTGCCTCGCGGATTTGTGGACCTTGGAGGCCCGCTCGCTCGCCGTCATCGGTGACAAGACAGGTGCCGCGCGTGCGATCAACGCCGCGGAAAACGCGTTCGCTCGCATCGAGCCCGATCGTGAACCCGAATGGGCACTGTTCATCGATCAGGCATACATCTGCGGTGAGTGGGCGAACGCGTTTCGCGATCTGGGACAGCCGGAACAAGCCGCATCGCACGCCCGCCGATCGATCGCCTACGCCCGTGCGCAGAACCGAGCACGGCGAGGAGCGCTCTCGCACGCCGCGCTCGCGGTCACCCACCTGCAAAGACACGACCTCGAGGCCGCTCACGCCACCGGCGTGCGGACACTGGATCTCGCCCGAAAAGTCAAGTCCTCTCGCTCCGTGGAAGCCGTACGCGACATCCAGCGGCGCATGGTCGCTTTCGGTCCACATCCTTTGGTCGCGGACTTCGCCGAACGCACACGATCTCTGCTCGCGGCCTGACCGCGCAGCACCTGGCTGGAGGGCAGCATACGCAACCAGCGCCGTCGACTTCCCTGTGCCGGACATGCCCGTCACCAAGACCACCGCCACAAACGGATCGTAGGAGACGCCGCTGCTCGGCTCGCCCTCGGATCAGCCCGGCTAGCTGTGATGTCCGGGGAGGTTGGTCAGTCGGGTGACCGGTGGGCGACCGCCGATGGCGGAGTGGGCTCGGTGGTGATTGTAGAAGTGGAGCCAGTCG
>NZ_JBFAXY010000027.1:0-112436 GCF_040681035.1 Nocardia sp. NPDC051911
GTATCGGTCGGGTGGTTCGCCGACGCAGGTGCGGGTGTCGCCGGATCTGGTGGCGCCGGGGTCGTTGCCGCCGGTGGGGCCGGGCACGGACATGACCGCGGTGCGCACCACCACCCCGACCACGGATCCGGCCGGACAGTATCGAGCGCCCCGGCCGCGACCGCAGCCGACGCAGGTGATGATCACGCTCCCCGGTCTGCCGCCGATCCCGTGCGGGATCTTCTGCCCGGCTCCAGCGCCGGTGAATCCCTGTGTCGGGCAATCGGTTCCCGCTCCGATGCCGTTCCCGGACCTACCCGGGACCGCCCGCGTACCGCTCGCACCGCAGCAACCTTACGGCGCCACACCGGCCGAGCCGCGCAACCCGGGTTCCACCGATGCCGCCGGGGCGGACAAACCCGCGGAGGCCGCTACAGCGGGACAACCCGGCACCGCAGGACAGCCCGCTCCCGCAGGACAACCCGGCACACAGGACCAGCTCGCCGCCGGATGCGGACAGCCGGACACCACGCTCGCCACCGCCGAACCTGCCCCCATCCCGGGTGACCTACCCGCCCGCGACAACGAGTCTCGCCGCGAATCCGAACCCGCCGCCACCACCACACCACCCGCACCGGAACCCGAATCGGCGACCGCCGCCGAACCCACACCCACGCCGCCGCCCGGAATCACCCTGCCGTTCGGCATCGTCATCCCCCTTCCCGCGCCACCCGCGCCCCAGCAGTGATTCAAACCTGGCATCAGATCACGAAGCAGTAACAAAAAGATCTCGGATGCGGTACCCTTCCCCTTGGTTCCGTAACAAAGGGCTCACAGCGAGCCATGGGAGGGTCACCACACCGTGGGGCGTCATCGAAAACAACCGCCTGCCACCGTTCGACGGAGTTCCGTCATCGCGTTGACCGGATTGGTTCCCGCAGGGCTCGTATCCGTCACGGCCGCCTCCGAGGTAGGCGAGGCAGCGCCGCTCGCGACCGCCGTCCATACGCCGGAGGGCCAGGACGTTCAGGGCGCCGCGCAATCGGTGGTCGAGCCCGTCGCCGGGACCGAATTCCTCGCTCACGCAATGGCCAAGGCCGCGCCCACGGCGACGCCCGTGGTGAAAACCGTTGCGCTGCCCAGTGGTCGGCAGGCCGCCGCCATGCAGGCCGGGCCGCTCGGCGTCCCCGGCATCGCCGTCGCCGCCTATCAGAACGCGGAACGGGTCCTGGCCGCCGAGAACCCCGTGTGCGGCATGCCGTGGTCGCTGCTGGCCGGTATCGGCCGGGTCGAGTCCACCCACGCGTACGGCGGCAAAGCCGACGCCGACGGCAACCCGCTCAGCCCCGTCTACGGCCCCGTGCTGGACGGTTCGCTCAACGGCAACCACGTCGTCCGGGATTCCGACGACGGCGCGCTGGACGGCTTGGACAGCTACGACCGCGCGATCGGCCCGATGCAGTTCCTGCCCGACACTTGGAAGCGCTACGGGGCCGACGGCAACGGCGACGGCATCGCCGATCCGCAGAACCTCTTCGACGCCGCGCTGACGGCGGGGAGGTACCTCTGCGACGGCGGCCTGAACATGCGCGACCTGGCGCAACAGTCCAAGGCGATCCTGCGCTACAACCACTCCATGGCCTATGTCGCGAACGTCATGGCATGGGAGACCTCCTACAGCACGGGGGTCGCACCCCGGGCCGGAGACCTGCCCAAAATTTGACACGCCTAAAATTCCGGCCATGCCAGTGGTTACGGAATCGGATGTGCGGGGTGCCCTTGCGAAGGTCGACGACCCGGAGATCCGCAAGCCGATCACCGAACTGGGCATGGTGAAAAGCGTCGTCATCGGCGCTGATAGCGATGTCCACGTGGAGATCTATCTGACGACGGCGGGCTGCCCCCTGCGCACCGAGATCACGCAGCGGGTGAGCAGGGCCATCGCCGACGTGCCTGGTGTGGGCGCCGTCAGCGTCGACCTCGACGTGATGGACGACGAGCAGCGCACCGCACTGCGCAAGCAGCTGCGCGGCGACTCCGCCGATCCGGTCATCCCCTTCGCCCAGCCCGGCTCGCTGACCCGCGTCTACGCCGTCGCCTCCGGAAAGGGCGGCGTCGGCAAGTCCAGCGTGACGGTGAACCTCGCCGCGGCCATGGCCGCGCGTGGCCTGTCGGTCGGCGTGCTGGACGCCGACATCTACGGTCATTCCATCCCGCGCATGCTCGGCACCGACGCCAGGCCGACGCAGGTGGAGCGGATGATCATGCCGCCGGTCGCGCACGACGTGAAGATGATCTCGATCGCGCAGTTCACCCAGGGAAACACCCCTGTGGTCTGGCGCGGCCCGATGCTGCACCGGGCGTTGCAGCAGTTCCTCGCCGACGTGTTCTGGGGCGACCTCGACATCCTTTTGCTGGATCTGCCGCCGGGCACCGGCGACGTCGCGATCTCCATCGCACAGCTGATCCCGAACGCCGAGATCCTGGTCGTCACCACCCCGCAGCCC
Organism: Nocardia sp. NPDC051911; assembly: GCF_040681035.1. Lineage (NCBI taxonomy): Bacteria > Bacillati > Actinomycetota > Actinomycetes > Mycobacteriales > Nocardiaceae > Nocardia > Nocardia sp. NPDC051911. Next base: position 2,487 of record NZ_JBFAXY010000027.1, read on the forward strand.
GCCGCCGCGGAGGTGGCCGAGCGAGCGGGCGCGATCGCGTTGCAGACCCGGCAGCGCATCGCGGGCGTGGTGGAGAACATGTCCTGGCTGGACCTGCCGGACGGCACCCGGATGGACCTGTACGGCTCCGGCGGCGGGCAGGCCGTCGCCGACCGGCTCACCCGCGCCGTCGGTGCGACCGTGCCGCTGCTCGGCCAGATCCCCATCGAACAGGCGCTGCGCGAAGCGGGCGACGAAGGTACTCCGATCGTGCTGCGCGATCCGGAGAACTCGGCCGCCAAGGCCCTGTTGGAGGTCGCCGACAAGCTCGCCGTCCGCCGCCGCGGCCTCGCGGGCATGTCGCTCGGCATCGACACCACCCGGCATTTGTAGGGCCACGCGCGAGCCCGACTGTCGGTGCTCGCTAATAAGCTCGGTCCCATGCTCACCATGCTGTTGTACGTGCTGATCGTCGGCTTGGTCGCCGCGGTGCTGTTCCTACTGGCCAGTGCGGTGTTCGGGCGGGCGGAGGAACTCGGGCCGCTGCCGGAGGGTACGACGGCCACCGTGCTGCCGGTGGAAGGGATCACCGGGGCGGACGTGCGCGCGTTGCGATTCCAGCAGGTGGTGCGCGGCTACAAAGCCGGAGAGGTGGATTGGGCGCTGGCCCGGCTGGCCGCGCGGATCGATGAGCTCCAGCACCAACTGGCCGAGGCGCAGGCCGCGCGATGGCAGACGCCGATCGCGCCGGAGTCGAAATGAGCGCCCTCGCCGACGACGGACTGATCCGCTGCGCGTGGCCGTTGGATTCCCAGCTCTACCGGGACTATCACGACTACGAGTGGGGCAAGCCCCTGCACGGCGACGACGCGTTGTTCGAACGGCTCTGCTTGGAGGCGTTCCAATCCGGGTTGTCCTGGCTGACCATCCTGCGCAAACGCCCGGCCTTCCGCGCGGCGTTCGCAGATTTCTCGATCGCGCGAGTCGCGGAGTTCGGTGACGACGACGTCGCCCGGCTGATGGCCGACGCCGGCATCGTCCGCAACCGCCTCAAGATCGACGCGGCCATCGCCAACGCACGCGTCGCGCGTGACCTCGACGTCGGCTTGGACGAGTTGCTCTGGTCGTTCGCCCCGCTGCCGCGCCCGCGCCCGCGCTCCGGCGCCGAGGTGCCCGCCACCACACCCGAATCCACCGCCATGGCAAAAGAATTGAAACGGCGTGGATTCCGGTTCGTCGGACCGACCACGGCGTACGCCCTGATGCAGGCGACCGGAATGGTCGATGATCATGTGGCCGACTGCTGGGTGGGCAGCGCCCGGCCCGAGACGGGCCGACCGGTCACTTTTTGAACTCAGCTATCCGTCCCTATCGGCGATAGGGAAGAATGGGACGGGTGTAGCTCGCCAAACGCCGGCGAGCTCGCTGGTTGGTGACAACTGGAGTTCCAAAAAGTGCGCAAGGACCGCGCAGATCTGGAGGGAGCAGAGGATGGCGGCCATGAAGCCCCGTACCGGGGACGGTCCCCTCGAGGCAACCAAAGAAGGGCGTGGAATCGTCATGCGGGTTCCACTCGAGGGTGGCGGGCGTCTGGTCGTCGAGCTCACGCCGGACGAAGCAGCGGCGCTCGGTGACGAACTGAAGAGCGTCACGAGCTGAGTGGCCCCGGCTGAGCACTCGGCCCTCGCCGACGCGGCCGACGTCCTGGCCTGCCCGGAATGCCTGCGGGCGCACCGGGATGCCGCGTCGCTCGCGCTCGAACCGCGGGATCGAGCACTGCGCTGCGGTCGCGGCCACAGTTTCGACGTCGCCAGGCAGGGCTACGTCAGCCTGCTGACCGGTGCGTCGACCAAGATGACCGGGGACACCGCGGCCATGCTCGATGCCCGCGCCGCCTTCCAGAGCGAGGGCCACTTCAGGCCGATCGCGGACGCTGTGGCGCGCGCCGCCACGGCGCGCCGGACGGACGGTCCGGTGCTGGAGGTCGGCGCGGGCACCGGCTACTACCTCGCTCGGGCACTCGACGCCGCTCCCCCGGCTGTCGGCATCGGGCTGGACGTGGCCAAACCCGCCGTCCGGCGGTGCGCCCGCGCGCACCCGCGCGCCGCGGCGGTGCTGGCCGACGCATGGCGCGGGTTACCGATCCGCGACGGCGCGCTGGCCTGCGTACTCTCCGTCTTCGCCCCGCGCAATCCCGGCGAGATCGCCAGGGTGCTCACCGAGGACGGTCGCTTCGTTGTCGCCACACCCACCGAGCGCCACTTGGGCGAACTGATCGAGCCGCTGGACATGGTGCGGGTCGACCCCGACAAGAACAGCAGGCTCGACGCCGCGATGACGGGACATCTCGAACCCGTGGACCGGACATTGATCGAGTATCCGATGACGCTCGCCAGAACCGATGTCGAACATGTGGTCGGCATGGGTCCGTCCGCGCATCACGCGGCCGCCGGAGCGGAGCGTCTCGCGCGGCTGCCGGAGACCGTCGAGGTCACCGCGTCGGTCGTCGTCGGCACCTACCGCCGGGCGGCCTGATCGCCCGGCTCAGCCTTTTCTGACCTCGTCGTAGACCGCGACCGTGCGCGCCGCGATGCGTGACCAATCGAATTCGGAGATCGCGCGCTCGCGCCCCGCGGCGCCCAGGCGAGCGGACAGCTCCGGATCACCGGCCACTTCGTTCACGGCGGCGGCGAGTCCGTGCTCGTAGTCCTCGGCTGCGCCCGCGTCGTAGTGCACCAGTCGGCCGTTGCGGTCGTCGACCACCTCGGGGATGCCGCCCACGTCGGAGGCGACCACCGCGGTCGCGCAGGCCATCGCCTCCAGATTGACGATGCCCAGCGGCTCGTACACCGACGGGCACACGAACAGTGCCGACGCGGCGAGAATCTGCCGGATCCGCTCGGTCGGCAGCATCTCACGCACCCAGAACACCCCACCGCGCCGCTGTCGCAGCTCCTGGACGGCCGTGGCGACCTCGTGCTCCAGCTCCGGCGTGTCCGGCGCGCCCGCGCACAGCACGAGCTGGATGTCGGGGTCGAAGTCGCGGGCGGCCGCCAGCAGGTGGCCGACGCCCTTCTGGCGCGTGATGCGGCCGACGAAGGCGACGAGGGGAAGATCGGCCCGCACGCCGAGTTCGGTGAGCACCGACGGCTCGCCGCCCGCCGGGGGGCCGGGATGCCAGACCGCCCCGTCGATGCCGTTGTGCACCACATGCACGCGGTCCGGGTCCACCGCGGGGTAGGCGTCGAGCACGTCGTGGCGCATGCCCTCGCTCACCGCGATGACGGCGTCGGCGTGCTCGACGGCGTTGCGCTCCGACCAGGACGAGAGCCGGTAGCCGCCGCCGAGCTGCTCGGCCTTCCACGGCCTGCGCGGCTCCAGGGAATGGGCGGTCAGCACGTGCGGGACGCCGTAGAGAGCCGCGGCCAGATGGCCGGCCAAGCCGCTGTACCAGGTATGCGAGTGCACCACGTCCACATCGCCCACCGCGTCGGCCATCCGCAACTGGGCGGACATCATCTGCAGCGCGGCGTTGGCGGCGTAGAGCGACGGATCCGGTTGGTGGACCACGGCATCGGCGCGGTCGACACCCATGCAATGCACGGTCACCTCGCACAGTTGACGCAAATGCGCCGTCAACTGCGTGACGTGCACCCCGGCCCCGCCGTACACCTCGGGCGGATACTCGCGGGTCAGCATCGCGACGCGAAGCCGGTCCCGTTCGCCGGAATCCACCGGCGAACGTCCGCCATCCGTGCCGAAACTCACCGATCCAAACTAAACGTTCGCGTCCGCGGCGGCCACTCACGGGCGCTTCACCCGGTAGTTTGGCAGGTGTGAGGAGCCAGCCGCACGTACTCGGAATCGTGCTCGCCGGTGGTGAGGGCAAGCGACTCTTTCCACTCACGGCCGACCGCGCCAAGCCCGCCGTCCCGTTCGGCGGCGCCTACCGTCTCATCGATTTCGTACTCAGCAATCTGGTCAACGCGGGTTTCCTGCGGCTGTGCGTGCTCACCCAGTACAAGTCGCATTCGCTCGACCGGCACATCTCGCAGACCTGGCGGTTGTCCGGTTTCGCGGGCGAGTACATCACCCCCGTGCCCGCCCAGCAGCGGCTGGGACCGCGCTGGTACACCGGCAGCGCGGACGCGATCCTGCAATCACTGAACCTGATCTACGACGAGGACCCGGAATACATCGCGGTTTTCGGCGCCGATCACGTCTACCGGATGGACCCGGAGCAGATGGTGCGCCATCACATCGATTCCGGTGCCGGTGTAACCGTGGCCGGCATCCGGGTGCCGCGCAGCCAGGCGAGCGCGTTCGGCTGCATCGATAGCGACGAGTCCGGCCGCATCACGCAGTTCCTGGAGAAGCCCGCGCATCCGCCCGGCACCCCGGACGACCCGAACGTCACCTTCGCGTCCATGGGCAACTACGTCTTCACCACCAAGGTGCTGGTGGACTCGATCCGGGCGGACGCGGACAACTCCGACTCCGACCACGACATGGGCGGCGACATCATCCCGGCCCTCGTCGCGGCGGGGCAGGCCGGTGTCTACGACTTCGCCGACAACGACGTGCCGGGCGCCACCGACCGCGACCGCGGCTACTGGCGCGATGTCGGGACCATCGACGCGTTCTACGACGCGCACATGGACCTGGTCTCGGTGCATCCGGTGTTCAATCTCTACAACCGTCACTGGCCGATCCGCGGGGCGACCGAGAACCTTCCGCCCGCCAAGTTCGCCCAGGGCGGCCTGGCGCAGGAATGCATCGTGGGCGCGGGCAGCATCCTGTCGGCCGCCACCGTCCGCAATTCGGTGCTCAGCGGCAACGTCATGGTCGACGACGGCGCCACTGTCGAGGGGTGCGTGCTCATGCCCGGCGTGCGGATCGGGCGCGGCGCGGTGGTCCGGCACGCCATTCTGGACAAGAACGTCGTCGTCGGCGAGGGCGAGATCATCGGAGTGGACCTGGCGCGCGACCGCAGCCGCTTCGCCGTGAGCAACGGCGGTGTCGTCACGGTCGGCAAGGGCGTCTGGGTGTAGTACCGCCTGGATCGGGCTAGGGCGCGCCCGGCTCGGGCGCGGGCGAATTGATGCAGAACGGCGCGCAAGGGCCCGGGGTGCGTGGCACGGTGGATTTCGAGGCGCCACCGAAATCGGCGGTACTCACCAAATAGACCACCAGCACGGCGAACAACAGCACCGCGGCGAAAGCGATCATGGTCCGGCCCCAATGAATCGGCTTCGGACGACGCTCGTCTTCGTCCCAGAGAAACATCATCATCACCATGCCGCACCCGCCTCCGGATCCACTCGGAACATGACTTCCACCAGTATCGGGGATCTTCGGTCTTTCGCGGCATCATGCGCCGAACCGTGCTCGTTCGGCGGCTGTTTCGCGAACGCCGGCGGGTGGTGCGGCTGCGATGAAGAAACGGCACGGCGGCCAGGAATTCCGGAAAAACTTCGGCGGCAGGCCTATTCGGCCGGAGTACGCGCGCGGTCGACAGCGGGATTACGGGGCGGGCGGGGCGACGTTCTGGGTGCAGAACGGCTCACAGGGACCGGGGGTAGGCGTGGTTTTCGCCGGGCCGGTGTCGAAATCGGTGTTGCTCACCACCACCATCACCAGCACCGCTCCCAGAATCACGAGCAGCAGGGCCATCATCGTCGGCCGCAACCAACTCGTGCGCCGTTCGGTCACGACTTCCCCCATAGCCGCTACTTCGAGGGGTGTTAGTTCACGCATAACTGTTTTCCTCACTGAGTTCTTTCTCAGCGCATACCCCGGATTCCGGGGTGGAATCAGACTGCCCCGCGAATCGCTAACCGCGTGAGGCGCAAAGCAATCCGTCGCCGACCGGAATCAGCACGCAGGTGAGTTCCGGATTCTCCGCGATGGCGCGGGTGGCGGCGCGCACCGCCTGCGTGGCCGGATCACGTTGCGCCGGATCGGGTACGCGCCCGCCCAGCAGCGCGTTGTGCAGCAGGATGGCGCCGCCGTCGCGCAGCAGCCGCACGGCCTGAGCGACGTACTCCGGGTGTTCCAGCGGCGCGGCGTCGATGAAGACCAGGTCGTAGGCGCCGTCGGCCAGCCGGGGCAGCACGTCCAGCGCCCGCCCGTTGATCAGGCGGGTGCGCGCGGGCGGGATGTCGGCGGCGCGGAACGCCTCCTTGGCCGCGCGCTGGTGTTCCGGCTCCGAATCGATGGTGGTGAGCGTGCCGTCCTCGCGCATGCCGTCGAGCAGCCACAGGCCGCTGATGCCCGCGCCGGTGCCGACCTCGACCACCGCGCGCGCACCGAGCAACTGCGCGTACATGCTCAGCAGCGCACCCACCGAGGGCGGCACGGGTATCGCGCCGAGTTCGGTGGCCCGTTCCCGCGCGCTGACGAGGATTTCGTCTTCCACGACGGATTCCTCCACATAGGCGAGATTCCGCTCCAGATTCGATGCCACGGGTATGAGGCTAACGCCGGGCGGGTGATCTCGGCGTTCCGGACAACACGCGCCGCCCGCCATTTCCGCCGCCGGTTTTCTCAGGTGACCCTCAGCATCTCCATAACCCGGCCATATCAGGACCAGAAAGAGTATGGGCATCGCAAGACCACCGACCGTGCCTTAACACGGGACGCGGGAACAACGACATACCGGTTGTCGGTTGTATCCGTACGTGACGGACCGTAGATCCGGCCCCGAGCGAGTTCCCGACGTTTGCGGTCCCTAGTAGGAGGTAGCCCCATCCACATGGTCGATGCGGCGCGCGAATACGCCACCCTGCCCGAGCAGATCCTGCCGGTCGAGGCCGAGTCCGCCGAGGACGCGGTCGAGCTGACCGGGACTGCTGCCTTCGATGCCACCGGCGACCGGTCGGCGATGCCCACGTGGGACGAACTCGTCCGCGAGCACGCGGACCGGGTCTATCGCCTGGCCTACCGACTCTCCGGCGACGCACAGGACGCGGAGGACCTCACCCAGGAGACGTTCATCCGGGTGTTCCGTTCGCTGTCGAATTACCAACCGGGCACCTTCGAGGGATGGCTGCACCGCATCACCACCAACCTGTTCCTGGACATGGTGCGCCGCCGCAACCGGATCAGGATGGAAGCGCTGCCCGAGGACTACGACCGGGTGCCCGCCGAGGGCCCGGGGCCGGAACAGGCCTACCACGACGCCCGGCTGGATCCCGACCTGCAATCGGCCCTGGATTCGCTCGCGCCGGAGTTCCGCGCGGCCGTGGTCCTGTGCGATATCGAGGGGCTGTCCTACGAGGAGATCGGCGCTACGCTCGGCGTGAAACTGGGCACTGTGCGCAGTCGGATCCACCGTGGACGCCAAGCCCTGCGCGACTACCTTGCGCATAATGGAAGTGAGCAGCGGTTCGCCGCTGACGCGAACATAGGGTGATTCGTCGGAAGCCGGCATCGCCCGAACATCGGTCGATGTCGGTTGGAAGGGTGAGCACCGAATGAGTGGCGACTTCAGCACGTCCGGTCGTCGTCCGCCCCGTTTTCGCCCCACCGAGCATTTGGCGAGCGAGGCGATCGCGGCGTACGTGGACGGTGAGTTGCGGATGAACGCCTACCTGCGTGCCGCTCAGCACCTCTCGCTGTGTCCCGAATGCGCGGCCGAGGTAGATGCCCAGCAACAGGCGCGCATCGCACTGCGGCACGCAGGCCAGGTCGCGATTCCGACCGGGCTGCACGACAGCCTGACCAGGATTCCCCTCGCGGAGTTGCCCGGCGGCGCGTCCAGTGGCCGGACGCCCGCCCCGACCTCCGGTCAGTCCGGGCGTAACGACGCGGTTTTCGGGTTTCTGACCGATTCGTTCACCGCGACCCGGTGGACCACGTGGTGGCGCAAGTAGAGTTTCCCGAGTGACCACCGAATCGACGAATTCCGGATCGGCCGACACCTCGAATTCGGCGGCCAACCGCGGGAATCTCCGTCCTCCGGACGCACCCGTGCTCGGTCCGCGCCCGGTCTACCGGCCCCATGTCGACACGCACACGGCGCGGGCCTTCCGCAGACCGTCCGGCCTGTCCGGTTCGTTCGCCGAGCCGCTGCCGCTCCGTAAGGCTGGCGCGGCGCCGCAATCCGGTCCCGAACTGCAGAACCGTCCGCCCGACGCGGTGCTGGCCGAGGCTTTCGGCCGTCCAGAAGGCTCCAGCGAACTCCTGCAGCGCGATCCCGACGCGGCCGGTGGCCAGGCTCCCGCTGCCGGACCGGCCGACCCATGGCGCGACCCGGAGGCGGTCGCCCGCCTCGGAGCCCCTGCGGTGCCCACACCCAAACCGCAGGCGCTGCAGCAGGCCGAGAAACTCAGCGCCCGCGAAGTGCTGTTCGGCTCCCGAGTCGCGCCCAAGGCGCTGGCCCTGCTCGCGCTCGTCGCACTCGTCATCGGCCTGCTCGGCGGGCTGGTCGGCCGCCTGACCGCGGAAACCGCCTCGACGCTGACCTCCCGCAAGGTGGCCCTCGAACAGGGCGGCGACGGAAACCGCCCGCACGGCCTGATCGCAAAGGTCGCCAACGCCGTGTTGCCCTCGGTCGTCTCCATCCGCGTGACCGTCGGTGAGAACGGCGCCACCGGCTCCGGCGTGGTGATCGACGGCGGCGGCTACGTCGTCACCAACAACCACGTCGTCTCGATGGCCGCCCAGGACAAGACCAACCGATCCGCGATCCAGGTGCAGTTCTCCGACGGCACCAGGGTGCCCGCCCAGATCGTCGGCCGCGACCCGAAGACCGACCTGGCCGTCCTGAAGGTCGATGTGAAGAATCTCACCGTCGCTCAGCTCGGCAAATCCGGCAACGTACAGGTCGGCGACGACGTGCTGGCCATCGGATCGCCGCTCGGCCTGAGCAAGACCGTCACCTCCGGCATCGTCAGCGCCTTGCACCGCCCGGTGAAACTGGAGGGCGAGGGCAGCGACACGAAGGCCGTGATCGACGCCGTGCAGACCGACGCGTCGATCAACCCCGGTAACTCCGGTGGCGCTCTGGTGGACATGGACGGCCGGGTCATCGGCATCAACACCGCCATCCGCAGCGAGACCGGCGGCTCGGTCGGCCTCGGCTTCGCCATCCCGGTGGACAAGATGACCGAGGTCGCGCAGACCTTGATCCGTGACGGTGTGGTGCACCATCCGACCATGGGTCTGTCCCTCCGCACCAAGACGGTCGCCAATGACGTCATGAGCGGAGCCGCGGTGGCCGACGTGTCGCCGAACGGCCCGGCCGCGCGGGCGGGCATCGTCGAAGGCGATGTCATCGTGCGCGTCGGCGATCGGGAGGTCACCAGCTCCGACGAGTTCACGGTGGCCGAACAGTCCAGCAAGATCGGCCAGACCGTGGTCGTCCAGCTCATCCGCGACGGCCGCCGAGTCGACGTCCCGGTGACCCTGGAATCCGACTAGCAGTTCCCTGCGCCAACTAATAACGCAGAACCCCAATTATTTTCGCTAGACGCCGCAAAACCGCGGCGGATAGAGTCACGCTGTCGAAATCCAGCAGCACGGGGAGGGCTGTGATGCGTCATCTCGCCATTTTCATTCTCGGATCCACTATGGCGGCGGTCGCCACCGTGGGGCTGTCCGCGGCACCGGCCGGCGCTACCACGAACGACACTTACGTCGACTGGTTCGACTGCCGCCCGGGTGGAGGGCACACCGCGGTCGCGACGGACGGCGTGGAGTACTGCTACGGCGGCATACACAACGGCAAGATTGTGATCTACCCCACATAGATTCCTTTTCTTGTACGTGCGGTGGGTGCCGTACGGCCTGGAAAAGCCCGGACAACACCCACCGTTCATTTCCCGGTCGGCTATCAATGGACGACCCGCTGACCGGGCCAGGTAGCCTGGTTACGTGTTCAGCAACATCGGCTGGAGCGAGATGGTCATCCTGCTCGTCGCCGCCCTCGTGATTCTCGGCCCGGAGCGCTTGCCCGGTGCCGTGCGCTGGACCACGCGCAGCCTGCGGCAGGTGCGTGATTACGCGAGTGGCGCCACGTCTCAGCTGAAAGAGGAATTGGGGCCGGAGTTCGAGGATCTGCGTAAACCGCTGGCCGACCTGAACCAACTGCGCGGTATGACGCCGCGGGCGATGGTGACCAAACATCTTCTCAACGGCGATGATTCGCTGTTCCGGGATTTCGACAGCGCGCTGCCCGATCCCAAGGACCTGTACAGCACGAACAGCGGGATGCCGGACTATCCGATGCCCAAGTTGGATAAGCCGTTGGAGCGCAACGAACGTCCTCCGATCGACACCGACGCCACCTGAACGTCAAGAAGACTAGACACATTGAGCTGTTCAGCTGTCTAGACTTCGCACATGTCGGCCGATGACGTGGCGCGCGTGTTCGCGATCGAGGACAAGGTCGAGCGACTGAAGGCGGCCACCGACGGGGTGGCGGCGGCCCAGCAGACCATCAACGAACTGACCAGGATTCGGCGTGCCGTGATCCGGGAGCTCCATGCCGAAGGCTGGACGTTCGCCAGAATCGGTGCGGCGGCCGGGCTTTCCCGGGCCCGTATCCACCAGGTGAGTACGCAGGGACCCGCGCCGGAAGGACTGTTCTTCGGGCACGGCTCGCTCACCGTGCTCGTCCCGGAGGTGCGCGCAGGGCGGGTGATCGGCGCGCCGGATCCCGCGGCGCCGCAACGATTGGCCGAGCTGCTACGCGAACTCGGTTTCAGCGTGGCGGTCGAGCATTTCCTACCGGGCCGTCCGGTCGATTTGCGGCGGGACGGCTTGATCGTGTTGGGCGGGCCGGAACTGTCCCCGAGCTTGCGTCAGTTGGTCGCCGCGGACCCACGATTGCGCCGCGCCGTAGCCAGAATGGGTGACGCGCGCCGGGGCATCGAGGACCGGGCGGCCCGACGGGTCTACCGGCCGGGCGGACCCGAACCGCACGACATCGCCTACCTGGGCAGGCTTCCCAGGCCCGACGGGCGGGGCAGCGTATTGATGATCGACGGCATGCATCCGCCGGGCTCGCTCGGCGCGATCCGGCTGCTCGCCACCCGGCTGGCCACCCTGCACGAACGAGCGAGCAATCACCTGTTCTCCGTGCTGATCGCCTGTCGCTTCGACCGTGCCACCGGCGAACCGCTGGAGGCCGAGCTGCTCACGCCGGTCTACCGCCACGATCCCGAGAACAGATCGCCCGCAACGGGTCTGCGCCGCTGAGCCGCGACCCGGGTGAAGGCGCTGCGGATCCGCCCCGAGATGCCCGGCGCGTCGGACATACTGAGACAACGGATTTCAGCAAATATCTGGTCATCATGACCGAGCGCAGAACGCGCGCAATCAGCGCAGCAGAAAAATGACTCGAGCCGCCGAACGGGCACCACTAGCTCCGCTGATCACCTGTTCACAGCGACTCTCTCGACTTAAAAAGCAGCCGCACATTATGTGCCCCAGGTCACCACCCCTCCCCCGAGTGCGTTCATACGCGGATGATTGAATAGCTGGACGATAACCGCTCTCCGAGAAACGGCCGCGTGAGGCGTCCGGCAAGGAGGAAATCGTGAATCCGCTATTGCTGATCGGCGGGGCCGTCCTGGCGGTGGGCCTGGTCGGCCTGATCATCAGTGTGCTGCTGCGGCCGACCGGGTCGAAGGCTCATGTGACCGTCGCCGATCTCCAGGCCCGGCTCGCGCGGGAGCAGTCGGCTCCGCCGCCCGAGGCGGACGGCCCGGTGGACGGTGAACCGGAATCCGGCTCGCCGAATACCGACGCCGAGTCGGTCGATCCCGGGCGCGAGGAACGCGAGCAATCCGGCACCGAGGCCGACGAGCCCCGTGACGCTGCCGCGGATTCGGCGACCGAGGACGATGCGAACCAGGTACTGCTGCCGGATCATCGTCGCCGCAACCAATAGCCTTCGGTTAACCAGCGGCCGGCACAGCGGAAATTCACCGATTTCTCGGGCTCAACGCGCTGCGGCCGGACCCGATGCGCGAAGCGCCGGCGCCAAGCGCGCGGCACTCGGGTAATTGCTCACCCTGCTGTCACACGACTCGGCGCGCGGACGAGACGGCCATCTCCATCGTCGCCCAGATTCCGGCCGAGCGCGGCGGCACTCCACTTCCCCGATGCAGCGCATCGAGGGGACCCATTCACCGGCTGATCAGCTCGAAGTTCGTACGTGTGGCGGATTGGACCGCCGGTCGGCGGGAATACCGGCCACAGAGCCGCACATACCGGTCGGCGGCGCGTCCAATCCCACTTGCACGACGCGCTCACTCGGCCCACACTTGATTTGCTGAAAATTAACTGCACGTTGGTGACGGTGCGTTGCGCTTCGGCCCCGCCACGTTCTGCCCGGCCCGCCCCACCGAGAGGAGAAATGCGCCGTGACCGCCACCCAGATCGCCGTCCTCTGCTCGCTCGTCGGCGCGGCGAGCCTGCTCGCCACCATCGGTTTGCTGCACGGACCGGCGAACCGGCGGCGCCGGGTCGGCGTCACCGAGCACGTGATCGCGGAACAACTGCCCGCCCCCGCGCTCCCGGTCTGTCCGATCGGCAGGCCGCAGCGACTACCCGTCGAGCCCTTGACGGTGGCGGAGGCGCACGAACTCATGCAGCGCCACCGGATCTGTGAACCCTCCGAGTGCGTCTACAAGTACGCGGCCTTCCGGACTCTGATCGAGGCGGGATACATGCGCGACCCGCATGCGGAAGGGGCCTGACCGCATCCGCATGCGGCGCGAGAACGGATCAGGCCGCGGCGCAGGCCGGCCGGAGGGTGTTCATCGGCGGGCGGTCCAGCAGGGAGACCTCGGTGCGGTGCGCGGTGAACTCGTCGCCGATCAGCGGGAACTGGGTCAGCGCGGCGCCGGAGTCCTGGATACCGCTGCGACCGAGCACGGTGCCGAGGATCTGGCGGCTCATCACCCCCAGGTCGGCCAGCGGACGGTTGCGATGCGTGCGCACACCCAGGTTGACCTGGCCGATCGCGGACATGCCGAGCCGGTCGTAGGTGTCGAGCAACAGCCCGATCTCCACCCCGTAGCCCGGGGCGAACGGCACCGAGGTGAGCAGTTCGCGGGTGCCCGCGTACTCGCCGCCGAGCGGCTGCAACACCTGCGACAGCTCCGGTCGCAGCGCGGCCAGGAGGGGCCGGGCGACCAGTTCGGTGACGCGGCCGCCGCCATGCGCGTCCACCGCGCCGCCTTGCCGCAACGGCCTGCGGTAATACGCTTTGGCCAGGTGCATGTCGTCCACCGTGAGCAGCGGACCGAGCAGCTTCGGCACGAAGGCGGGATCCGGGTCGATGAGGTCGGAGTCGACGAAGGCGATCAGATCGCCGCTGGTCACCGCCAGCGAGCGCCACAGCACCTCGCCCTTGCCCGCAACCGGCTCCAGCTCCGGAACCGCCTGCTCGCGGCTGATCACCTCGGCGCCCGCGGCGCGGGCCCGCTCCGCGGTGGCGTCGGTCGAGCCGGAGTCCAGCACGATCAGCTCGTCCACCAGCGTGCCGAGCAGCGGCCGGATGCTGGCCACCACGTCGGCCACGGTCCGTTCTTCGTTCAGCGCGGGCAGCACCACCGACACGGTGCGCCCGGCTTTCGCGGAGACGAGTTCGTCCACGCGCCAGTTCGGGGTGTCCCAGGTATTGGTCGTCGCCCAGGCGGGCTCACGGTGTTGAAATGTCATGCCAGACCTCGCAAGGTTCGTGCGGGGGGCCGGATGCCCTGGATAGCGGCGATCATGTCCACGACCCGCCGGGTCGCTGCGACTTCGTGGACACGAAAGACTCTGGCGCCTGCCGCCGCCGACCACGCTGTCGCCGCCAAAGTGCCCTCCAGCCGTTCGGAAAGACCGACACCTAGAGTCTCCCCGATGAAATCCTTGTTGCTCAGCGCCATCAAGACTGGCCATCCGGTTTTTACAAGAACGTCGACTCGGCGCAACAGTTCGAGACCGTGATAAGTGTTTTTGCCGAAATCATGCGTAGGATCGATCAGGATCGAATCCCGGCGCACTCCCGCGGCGAGCGCTTCCTCGGCGGCCCGCACCACGGTTCCGGTGACCTCCTCCACCACGTCGGTGTAGCGGACGCGGTGCGGCCTGGTGCGCGGCACCGCGCCACCGGTATGGCTGCACACCACACCCGCACCGTGCGCGGCGGCCACCGGAACGAGATCGGGGTCGGCGCCGGCCCAGGTGTCGTTGATCAGATCCGCCCCCTCGCCCACCGCCGCCAACGCAACATCGGCGCGCCAGGTGTCGACGCTGATCAGTAGCTCCGGGTACTTCGCGCGAATGGCCGCGACGAACGGCACCACCCGGCGCGTCTCCTCGGCCGCGTCCACCGAATCACCCGGCCCGGCTTTCACCCCGCCGATGTCGACGAGATCGGCGCCCTCGTCCACCGCGCGCGCCACGGCATCCATGGCCGCCGCATCGGTGAACGTGGCGCCGCGGTCGTAGAACGAGTCCGGGGTGCGGTTCACGATCGCCATCACGAGCGCCCGATCCGTCGCCACCGGCCGCCCGCACAGCGTGGGAAGCGGGGCCGCGGTCGAGCTGAACATGTCGCTCTCCCGCCTCTCCGCGAATCAGGCCGTACAAATCAGGAGACAGGGATCGCGGACAGGTCGTGTCGCCGGGGCTTGGGCGTACCCCACGAGTGACCCGTGTGCTCACGAAACCAGTGGTCTCCTAATTCTCAGACCGTACCAGTCGAGTGCCACAAGATCAGCCAGCAGTCCTCTGGCGGAGGTGGGGGAACCACCGCCACCAGCTCTTTTCCGCAGACGGCCGTCAGTTCTTCGGGGCGCGGCCCGCGGCTACGTCGGCGGCGTAATCGGCGTAGGCGGGGATGTATCCCTCGGCGCGGCCCGCGAGCACGTACAGCGTGCTGTCGGGATCGTCGGCGTAGCCCTGCTTGCGCAGGTCCACCTTGCGGCTCTTGAACGTCGAAGTCTGTTCCAGCTCGTGCACGATGCGAATGAACAGCGGCACGGCGTAACCCGGCAATTGGTCGTAGGCCAGCTTCGCCACCGCCGCACCGTCGAATTCCGCGCCCGGATGCAGCGTCACCGCGGCCATGCCCGCCTTGCCGTCGGTTCCGGGGATGTCCACGCCGTAGACCACCGCCTGCTCGATCGACTCCGCCTTGCTCAGCGCGCCCTCCACTTCGGTGGTCGCCACGTTCTCCCCCTTCCAGCGGAACGTGTCGCCGAGCCGGTCCACGAACGCGATGTGGTGCCAGCCCTGGTCGCGCACCAGGTCGCCGGTGTCGAACCAGACGTCCCCGGATTCGAAGCCATCGCGCACCAGCTTGGCCTCGGAGGCGGCCTTGTCGGTGTAACCGTCGAACGGGGAGCGGTCGGTGACCTTGGCCAACAGCAGGCCGACGCCACCGGTGCCGACCCGGCGCAGGCGGCCGTTCTTGTCGCGCTTCGCCTTTCCGGTCTCCTCGTCGTACTCCACGACGGCATACGGCAGCGGACCGAAACCCGCCGTCCGGTCCACGCCGAATGCGTTGACGAAGGCGATGTTCGCCTCGCTCGCACCGTAGAACTCCACGATGCGCTCGATGCCGAACCGGGACTTGAACTCGTCCCACAATTCCGGACGCAATCCGTTGCCGACGGCGAGCCGGATCAGGTGCTGCCGGTCGGTCGGCTCGGCCGGCTGGTTGATCAGGTAGCGGCACAGTTCGCCGATGTAGATGAACGCCGTGGCCTGTTCGCGAATGACCTCGTTCCAGAACCGGGACGCGGAGAAACTCCGGCCGAGGGCGAACGTGCCGCCCGCGGCCAGGACCGCGGACAACGCGACCGTGAGCGCGTTGTTGTGGTACAGCGGCAGGCAGCAGTACAGGGTGTCGTTGCCGCGCAAGCGGATTCCCAGGCCACCGAGTCCGCCCATGCTCTTGGTCCAGCGCAGGTGGGTCATCACGCTGGCCTTCGGCAGTCCGGTGGTGCCGGAGGTGAAGATGAGGAACGCCCGCTCGCGCGCGGTGACCTCCGCACAGCTCGGCGGGTCGCCGTCGTCGGCGTCGCGGGCCGCGTCGCGGAGTTCGTCGGCCGCGAGCACGTTGGCGGGCGGTTCGGGCAGCGAGTCGATTGCCTCGGCGCACTCCGCGCCCACCACGTTCAGCACGCTGTCGAGCAGGCCGAGGCTGTGCGCCAGCACCTGGTCGCGCTGATGATGGTTGAGCAATCCGACGGTGGCCCCGAGCTTGACCGTCGCCAGCACGACGAACAGGGTTTCCGGCCGGTTGGTCATCAGCACGCCCACCACGTCGCCGCGCCGCACCCCGCGCGCGGCGAGCACGCTCGCGTACCGGTTCACCTCCGCGTTGGCCTCGCCGTAGGTGTAGCTCGCGCCCTCGAACCGCAGGAACAAGCGGTCCGGATGCCGGTGGGCGTTGCGCTGGAAATACAGCCCGACCGACGACTTGGAATCCGGCGTCACGAGCATGTTCAACGCGTTGCGGAGCATGCCGGGCGCGTCCAGGGCCATCGCGGGGAGATGCCGGGCGAGGTCGACCAAACTCACCGTCGAGCGGGCATCGGTGCTCACGTCTTCAGCTCTCCTCACGGGGTAGGCGCGCCTCCAACGCCGCGAAAGCGGACGGGAGATCGGTCACCACGGTAATCCGGGACAACGCTGTCTGGGGCACGAACTTCCGCTCGTACAACTCGTCCAGCCAGGAGAACAACCCGCGGAAGAATCCATTAGGATCCAGCACAACAACGGGTTTCTCGTGCTGTCCCAGATATCCGCCGGTCCAGGTTTCGAAGAACTCCTCGAGTGTGCCGATGCCGCCGGGCAGGGTGAGGAAGGCGTCGGCGCGGTCCTCCATCACCTGCTTGCGCTGGCGCATGGTGTCGGTGACGACCAGTTCGTCGGCGTCGACGTCGGCGACCTCCCGGTGCACCAGGTGCTTGGGGATCACACCGATGGTGTTCGCGCCGCCGGCGCGCGCCGCGGTGGCGATCGCGCCCATCATCGAGACGTGACCGCCGCCGGACACCAGTTGCCAACCGCGCCGGGCGATCTCGGTGCCCACCCGGGCGGCCAGCGAAAGATAGTCCTGGTCGGTCGTGCTCGCCGAACAGTAGACACAGACGGCGAAAGGCCGCTCGCTCACCACTGATCCTCCGTCCCGATCGCGTCCTCGGCGCCGCCCGCTATCGCGGCCGCCTGAATGATGTTCACGACCTCCTCGACGCTGTCGGTCACGTGCAGCAGTCCGAGGTCGCCCGGAGAGATCTTGCCGGACCCGCCCAGCGAATCGCGCAACCAATCGACCAGCCCGGACCAATACCTGGTGCCGAACAGGATGATCGGGAACCGGGTGATCTTGTGGGTCTGCACGAGCGTCAGCGCCTCGAACAACTCGTCGAGCGTGCCGAAGCCGCCGGGCAGGCAGATGAACGCCTGCGAGTACTTCACGAACATCGTCTTGCGGACGAAGAAGTACCGGAAATTGATGCCCAGGTCGACCCAGTCGTTGAGGCTCTGCTCGAACGGCAGCTCGATGCCGAGACCGATGGAGTAGCCGCCCGCCTCGCATGCTCCTCGGTTGGCCGCCTCCATCGCGCCGGGACCGCCGCCGGTGATCACCGCGAAACCCGCCCGCGCCAGCGCGGCGCCGATGGCGAGTCCGGCCTGGTACTCCGGGTGGTCGGCGGAGGTGCGCGCCGAACCGAAGACCGTCACCGCTCGGGGCACCTCGGCGAGAGCGCCGAAGCCCTCGACGAACTCGGCCTGGATGCGCAGCACGCGCCACGGATCGGTGTGCACCCAGTCCGTGTCGCCGCGCTTGTCCAGCAGATTCCGGTCGGCGGTGCTGACGCCGTCGGCACGGTCGCGGCGGAACATGATCGGCCCGCGGAACTTCGGTCTCGACTTCGGTTCGGGGGCGACCTCACGGTCCGCGGCGTCGGTGGACATGCATTCCACGCTACCGCCCGGCAAGAGGGACTCACGGGCCGGACGAGAGAAGTCGTCCGACGTTCAGCCGGACGCAGGCAGGGCGAGACACCATCGCAATCTCGGCGCTCGAGGCGCACGTCACCGTGCGAATCAGGCGGGCGGCGAGTCGGAGTCGGGCACCCGCGATCGCGGCCATCAGCGGGAATCGGGCCGCGTGGCCGGGTCGGCAGCAACCGAACCTCCAGCCGCGCCGCTGCGCGCCCGAAGCCATCCAGGTGCACTCGGACGGGCTCGCCGGACCTCTTCGACCTCTGATCGACGCCGTCGCGGAGATCGCCACGAACGAGATCACGCGGACGGACGGGCGCGGGAAGTTCGTGCTCGGTCGATCACGCGCGCGGCGGCAGTACGGCGGTCGCGACGATCCCGGGCCGGATGCGGCGGCACCCGCGGCTTCGCACCCGCCGTTCAGTCCGGAGTGCCGCTCAGGTAGCCGCGCAGCATGGCGGTGACCGCGGTGATCTGGTCGACGGGAACGTGTTCGTCGCGCTTGTGCGCGAGGTTTGGATCGCCCGGACCGAAGTTGACGGCGGGGATGCCGCGGGCCGCGAAACGCGAGACGTCGGTCCAGCCGTACTTCGCGCGCACACCGCCGCCGCCGTGGCGCTGTACCGACGCGATCAGGTCCTTGGCCGCCGGAGCGGTCAGCCCCGGCAGCGCGCCCGGCGCCGAGTCGGTCACTTCGAAGGACAACTCGAGCCCGGCGAAGACCTCGCGCACGTGCTCGACGGCTTGGTCGACGGTGCGGTCGGGCGCGAAACGGAAGTTGACGTCCAGTTCGGCGGCGTCCGGCACCACGTTGCCCGCCACGCCGCCGGTGACCCGGACCGCGGACAGTCCCTCGCGATAGACGCAGCCGTCGATGTCCACTTCCCGGGCGCGGTAGTCGGCGAGCCGCTGCAAGACCGGGGCCAAGCGGTGAATCGCGTTGTCCCCCAGCCATGCTCGCGCCGAGTGCGCGCGCACGCCCGAGGCGCTCAGCCGCACGCGCAGCGTGCCCTGGCAACCGGCCTCGATCCAGCCGCCGGACGGTTCGCCGAGCACCGCGAGGTCGCCGCTGAGCCAGTCGGGCAGGTCGCGTTCGATGTGCCCGAGGCCGTTGAACTCGGCGGCGATCTCCTCGCCGTCGTAGAAGATCAGGGTCAGGTCGTGCACCGGATCGGCGACGGTGGCGGCCAGATGCAGGAAGACCGCGTCGCCGGATTTCATGTCCACCGAGCCACAGCCGTAGAAGACCTGTTCGCCTGTCGGGCCCACCGCGAACCGGCCGGGCACGTTGTCGGCGATCGGCACGGTGTCCAAGTGCCCGGCCAGGATCACCCGGGTCGGCAACCCGCGGTGGGTGCGTGCCAGCACCACGTTCCCGTGCCGGAGGATCTCGAAGCCCGTCGTCTGCTCCACCAGTGCCCGCTCCACCGCGTCGGTGATGGCGGCCTCGTCGCGCGAGACGCTCGGGATGTCGACGAGGGCGGCGGTCAGTGTGATCGGGTCCGCATGCAGGTCGATGGTCACGCGCTTCACCCTACGACCGGTCACCCGCGAGGCCCGCCGGTACCGGCCGGTGTGCCGCCGCATCGTCCGGGACCGCCATCGTGCGCCGGCATCTCGCCGGAGTCGTCCAGGCGATGGTGCGGTCATTCTCGGCCCAGACACTGTTCAGCGTGCGACAGTGCGGCCACCGTCGCGCGTATCTCCGGTCGGCGCAGTGGTCTCGTTGATCGGGCGATCGAGCGTCGGCGCGACTGCTGACCAGGGCACTCGGCCGACCGGTCCTGGAGCTGGAGGCGTATCGAGCCTGGTGATCGCGCTCTCCGGAGCAGCCGCACCATCGCCGGTCGCGGGTCGGTAACCTCTAGGCCGTGAGTATCCAGGGAGCAGCAGCAATCGGTATCGCCAACGTGACCGCGGACGGGACCGTGCTGGACACGTGGTACCCGAACCCGCAGCTGGGCGAGTTCGCCGAGACCGGCAGCAAGCGGCTGGACGAGGCGCCCGCGGAGTACGCGGCTCTGCTCGGCTTCGACGACGCCCGCGGGGTCGACGTGATCGCGGTGCACACCACGATCGCCGACCTGTCCGCCGCCCCGGTGGACGCGCACGACGTCTACCTGCGCCTGCACCTGCTCTCGCACCGCCTGGTCAAGCCGCACGAGGTGAGCCTGGACGGCCAGTTCGGCCTGCTCACCAACGTGGTGTGGACCAACCACGGCCCCGCCGCGGTGGATGGCTTCGAGGCCACCCGCGCCAAGCTGCGCGCCCGCGGCCCCGTCACGGTGTACAGCGTGGACAAGTTCCCGCGCATGGTCGACTACGTGCTGCCCTCCGGCGTCCGCATCGGCGACGCCGACCGGGTCCGCCTCGGCGCGCACCTGGCCTCCGGCACCACCGTCATGCACGAGGGCTTCGTGAACTTCAACGCGGGCACCCTCGGCGCGTCCATGATCGAGGGCCGCGTCTCCGCGGGCGTCGTGGTCGGCGACGGCTCCGACATCGGCGGCGGCGCGTCCACCATGGGCACCCTCTCCGGCGGCGGCACCACGGTCATCTCCATCGGCGAACGGTCCCTGCTCGGCGCGAACTCCGGGCTCGGCATCCCCCTCGGCAACGACTGCGTCCTGGAGGCCGGCCTCTACCTCACCGCGGGCACGAAGGTCACCACACCCGACGGCACCCTGGTCAAGGCCGCCGAACTCGCAGGCCGCGACAACCTCCTCTTCCGCCGCAACTCCACCACCGGCGCCGTCGAAGTAGTCCCCCGCAAGGGCACCGGCATCGAACTCAACGCCGACCTCCACGCCAACGACTGAACGTTCCGCGAGTGGCACATGGTTGTGCCACTCGCGAAGTTCGGATCAGGCCGAAGGCGCTTCCGAGAGCCCGAAGGCGATGACTCGGTGGGGATGGATGCGGATCATTTCGCGGGAGACGCCGGGGATGTATGGGTCGACGTCGGTGAGTGCTTCGGCGGTGCCGCGGATCTCGAGGCAGCGGACGCGCCACGGTTGGACCGACGCGACGTCGTCGACGACGAAGGCGACGTGGTCGTTGGTGGCGAGGTTGCGGAATTTCCACGAGTCGCCCATGTTCCAGCCCGCGATGTCGATGGTGCCCAGGTCGGCGTTGTAGCGGAAGCCGACGGGGTTGTTCTGCGGGGTGCCGTCGGGCCGGACGGTGGCCAGCCGGCCCAGCCGCTGGGTGTGCAGGTAGTCGATGTGTTCGGTGGTCAGAGTCGCAGTCATGCGCCGACCGTAGAACCTCTACCTAACTCGAGGTCAACCCCGCGGTCAGCTCAGCTTCTTCTTCTGCACCTTGCCCATGGCGTTGCGCGGCAGCGCGTCGACCACGCGGATCTCGCGCGGGCGTTTGTGCACCGAAAGTTCTTCGGCCACATGGTCGATCAACTCACGCTCGGTCGCGGCGACGCGCAGCACGACGAAGGCGGTGATGCGCTGGCCGAGATCGTCGTCGGGCAGGCCGACCACCGCGGCTTCCGCGACCGCGGGGTGACCGAGCAGCACCGTCTCGACCTCGCCCGCGCCGACCCGGTAACCACCGGACTTGATCAGATCCACCGATTCCCGGCCGACGATGCGATGAAAGCCTTCCGGGTCGATGGCGGCGACGTCGCCGGTCCGGAACCACCCGTCCTCGGTCCAGGTCCGCGCGGTCGCCTCCGGGCGATTCAGGTAACCGTCGAAGAGCATCGGTCCGGACACTTCCAAGCCCCCGATGCTCTCGCCGTCATGCGGCACCGGAGCACCGGACTCGTCCCGGATCCGGGTGCGCACACCGCGCACCGGCAATCCGACCCAGCCCGGCCTGCGCTCACCATCGGCCCGGGTGGACAGCGTGATCATGGTTTCGCTCATGCCGTAGCGCTCGACCGGCGCGTGCCCGGTCAGCTCGCGCAATCGCTCGAACACCGGCACCGGCAGCGGCGCGCTACCGGAAACGAGCAGCCGCGCGTCGGTCAACTGCTTCGCCGCGTCGGGGTCGTCGACCACCCGCGACCACACGGTGGGCACGCCGAAGTACAGCGAACCCTTGGCCGCCGCGTATGCCTGTGGCGTCGGCTTACCGGTGTGGATCAACGGACTGCCCACCCGCAGCGGACCGAGCAGGCCGAGGATCAGCCCGTGCACATGGAACAACGGAAGCCCGTGCACCAGCGTGTCACTCGCGGTCCAAGCCCATGCCTCGGCCAGGGCGTCCAGACCCGCGGCGATCGCGCCGCGACTGAGTAGCACGCCTTTGGGCAGGCCGGTGGTTCCCGAGGTGTACAGCACGAAAGCCGTAGTGGCCGGGTCGGGTTCGGGGTAGGTGTGCCAGGATCTGGCGTGCCGCCGCACCGGCACCACGGGTAGGTCGGCGTCCTCCGGCGCTTTCCCCAGCCACGCCTGAGCGCTCGAATCGGCCAGGATGTGCGCCCGTTCCGCGGTCCCGGAGTCCGGGGGCACCGGAACCACCGTGACGCCCGCGATCAGGCAGCCAACCACCGCGAGCACGGTTTCCACGGTCGGCTCGGCGAACACCGCCACTCGTTCCGCGCGCGCGACGCGTTCGGCCACCGAAGTGGCGGCGCCCAGCAGATCGCTGCGGGAGAGGGTGGCGCCGTCGATGGTGACGGCGTCGGGGATGTCCGCTCCGCCTGCGACGGCGAGCGGGTTCAGGGAGCTGAGCAGCAGCGGCGGACCGAACGGCATTCGCTCACGCTACTTCGCCGGATCAGCGGCGGTGCCGCGGCATCCCGCGCCGACCGGCGTCGAATGTGACGGTTGACACTCCCGCTGACGTGGTGAGAACGTTGGTGCATAGCTTTCTCAGCACTGCGAGGTCGACGATGACGAGGCCACTTTCCGCGACGCATCGTCCCGAATCGCCGGACTCCTTCGACATCGGGCAATACCTCGACGGCGTGGCCGGCCTGTTCGGCGGCGTCGCGAACGTCATCATGCAGCTGAGCGCTCCGCCGGTCGGTTACGGCGTGCTGGAGAGCACCGTCGACAGCGGAAACGTCATGTTGCATCCGGTCAAACGGCTGCGCACCACGTTGACCTACCTTTCCGTAGCGATGCTCGGCACCGACGAGGAACGCGCCGCCTACCGAGAAGCGATCAACGTCTCGCATCGTCCGGTCCACTCCACCGACTCGAGCCCGGTGCACTACAACGCCTTCGATCCCACATTGCAACTCTGGGTCGCGGCCTGCCTGCATTGGGGAGCGCGGGATCTGTACGAGCGCATGCACGGCCCGATGGACGAAGCGACGGCCGACGCGTTCTACCGTCTCGGCGCCAGGCTCGGCACCACCCTCCAGATGCCCGCAGCGATGTGGCCTCCAGACCGCCGCGCCTTCACCGAGTACTGGAGCGCGAATCTCGCGGCGACCAGCATCGATCCGACGGTCCGTGCCTACTTCGACGACCTCATCGACCTACGCATGCTGCCGCGACCCGCGCAGCTGGCTTTCGGGCGCCTGCACCGCTTCTTCGTGACCGGATTGCTGCCCCGGCACCTGCGCGACGAGATGGGGATGACCTGGACCGACCGCGACGAACGCGTACTCGGCCACCTTCTGCGCGCCGTCGGGGCCGCCGAGTCCCGGCTACCGCGAACGATCCGCGCATTCCCGCTGAACGCTTATCTCCTGGATATGCGCATCCGGCGTCGACTCGGCCTTCGTCTCGTCTGAGCCAACCCTCGTTTCATTCCAGTTACTGGTGGGCAATCGCATCTCGTATTGCTGATCGTGCCTGCACAGCGCCGTCCGACGCGACGTGACGCCACCAGCCAGGAGGAGACGATGGGCTACCGAACGACGTTGACCGCGCTGATCGCCTGCGGGTTCCTGGCGCTGGCCGCGCCGGTCGCCCTTGCCGAGGAATCCGCCGAAACCGAAGTGGCCGCGGTGCCGCCGCGCACGGCGATCTCCGTACGCACCTCGGTCGGCATCGGCTGGGGAACACCGAACGAACACGAGTCACGCTCGAGTCTGTCGCTGTCGAAGCTCTTCCTTGCCGACTACGCCCTGCGCCACGGCGACGGCTCGGCCGAGGACCGCATGCTGGGAGAGCAAATGATCCGCTACTCAGATGATGGAGCCGCGACCGTGATGGAGGCCAAGTATCCACAGGCCATCGCGGCCATCGCCGCCGAATACGGCCTCGCCCAGACGGTGCCAGGACCCAGTTGGGGCGCGGGGGCGACCAGCACGGCGAACGTGTCCGACTTCCTCGCCACCAAATTGCGCACCGATCCCGGATCACCGATCTTCGGATGGATGGCCGCGGCGGGATCGACGGCCCGAGACGGCACCGAGCAGAACTGGGGCACGGCACGATGGCCCTTCGTCCAGGGCAGCAAATGGGGCTGGTCGGATTTCGGCGAGCCGGAGGTCGCCTCGACGTCCTACGGCCCCGGTTTCGCGGTGACCGCGCACACCCACGGCACCGCGGCCGAGCAGACGGCGGATGTCATGGCCGCGCTCGGGGCGATGCTCTTCGGCCTTCCGCAGCACCGCTGACGTCAGCGCACCCGGAAGGACACCACGACGTGATCGCGGGCGAACTGCCGGATCGATGCGTCGTCGCCGAGCGGGATCACGGTCTGCGGGGTCAGCGCCAGTGACAGCGCGGTGCGAGCGATCATCTCGGCCAGCGGCTCCGGATCGTATTCCGGCAACTTGCCTTCCCGCTGCAACCGCGTGATGAACTCGGCCAGGTAATCCCGGCCGAGTTCGATGACCGGCGCGCCCTGGGTGGTGAGGTACGGCAGCACGAGTTCGGGCTCGGTGGCCAGCAGCCGGTGGATCAGCTGGTTTCCTCGCAGGCCGTTGATGAACGCGGCGAACAGTTCGACGATCTGGTCCTCGGCGCTCGCGTCGCGATCGACCTGACGCTGGAGCGCGGCGTCGACCTCCTCGATGAAGTCGCGCGTCTGCCGCAGTCCGACGGCCCGGATCAGATCGGATTTGCTCGCGAAGCGGCGGTAGAGCGTGGCCAGCGACAATCCGCCGCGACGCGCCACTTCCACCATGCTGGTGCGCTTGATACCGAAGTCGAGGAACGCCAGCAGCGCCGCGTCCAGTACCCGCGCCTGGTTGCGATCCTCCGGGGCGGCGCTGCGCACCAGCGGCAGCAGCCTGGTCAGCCTGGCCATACCTCAACCCTATCCGCGACAGCGACACGATGACACTTTCAGCATTGCACACCATCATCGCCTACCCGCGGCGATTGACAGCTCACCGAGTCGATGAGAAAGTTAGGGCATTATCTTCTCATCGACCGATTCTCTGGGATCGGGCGGACACGAAAGACGAGGTCGACGATGACCGCGCCGCTGCGCACCGCCGAGCACGAACCGGATCCGAGCCAGACCCTCACCCCCGAGACGGTCGCGCAGTACGTCGACGGCGTCGCCGCATTCCTCGGCGGCGCGGCGAACGTCATCATGCAATTGAGCCTGCGCCCGGTCGGCCGCGGCGTGCTGGAGAGCACCGTCGACAGCGGCAAGGTCACACTGCACCCGATCAAGCGGCTGCGCACCACCCTCACCTATATCGCCGTGGCGCTGCTCGGGTCGGATGACGAACGCGACGCCTACCGGGAGGCCGTCAACGTGTCGCACCGGTCGGTGCGCTCCACCGCCGCGAGCCCGGTCAAGTACAACGCCTTCGACCCCAATCTCCAGCTGTGGGTCGCCGCGTGCCTGTACTGGGGCATCGATGACCTCTACACGCGGATGCACGGCCCGATGGACGACGCGACCGCCGACGCCTTCTACACCTACGCCGCCCGCCTGGGCACCACCCTGCAGATGCGGCCGGAGATGTGGCCGGCGAATCGCACGGAGTTCCAGCGGTACTGGGACGAGAACCTGAAGCAGCGCGGCATCGAGCCGGAGCTTCGGGACTACTTCAACGGTCTGATCGACCTGAAGATGATGCCGCGACCGGTGCAGGTGGTCTTCGCCGGATTGCAGCGCTTTATCGTCACCGGCTTGCTTCCGCAGCACCTGCGCGACGAGATGGGCATGACCTGGACCGACCGCGACCAGCGGCGGTTGGACCGGCTGCTGCGGATCCTCGGAGCCGTGCACGGTCGGCTGCCCGCGGCGGCACGCATGTTCCCGCTCAACGCCTATCTGTTCGACCTGCGCAGGCGCCTGCGGCAGGGAAAGCCGCTGGTCTGATCACCTCTCCATGTGCGGGTAGCGGAAGTCGACGGGCGGCACGAAGGTCTCCTTGATCGTCCGCGGCGCGACCCAGCGCAGCAGGTTCAACGGCGAGCCCGCCTTGTCGTCGGTGCCGGAGGCGCGTGCGCCGCCGAACGGCTGCTGCCCCACCACCGCACCCGTGGGCTTGTCGTTGACGTAGAAGTTGCCCGCCGCGAAACGCAGTGCGGCGTCGGCCTCTTCGATCGCGTACCGGTCCTGCGCGAACACCGCTCCGGTCAGCGCGTAAGGCGCAGCCGACTCGACTTCGGCGAGTATCGCACTGTAGGAGCCGGGTTCGGCGTCGTCGTAGACGTACACCGAAAGGATCGGGCCGAAATACTCGGTGGCGAACGATTCGTCGTGCGGATTGTCGGTCAGGAATACGGTCGGCCGGACGAACCAGCCTTCGCTGTCGTCGTAGGTTCCGCCGACCGGGATGGCGACGCCCGCGTCCGCGGCGCGCCGGATGGCCGCCGCATTCTTGTCGTACGCGCGCCGATCGATCAGCGCTCCACCGAAATTCGACAGATCCGCGACGTCGCCGTAGCTCAGCCGGTCGGCGTCGTGCAGGAACTCGTCGCCCATCGCGCGCCAGACCGACCGCGCGATGTAGGCGCGTGAGGCCGCCGAGCACTTCTGACCCTGATACTCGTAGGCGCCGCGAATCAGGGCGGTGCGCAGCGCGCCGGGGTCGGCCGAGGAGTGCGCGACGATGAAGTCCTTGCCGCCGGTCTCCCCCACCAGGCGCGGATAGCCCTGATACCGACCGATATTCGCGCCCACTTGCTGCCAGAGGTACTGGAACGTCTTGGTGGAACCGGTGAAATGGATACCGGCCAGCCGCGGATCGGCCAAGGCCACCTCCGACAGTTGCACCCCGTCGCCGGTGACCATGTTGATCACGCCGGGCGGCAAGCCCGCCGCCTCCAGCAGCCGCATCGTGTGGAACGCCGACAACGTCTGCGTCGGCGACGGCTTCCACACCACCGTGTTGCCCATCAGCGCGGGCGCGGTCGGCAGATTCCCGGCGATGGCGGTGAAGTTGAACGGTGTGATGGCGTAGACGAACCCTTCCA
This sequence comes from Nocardia sp. NPDC051911, assembly GCF_040681035.1. NCBI lineage: Bacteria > Bacillati > Actinomycetota > Actinomycetes > Mycobacteriales > Nocardiaceae > Nocardia > Nocardia sp. NPDC051911. The sequence goes on from NZ_JBFAXY010000027.1 coordinate 29,729, forward strand.
GCGGCCGATAGTCCATCCGGTTCCACACCCCGGCGCTGGAGCTGGGCTGTTGCTCCAAGATCTGCCGCGCGAACGCGACGTTGAACCGCCAGAAGTCGACCAGCTCGCACGGCGCATCGATCTCGGCTTGCTGGGCCGACTTCGACTGCCCGAGCATGGTGGCCGCGGCGATCGTCTCCCGCCACGGCCCGGCCAGCAGGTCCGCGGCGCGCAGCAGCACCGCGGCGCGCTCCTCGAACGGCAGCGCCCGCCACCCCGGGGCGGCGGCCGTCGCGGCGTCGATGGCTCCGTGCGCTTCCGAATGGGTGGTGTCGGTGTAGGTCCCCAGCACGTGCCGATGCCGATGCGGTGTGACGATGTCGTGCCGTTCGCCGAGGCCGGGTCGATGCTTGCCGCCGATGACCAGCGGCACGTCGACGGGTTCCGCGGACAGCTCGGCCAGCTTGCCGAGGAGTAACTCCCGTTCGGGGCTTCCGGGCGCGTAGGAGTGCACCGGCTCGTTGCCGGGCGTGGGGACAACCGTGACAGCGTCCATACCTCAGGCTAGCTCGCCGGGCAGGGCGGGCGCGGACGCCGACACGCCTCGCTGTGCCCGTTGTGCGACCGCGGCCTCGAACGATGGCCGCGCTCGCGCGCAGCGGCGACGAAGGTGTCAGCCCGCGGCGAGCCGTTCGGCCGCCGCCGCGATCCGCTCGTCGGTCGCGGTCAGCGCGATCCGCACGTGCTCGCTCGCGCCGGGGCCGTAGAAGTCGCCGGGCGCGGCGAGGATGCCGCGATCGGCCAGCCATTCCAACGTGGTCCGGCACGGCTCACCACGCGTCGACCACAGATACAGGCCCGCCTCGGAATGATCGATCCGGAAACCCGCGGCCTGCAAAGCCTTTCGCAACACGTCGCGTCGGGCGCGGTACCGCTCGCGCTGACGCGCCTCGTGCGCGTCGTCGCTGAGCGCGGCGGTCATCGCGGCCTGGATCGGGAACGGCACCATCATGCCCGCGTGCTTGCGCACTTCGAGCAGTTCCGCGACCAGCTCCGGGTCGCCCGTCACGAATCCGGCGCGATAGCTGGCCAGGTTGGAGGTCTTGGACAACGAATGCACGGCCAGCAGGTTGGTGTGGTCGCCGTCGCATACTTCGGGGTCGAGCAAGGAGACGCCGCGACCCTCCCAGGTCAGTCCCAGGTAGCACTCGTCGGAGGCGACGATCACGCCGCGCTCCCGCGCGAAGGCGACCACCTTGCGCAGATGTTCGACGCCGAGTATCCGGCCGGTCGGGTTGGACGGCGAGTTCACGTAGATCAGCGCGGGCGTCTGCGGACCGAGCCGGGTCAGTCCGTCCGCGCGCAGCACCTGCGCGCCCGCCAGCAGCGCGCCGACCTCGTAGGTGGGGTAGGCGACCTCGGGGATGACGACCAGGTCGCCCGAGCCGAGCCCGAGCAGCCGGGGCAGCCCCGCGATCAGCTCTTTGGTGCCGATCGCGGGCAGCACCGCCGCGGGCTCGAGTCCGGTGATCCCGTAGCGCCGCTTCAGCGCGTCGACCGCGGCCGCGCGGAGCTCGGGGGTGCCATGCGTGGTCGGGTAACCGGGGACCGCCGCGACGGAGTTCAGCGCCGTCCGGATCAGCGGGTCGACCGGGTCGACCGGAGTGCCGACGGACAGGTCGACGATCCCGCCGGGGTGGGCGGCCGCCTTCACCTTCACCGAAGCGATGGTGTCCCAGGGGAAATCGGGCAGCAGACTGCTGACCCGGCCACGCGGTGACACGTCAGGTCTCACTCACTCGCCATCGGGGGCAGTTCCTTGATGAACGGCGGGTCGTAGTCGACCTTGCCGACCTTGGTCGCGCCGCCGGGCGAGCCCAGCTCGTCGAAGAAATCGACGTTGGCGTTGACGTATCCGCTCCACTGGTCCGGGGTGTCGTCTTCGTAGAAGATCGCCTCCACCGGGCACACCGGCTCACATGCACCACAGTCCACGCATTCGTCGGGATGGATGTACAGCATGCGACCACCCTCGTAGATGCAGTCCACGGGGCATTCCTCGATGCATGCCTTGTCCTTCACGTCAACGCACGGTTCAGCGATGATGTACGGCACTGCCGCTCTCCTAGTCTGTCCTCGCCTGCGGGATAGTCCGCCCGGCGAAACCCTATCCCGGCAACCACACGTTACTACTGGTCAGCCTGCCCTAACTTCGGGGATCGCGCACGCCGACGCGAGGCCCGATTCGACTCCGCCACCCGAGGTACGCGCTGGGGGCCGCGTTGTGGGAGGTAGCGCCGGAGCGTGCCACGGCGGGTCCGGTATTGCGCCGGTCCCGGCTGCCCGCGGCCGACCGGAAGCCCGATCGCACCGCGGGCTGGAACCTATCGCCGTCGCCGCGCCGCCCGGCGCAGCTCCCTCGTCAGTCGACCAATACCGCCTGAAGCCCCGGAGCGGCCGACAACCGCTTGTGCTTCGGGACGCCGTAGGTCGTCGTCCGTTCCCGGGCCGGTCGTCCGATGCCGGAGGCGATCTCCACCAACTCGGCGACCGTCTTGGCCGAGCCGTGCTGCGAGCCCGCCATCCGGGAGATGGTCTCCTCCATCAACGTGCCGCCCAGATCGTTGGCGCCACTGTTGAGCATCACCCGCGTTCCGGTGGCGCCCAGCTTGACCCAGCTGGTCTGGATGTTGTGGATCCGGCCGTGCAGCATGATCCTGGCCAGCGCGTGCGCGGCGCGGTTGTCCCGGTTGGTCGGCCCGGGCCGCGCGGCGCCCGCCAAGTACAGCGGCGCGCTCTGGTGCACGAACGGCAGCAGCACGAACTCGGTGAAACCGCCGGTCTCGTCCTGGATTCCACGCAGCACCCGCAGATGCCCGACCCAGTGCTTCGGGTTGTCCACGTGGCCGTACATCATGGTCGAACTGGACCGGATGCCCACCTGGTGCGCCGTGGTGATCACCTCGATCCACGCCGAGGTGGGCAGTTTGCCCTTGGTGAGCACCCAGCGCACCTCGTCGTCCAGGATCTCCGCGGCGGTGCCTGGGATGGTGTCCAGGCCCGCCTCCTTCAGGGCGACCAGCCACTCCCGGACGCTCTGGCCGCCGCGCGAGGCGCCGTTCACGATCTCCATCGGGCTGAAGGCGTGCACATGCATCGACGGCACCCGCTGCTTGACCGCCCGCACCAGATCCGCGTACCCGGTGACCGGCAGGTCGGGGTCGATGCCGCCCTGCATGCACACCTCGGTGGCGCCGTCGACATGCGCCTCCCAGGCCCGGTCGGCCACCTCGTGCGTGCTCAGGGTGAACGCGTCCGCGTCGCCCTTACGCTGGGCGAACGCGCAGAACCGGCACCCGGTGTAGCAGATGTTGGTGAAGTTGATGTTCCGGTTCACCACGTAGGTGACGTCGTCGCCGACGGTGTCGCGGCGCAGTTGATCGGCCAGCGCGGCGACCGCGTCCAGCTCCGCGCCGTCCGCCGTGGCCAGCGCCAGATACTCGGCGTCGCCGAGCCCGGCCGGATCGCGTTCGGCGGCGCGCAGCGCGGCGAGCACGTCGGAGTCCAGCCGCTGCGGAACGGCGACGGCGAGATCGCGGGCCTGTTCACGAATGGTGTCCCAGTCGCCGAAGGCGCCCACGATGTCCTGCCCGAGGGCAGCGTCGCTGCGGGCCTCGGTGTTGCGGCCCTCGGTGTCGATGGCGGTGTTGAGGTCCACGCGTCCGGCCGACTCCCAGGACTCGTCCGGCTCCTGCCAGGGCAGGCCGACCGGGATCGCGTCCGGATTCGCCAGCCCCGTCACCGGGTCGGTGAGCGCGGCGACGTGCGCGCCGATCCGCGGATCGACCCACGGATTGCCCGCTCGCACGTACTTCGGGTGCGCGGAGGTCCGCTCGACCAGCTGATAGCCCGCCGCCTCGGTGATCTCCCGCAACGTGTCCAGGTTCGGCCACGGCCGCTCCGGGTTCACGTGGTCGGGCGTCACCGGCGAGACGCCGCCCCAGTCGTCGATGCCCGCGTCGATCAGCGCGCGGCACTCGGCGTGCGAGACCAGGTTCGGCGGCGCCTGCACCGGCACGTCCGGCCCGAGCAGCACGCGGGTGACCGCGATGGTGGCGAGGAATTCCTCCAGGCCCGCGTCCGGCACGTCCCGCATGGCGGTGTCGTCCTTGGCGCGGAAGTTCTGCACGATGACTTCCTGGATGTGCCCGAAAGCCTTGTGCTGCTTGCGAATCGCCATGATCGACTCGGCCCGCTCCGCCATCGTCTCACCGATGCCGACCAGGATCCCGGTGGTATAGGGCACCGAGAGCCGTCCCGCGTCGGTGATCGCCCGCAGCCGCACGGCCGGGTCCTTGTCGGGGCTGCCGTAATGGCAGTTGCCCTTCTCGGTGAACAACCGGGCCGAGGTGGTCTCCAGCATCATGCCCATGGACTGCGCCACCGGCTTGAGCCGCGCGATCTCCTCCCACGACATCACGCCCGGGTTCAGGTGCGGCAGCAGGCCGGTCTCCTCCAGCACCATGATCGACACGGCGCGCAGGTAGTCCAGCGTGGAGTCGTAGCCGCGCTCGTCGAGCCACTGCGCGGCCTCCGGCCAGCGATCCTCGGGCCGGTCACCCAGCGTGAACAGCGCCTCTTTGCAGCCGAGGGCAGCGCCCCTGCGTGCGATGTCGAGCACCTCGTCGGGTTCGAGGAACATGCCCTTGCCCTCGGCGCGCAACTTGCCGGGCACCGTGACGAAGGTGCAGTAGTGGCACTTGTCCCGGCACAGCCTGGTCAACGGGATGAAGACGTTGCGGGAATAGCTGATCGTCTTCGGACGCCCCGCGGACGCCAGCCCGGCGTCGCGCACCCGCGCGGCGCTGCGACAGAGGTCGGCCAGGTCGTCGCCGGTCGCGTGCAGCAGCACCGCGGCCTCGTCCACGTTCAACGTGACACCGTCGCGGGCCCTGCGCAGCGCCCGGCGCATGGCCGATGGACTGGGCGGCGCGGATGGGACGCTCGGGTTCGGTAGGTCGGTCACGCCCTCGATCATGCGCTACACATCCGGAACTGTCTCCCTCCAGTGCTGGTTGCGACGAAGCGGACGAGTCACGGCTCCGCTCGCCACGGAGCCCACACGGGGACGTGGAGCACCGTTGAGCGTTGACAACTGTGCGGTACCCGAGGCTATTCCGGGGCACCCGCGCCGCGCGGCCCGCGTTCGGTCGTCGAGCGTGGCCTCGGTGAGCGCCGCCGATTCGACCGTTCCGGCACACCAGACCCTCGCAGGTGAGGCCGGGGGCCAACTCCTCGGCGACCGCCCGATGCGCCCGAAACGGTTGTCACACAACGAGGCTCATTCCCGGTAGAAAGCCCTCTGCGACCCTCGCGCTCACCCGTCCGCCGGGTCCGCGCCGTCGCGGTAGGCCGCTCACCATCGACCGCGACGGCGACCGCGTGATCGTGCAACGATTGGCGGCATGTCGCAGCCGCGCACGATCATGGCCGATCCGGCCTGGCGCCCCAGTCCGAAGGCGAAGCTCCTGTGGACTGTGCAGGCCGTCCTGACGTGGGTGATCCCGTTCGCGGCCCTGCTGGTGTGGGCGGTGGTCGACTCCGCGCATCGCGGGTGGCAGCTGGGATTCTTCCTGGTCGCGCTCGTGCCCGCCGCGCTGAACATCGGTGTCGCGCCGTGGTGGCGGTACGCGGTGCACCGCTGGGAGGTCACCGACGATGCGGTCTACACCCGGGTCGGCTGGCTCACCCAGGAGAGCCGGGTCGCGCCGATCTCCCGCGTGCAGACCGTCGACACCGAACGCGGTCCGCTCGAACGCCTGCTCGGATTGGCGACCGTCACCGTGACCACCGCGTCCTCCGCGGGTGCGGTGCAGATCGGCGCGCTCGACCTTCCGGTCGCCGAGGAAACCGTGGCCCGGCTCACCCGGATCGCCGCCCAGCACCGCGGAGACGCGACATGAGCCCCGAGACGACCGGCGCCGAGCAGGACGGGCCGCCCTGGCAGCGGCTGGACAAGCGGATGCTGCTGGTCCATCCGATCACCGAAGTGGTGAAGTTCATCCCGGTGCTGATCGGTTCGGTGATCCTCGGGACCAGCAGCGGCAACCACGTGTGGAGCGTCATCCCGCTCGCGTTGATCGTCGGGTTCGCGCTGACCCGCTGGTTCACCACGACGTATCGGGTCGGGCCCACACACGTGGAATTGCGCACCGGGCTGCTGGAACGCAAGAAACTGTCGGTGCCGCGGTCGCGGATCCGCTCGGTGGACATCGAAGCGGACCTGCTGCATCGGGCTCTCGGCCTGGCGGTGCTGGCGATCGGGACCGGCCAGCATGCCGAATCGGGCGAGAAGTTCAAGCTCGACGCCCTGGATGCCCGCGTCGTCCCGCCGTTGCGCGCCGCGCTGCTCGCCCATACTGCGGCCAGGGTGGGTCCGGATGAAGAACGAAAAGAGCCGCAGCAGAACAGCTCCGGTGGTTTCACGGCCCCGCGTACCCGGGCGGGAGAGATCGGGCACTGGAGTCCGGCGTGGGTGCGCTACGCCCCGTTGTCGCTGACCGGGTTCGCGATCATCGCGCCGATCGTCGGCTTCGCGCTGCAATACGGGCTCGGTGAGATCGTTTTCCGGTCCGACGCGGTGCACGACGTGGAAGACGGCGGCGTGCTCGTCCTCGCGCTCGCCGCGGCCGCGCTGCTGGGCGTCATCGTCGTCGTGGTCAGCGCTGCCGCGTGCGCGCACTATCTGACCACGTATTTCGGGTTGCGCGTCCGCGACGACGGCAAGACCTTGCAGCTGCGCCACGGCCTGTTCACCACCCGCCAGATCACCCTCGATCGAGCCCGGCTGCGCGGAGCGACGGTCTCCGAACCGCTGCTGCTGCGCCTTGCGGGCGGCGCCGAACTCGAGGCGATCATGACCGGGCAGAACCCGCGGCAGCGAATCCTTCCGCAGGCCCCGCGTAGCGCCGTGGAGCACACCCTCGGCCATCTGCTCGCCCCAGAGGAAGTGCGAGACAACGAGTTTCCTGTCCAGCCGGAGGCGAGGCCCACCGGTTCGGGCGCGGCGGACGCGCACACCGTCCCGGCGCCGGGCAGCGCCCCGCTGATCGCGCACGGTCCGGCCGCACGGCGACGCAGGCATACCCGCGCGCTCGCGCCGGTCGTGCTCATCGCCGCCGCGCTGGTCGTCATCTCCCTTGCTGGACAGCACTATTCGCCGTGGTGGTGGCTACTGCCGGGCCTCACGCTCGCCCTCGCGCTCGCCCTCGCCGAGGACCGCTATCGCGGCCTCGGACACGCGGTACTGCCCCGCACAACCACCAGCCCAGCCTGGCTGATCACCCGGTCCGGATCACTCGACCGCGACCGCGACTGCATCGAGGCCCCCGGCATCATCGGCTGGACAGTGCGTCGAACCTTCTTCCAACGGCGTGCCGGGGTCGCTACGGTCGTCGCGGCCACCGCGGCGGGCAAGAAGCACTACTCCGTGGTCGACCTCCCCGCCGACCGAGCATGGGAACTCATCCAAGCCGTCACACCAGGGCTGCCCGGCACCCGCTGAACCCGCCCCCAGTGTCGCTGATCGGTTGCCGAGCGGCGGCGGAGTTCAATGGACGCTGTGGTGACCAAGACCGAGCCGCACCATACGGAGCCGCGGATCGCCGACCGCCGGGTTCGGCAGATGCAGCGAGCGGACAAGTTCCGTTTGACCGCGGTGGGCGGGCTCGCCGCGCTCTCCCTGGACGCGTTGTCCAGCGTCGCCTACGGACCAGAGGCGATCGTGCTGGCGCTGGTCGCGGCGGGCGCGGCGGCCGTCTCCTGGACGCTGCCGGTTGCCTGCGCGATCGCCGCGCTGTTGCTGGTACTGGTGCTCTCCTACCGGCAAGTGATCGCCGTGCATCCGGACGGCGGCGGCGCGTACGCGGTCGCCAAGAAGCAGCTCGGCAGGCCCGCCGCGCTGCTCGCGGCCGCCAGCCTGGTCGTGGACTACGTGCTGACCGTCGCGGTGAGCCTCGCCGCAGGCGCGGCCAGCCTGGCCAGCGCCTTTCCCGCCCTGGCCCACGAACTGCTACCGATGACGCTGATCGGCCTCGCGGCGCTGACCGTGATCAACCTGATCGGAGTGGCGGAATCCGCGCGGGTGCTGATGGGGCCGACGATCCTGTTCGTCGTCCTGATCGGCGGTGTGATCGTTGTCGGGATGCTGCGGCCGGAGCCGGTCGCGATGATCGGCGGCGACCCGGGTCCGATCGAGCCGGTCGAGGCGCTCGGAATCGTTCTGCTGCTCAAGGCCTTCGCGGCGGGATGCTCGTCGCTGACCGGTGTGGAAGCGATCGCCAACGCCGTGCCCGCTTTCCGCAGCTCCGCGGTGCGCCGCGCGCAGCACACCGAGGTGGCGCTTGGCATCCTGCTCGGCGCGATGCTGCTCGGCCTGGCCGTGCTGATCCGCGAGCACCACGTCACGCCGCGCCCGGATGTGACCATCTTGGCCCAGCTGGCGGCGGCCGCGTTCGGCACCGGCTGGCTGTTCTACCTCACCAATCTCGCGGTCACCGCGGTGCTGCTGCTCGCGGCGAACACCAGTTTCGGCGGGCTCCCGGTGCTGCTGGCGCTGCTGGCCAAGGACCACAGGGCGCCGTCGCTGTTCGCGCTGCGGTCGGAGCGTCCGGTCTTCCGGTACGGGGTCACGGCACTCGCCTTGCTGGCCGGGCTGGTGCTGCTGGCGGTCGACGCCGAAACCCACCGGCTGCTGCCGGTTTTCGCGATCGGCGTCTTCATCGGGTTCACCATCAGCCAGACCGGTCTGGTGCTGCACTGGTGGCGAGTGCGCGACCGCGGGTGGTTGCCGCGCGCACTGCTGAACGGATTCGGCGCGACGCTCACCGCCGTCGCGGGCGTCGTCTTGCTCGCGGAGAAGTTCACCGAGGGCGCGTGGCTGCTGCTGCTCATCATTCCCGCGCTGGTTGGCCTCTTCTTCCGGATCGAGAACTACTACGCCGGCGTCGCGCGTCAGCTGCGACTGCGTGAAATCCCGCCGCCCCCGCGACCCGCGCCGGAGGCCAAGGAGTTGGTGGTCGTCCCGGTGGTCACCATGAGCGAGGTGACCTATCGCGCCTTGGAAGCCGCGCTGCGCATGCGGGGCGAGATCGTCGCGGTGGCCGCGGACATCGATCCGGCCACGACCAAACGGCTCAGCGCCCAGTGGAAGGAGTGGGATCCCGGTGTGCCGCTCGCGGTGCTCCCCTGCCCGCATCGCAGCCTGGTGTCGACGCTCGTCGGCTACGTCCGCAAGCAGACCGCCGCCGGGCTGGGTGTCACCGTGCTGCTGGCGCATGTCGAAGCCCGGCACTGGTGGCAACGCCCGCTGCACAATCCGCGCGGACCGGTGCTCACAGCCGCGCTGCGCGTTCGCACCGAGGCCGTGATCGCGACCCTGGCGGTCCGGCTCGCGTGAGTCAGCGGCGGCCGAAGACGTGCGCGTTCGCCTGGATGTAGAGGTAGGCCAGCGGCGGCAGCAGCCCGGCGAACAGCAACAGCGCCGTCCGCCAATCACTGCCGAGCAGAATGTCACCGCCGGGCCCGGCGCTCGCGCAGACCAGGAAGCCGAACGCCCATGCGACCAGCGGAAGGCCCAGCAGCGCGGGACGCCGGGTCACTGTTCGCGCACCCGCGACGAGCAGCACGTTCACCACTCCCGCCACCGCGGCGGAGACCGGGAAAACGACCGAGCCCAGATAGGTCGGCAGGTAGAGCACCTCGAGCGCAAGGGTGAGCAGGGCGTCCACGATCAGGATCGCGAGGATCACCGAGCCGAGGAGGCCTACGGGGATACGGGTGGCGCCGGATGCCACGGGAGCGCGATCGCCTGCGTGGTCGTCGATCTTCGTCGTCACGGCACCGGCGGGTAGCCGAGGAGGGTCAACAAGTGGCTTTGCATGTCGGCGAACGCGTACAGCACCGTCATATACAGGTCGTGCTGCTCCTGCCAGTGCGGCCGCATGCTGTCGACGAACGCCGCGATCGCGTTCTGGACCTCCCAGTTGTACATACTGCCGAGTCTATTCCGGCGCGATCGGGCGCACGATCAGTTCTCCCGGTCGGCAGGCAGGGCAGCGACCACCGGAGGTTCGCCGGTCGGGTCGCCACGCTCCGCCGCTATGGCCAGCACTCGTCTACGCGCGGCGAACCAGCCGACGATCAGCGCGGGGACGATCAGGGCGATGGTCGCGACGGTCCAGGTCCCCACCGGATAGTCGAACCCCGTCAGCACGACGACGAAGAACAGGAACACCAGCGTGAGCAAACCGGTGTAGGGCGTGCCGAACATGCGGAAGGCGGGCCGCTGGATGCGTCCCCGGGTGGACCAGCGCCACAACTGCAGCTGGCACAACACGATGGTGGCCCAGGAGGCGACGATGCCGAGCGACGCCATGTTCAGCACGATCTCGAACGCCTGATCCGGGACGATGCCGTTGAGCGCGATGCCGACCAGCGCGATCAGGCTGGTGAGCAGGATGCCGCCGTAGGGAACGCCGTTGCTGCCCATCACCCCGGTGAATTTCGGCGCGCTGCCGTTGATCGACATCGACCGCAGGATGCGGCCGGTCGAGTAGAGGCCGGCGTTCAGGCTGGAGAACGCCGCGGTCAGCACCACGAGATTCATCACGCTGCCGATGCCAGGGACGCCGAGCATGGTGAAGAAGGTGACGAACGGACTCTCGTCGGCCGTGTACCGCGTGTACGGCAGCAGCAATCCGAGCAGGACCAGCGAACCGACGTAGAAGACGGCGATCCGGACGATCACCGAATTGATCGCCCGTGGCATGACCTGCTCCGGATGCTCCGTCTCCCCCGCTGCGGTGCCGACCAATTCAACAGCGGCATAAGCGAATACGACACCGGACACCACCACGACCAACGGCATGACGCCGGTCGGGAACAGGCCGCCGTGATCGGCGATCACGCTGGTCCCGGTCGCGGCGCCCTGCACCGTGAAGCGGCCGAGCAAGAAGATCGTGCCGACGATCAGGAACGCGCTGAGCGCGAATACCTTCACCAGCGCGGCCCAGAACTCCATCTCACCGAACCACTTCACCGAGATCAGGTTGACGCCCAGCACGAGGACCAGCGCGATCAGCGCGAGCAACCATTGCGGAACGGCGGAGAACCCGGACCAATAGTGGAAGTACTGCGCGATCGCGGTGGTGTCGGCGATGCCGGTCATCGACCAGTTCAGGAAGTACATCCAGCCCGCGACGAACGCCGCCTTCTCACCGAAGAACTCGCGCGCGTAGGAGACGAACGACCCGGACGACGGCCGGTGCAGGACCAATTCGCCGAGCGCGCGCAGGATGAGGAACGCGAAGAACCCGCACACGCCGTAGACCAGGAACAACCCGGGTCCGGCACTGGCCAGCCGCCCGCCGGCGCCGAGGAACAGGCCGGTGCCGATGGCGCCGCCGATCGCGATCATCTGTAGCTGGCGCGGCTTCAGACTCTTGTGGTATCCGTGGTCCTCGATGCTGAGGTGGGCGTTGTCGCCGCGCGCTGTCATGAACCGACGGATCCTCCGTTTCGATGTGCCGAGATCACGCCGAACCGTACCCGCCGCGCCGATACCGCCAACTGCCAGCCCTGGGGGTACAGGAGCTCGCCGCCCGGACAAGTTCCGAAAACGGCGGGCGAATTATGTGAAATGTCCGGAAATCGCGGGTAGCGGCCGCACCGCCGCCGGCGGGATCCGTCACTCCGGGGCGGCGAACAAATCGTGCTCCCGCCCGTCCGGACCGAGCGGACCGCGCCGACCCCGCACCAGGATGAAGTGCTCCTCGGGCAACACCGGCTGAGCGATACCGTTCGACAAGGCGAATTCCCGGCCGGACGGCGCGACCGTGACCTGTGTGGCGTGCGCCCGCAGCGCGGCGCGCTTGGCCGAAAGCACCTCGGAGACGTCGATCGTGGTGGTCACCGCGTCGCTGGGCACGCTCGCCAGTTCGCCCTCGGCGGGCAGTCGCCAACCGGGCGGCAGCGCGCCGGGCAGGCCCGCGGCCGTGCGCCGGGCCAGCGCCGCGGTGTGCAGACGCAGCATGTCGGCGTCGGTGACGGTCCAGTAGTACTTCGGGACATCCCAGCCTTCGCCGGCGGCGGCATGCACGGCGGCCGTGGTGATCTCGTGCGCCCGGATGTGGTCCGGATGGCCGTAGCCGCCGTTCGGGTCGTAACCGACGACCACGCGCGGCCGCAGACGAAGGACGACGTCCGTGAGAGCCCGCACCGCCTCGTCTCCGGAGCGCACGAAGACGCGCGGCTTGTTCGCGGCGGGTGTGCCCGCCATCCCGGAGTCACGCCAGCGTCCCGCGCCCCCGAGCAAGTGCGGCGGACCCGCGCCCAGCGCGTCCAGCGCGCGGGTCAGCTCCAGAATGCGATAGCCGCCGAGCTGGTCGGCGTGATCCGCCGCGAGCAGCGCCCAGTCGTCGCCGATCACCTCGCCCTCCTCACCGAGGGTGCAGGTGATCACGGTGACCGGCACGCCGCGACGGCGGTAGTGCGCGATCGTGCCGCCGGTGGTGATGGACTCGTCGTCCGGGTGGGCGTGTACCAGAAGCAGCCCACCGGTCTCCGCGGTCACGGGATCCTGCGCCACATGGACGCGTCGCCGAAGATCCCGACCTGGATCGCGCCGCTGAGCGAGGCGCCGTCCAGCCGAGGACCGGACGCGGCGACGGCGTTGTCCTGCACGATCGGCAGCACGGTCGCCATGGCCCACAGTTTGGGTTCGGCCTCGGCGAGCACCCGTCCCACGTCGCCGCCCCGCAGGGCGTCGTCGATCGCGGGTTGCAGGGTCGGATCGCACACGCCGGACAGGTTGCTCGGCGCCCGCTGCGCCGCCTCGGCGATGGCCTGCGCCGGGCCGGTGACCCCTGGCAGCGCGGGCGGCGGGCAGCCATACCTGGAAGCCAGCACGGTCGCCGGATCGGAACCGGCCACCTCCCAGCCGACGATCGCGTCGACCGTGCCCTCGAGCAGTTCCTTGCCGTACAACTCGTCGGCGGCGACACTGCGCACCGTGGCGTCGATGCCCGCGCTGCGCAGCTGGTCGGCGGCGGTATTGGCCACGGCCAAGGCGGTGGCGTCCCGGTCGACCGCGCCGATGCGCACGGCCAGCGGCTTGCCGTCCTTGCCGACGGTGCGCGGCTGCGGGGCGGGCGAGGTCGGGGAGGTCGCCGGCGGCGGCTCCGGCGCCCGGCCGTACCCCGCGGCGGCGAGCAGCGCGAACGCCTCCTCCGCCGATGGACGCGGCGGAGCGGTCGGGGCGTATCCGGGATCGGATGGTGCGAGCACCTGCGCGCGCGCCGGTTCCACCCAGTTGCCGGTCTGCGCGCCGACCGTGGCCAGCAGGGCAGGGTCCAGCAGGGCCAGCACGCCCGAGCGGACCCGGGGATCGCTCAAGTCGCCTTTGCGTCCGTTGAGCGCCATCTGCAGCACTCGCGACTGCGGCATGATCGTGGTGCGCACGGAGGGAATCGCCCCCAGTTGCGCCTGGGTGGCCACGCCCCCGTGGACCAGCGCCATCTGTACGTCGCCGGTGCGCAGCGAGCCCGCCAGCTGCGCGGTGGTGCCGCCGCGGCGGAGCAGGATCTGGCCCGGCATCGCCGGTGTGCCCCAGAAGCGGTCGTTGCGTTCCAGCAGCATCTCGTCACGGCCCGGGTCCGCCGAGCGGATCCCGAACGGCCCCCCGGACACCCGGACACCGCTGACCTGACCGTTCATCCCCCTGGCGAATCCGCCGGGCGCGTCCTTGAGCAGATGAGACGGCAGCAGATCGGTGAACAGCTCCCGCCAGCCGGGGTAGGGCTGCGTCATCACGACGGTGACCGTCTTGCCGCCCGCCGACGAATTGACGTCCGAGATCATCCGGTAGCCGGCCGGGTCGACGACGCCCGGCTCGGAGATCATCTCCTGCCACAGGTAGCGGAAGTCCTCGGCCGCGATCGGCGCGCCATCCGACCAGGACGCTTCGTTGCGCAATTTGTAGGTGATCGTGAACGGTTCCTGCGCGGTGACTTCGGCGGAGACCAGCAGCGACGAATCCGGCACCCAGGCCGTCGTCCCTGGCCGCGCCGGATCGAGCACCGGCCGGAACGGACTCGGCAGGACCAGGGAGGCGATCGCCGAGGTCGCGGCGGATTGGTCCGAGCGCAGATGCGGGTTGAACGCGGTGCCGATGGTGTCCAAAGCGACGACGACGGTCGTCTCCGCGGGCTTGACCGGTGTGGTCTTCGGACTGTCGGTGCTCTCGATGGGCGGCGGCGGATTCGCCGCACAGCTGCTGATCAAGGTCAGCACTGCCACGGCCGGCAACAACGTGCGCCACGCTGCGCGTTTTCCTGCGCCCACTTTCACGCTCGGGAACTCTACCGTACGGTCGAGTCCGTTCCCAGATTCCTGCTGACCAGCGCGGAAACAACGCGCTCGAACGGATATGCGTAGCGCGGAAACACAGCAGCGTCGCAGGGTCGTGACATCACCCATACAAACCGTGTCGAACCTCGGCAAATATTCGGCGTACCGTCGCGGCACAATAGCCCGCCGCACCCGACGCACCGCAATCCGTATGCGCATCGGTGTCGTTTAGGCAACCACACGCGCTACCGACTCGGACATGAAGTGAACATTTGCGCCGACACGCCGAACGGGAGACGAATTCTTTTCGTCGAAGCACCATCCGGCCAACACGGCGACAACCCACACAGGCGCTGGCCCGCCCGCGCGTCGAGGCCCCTCGATAGCATGAGAAAGCTCATTGCGTGCACAGCTCTGAATGACCACGGGTGCCGACATTATAAAACAGGCGCACGGCACAGCCAATTATTTTCACCCGCCACCACCACCCCACGACGGGTAGTGGTCGACAATTACCAAATTTTCCCACCAGCCGTCGCCTCGGAAACTTATTCCACGCGAACGAACCGATTTCGGACCCGCATACCAAGGGCTGAGACGATCACAAATCGAAATTACCGACAACGAAACCGATCAGCCCTCGAATATGTGGCACCGGACTTCACCACCGCACGCATCACGGGGCCGTCTCGAATTTCTCCCGATTGCCACCATGCCTGGTGATGCGAGGAATTGCGATCACACCCGAGGAGCCCGAGTCGAACGCGAGGCTGGCGGTACACCCGCACGATGCGAGCGCCCGCGACTGCCCGACCAGCGGTTCTGCCCGGTATTCGGTGCCACCCGCGGTGACACCGAATACCGTGGCACACAAGTTGTTACAGCGCCGCGCGGTCGCGCGCCTTGCGCCGGGACAGTTCCCGTGCGCGCTCGTTCTGCCCGAGGACCACCTTGCGCACCCGGACCACCTCCGGGGTGACCTCAACGCACTCGTCGGCGGCGCAGAACTCCATGGCGCCTTCGAGATCCAGCTGCAACGGCTTGGCCAAGGTCTCGATCACGTCGGCGGTGGAGCTGCGCATGTTGGTCAGCTTCTTCTCGCGCGTGACGTTGATGTCCAGATCCTCCGCGCGCGGATTGACGCCGACGACATGCCCCTCGTAGGTGTCCGCGCCCGGCTCCACGAAGAACTGCCCGCGGTCGGCCAGCTGGATCATCGCGAACGGCGTCACCGAGCCCGACCGGTCGGAGACCAGCGAGCCGGTGTGCCTGGCCCGGATCTCGCCCGCCCACGGCGCGTAGCCGTGCGACACAGCGTTGGCGATGCCGGTGCCGCGGGTCTCGGTGAGGAAGTCGGTGCGGAAACCGATCAGGCCACGGGAGGGAACGATGAACTCCATCCGCACCCAGCCCGCGGCGTGGTTGCTCATCTGCACCATCTTGCCCTTGCGGGCGGCCAGCAACTGGGTGATCGCGCCGAGGTACTCCTCGGGGCAGTCGATGGTCAGCTCCTCGTACGGCTCGTGCACCTTGCCGTCGACCTGCTTGGTGACCACCTGCGGCTTGCCGACGGTCAGCTCGAAGCCCTCCCGGCGCATGGTCTCGACCAGGATGGCCAGCGCCAGCTCACCGCGGCCCTGCACCTCCCAGGCGTCCGGGCGCCCGATGTCGAGCACGCGCAGCGACACGTTGCCGACCAGCTCCTGGTCCAGGCGCGCCTTCACCATGCGGGCGGTCAACTTGTGCCCTTGCACCCGGCCGACCAGCGGCGAGGTGTTGGTGCCGATGGTGACCGAGATGGCGGGCTCGTCGACGGTGATGCGCGGCAGCGCGACCGGATCATCGATGTCGGCAAGGGTGTCGCCGATCATGATGTCCGGAATGCCCGCGATGGCGACGATGTCGCCCGCCACCGCCAGCTCGCCCGGCTTGCGCTCCACGCCGACGGTCTGCAGCAGTTCGGTGATCTTCACCTGCTTGACGCCGTCGGCGTGCATCCACGCGACGTTCTGCCCCTTGCGCAGTTCGCCGTTGTGGATGCGGACCAGCGCGAGACGACCCAGGAACGCCGAGGCGTCCAGGTTGGTGACGTGCGCCTGCAGCGGCGCGGACGCATCACCCTTCGGCGCGGGGATGTATTCCAGCAGCACGTCGAACAGCGCGTCCAGATTCTCCGCGGCCGGGGCGTTGCCGTTCTCCGGACGCTCCTTGGACGCCTTGCCCTCACGACCGGAGGCGTACAGCACCGGAAGGTCGAGCGCGAGCTCGGCGGCCTCGGCGGCGGCGTCGTCGAGATCGGAGGCCAGGTCCAGCAGTAGGTCGTGGCTCTCCTCGACGACCTCTTCGATGCGGGCGTCGGGGCGGTCGGTCTTGTTCACGACCAGGATCACCGGCAGCGACGCGGCCAGCGCCTTGCGCAGCACGAACCGGGTCTGCGGCAGCGGCCCCTCGGACGCGTCCACCAGCAGCACCACGCCGTCCACCATGGACAGGCCGCGCTCGACCTCGCCACCGAAGTCGGCGTGGCCGGGGGTGTCGATGACGTTGATCACGGTGACCGAGCCGTCCGGGTGATGCCGGTGCACCGCCGTGTTCTTGGCGAGAATGGTGATGCCCTTCTCGCGTTCCAGGTCGCCGGAGTCCATCACCCGATCGACGGGCTCGGCCCGCTCGGCGAAGGCGCCCGACTGGCGCAGCATGGCGTCGACCAGGGTCGTCTTGCCGTGGTCGACGTGAGCCACGATGGCGACGTTGCGAAAATCGCGTGCAGACGACACGCCTGAATCCTCCTGCTGTTCGGTGTTGGAGCCGACGGTGCTCGGTGTCCGGCGTGCACGGACTCTCCGTGATTACGCAGGCTGCCGCCTCCGGGGCCTGACGCACACGCCGGTCTCCCTGCGAACAGGTGGAGAATCGAAACTCACCAGGCATCGCGGCGAGCTATACCCTACCGGCAGTCGGTTCGAGGCACCGTTTCAGCCTTTGTACTAAGGCTATGCTAACCGCCGTGGGCAAGGTCAAAGCCAAGAAGGTTTCGAGCCTGAAACCGAAGAAGAAGTGCTGTCGGAAGAAGACGCGCTGCGTGAAGTGCCCCGTGGTCATCATGCGGATGAAGAAGTGCGAAGCGGCCGGTGTCACCGGCAAGGATCTGAAGAAGGCACTCAAGCAGGCGCGCGCTGCCTGACCCCCGCCGCCACCCTTTCCGGGGCGGCCCGAGGCGAGTAGTAAGGAGTGTTATGGCGCAGCAAACACTGCTCTCCGAACCCGAAATCGTCGACGCTCTCACCGAATTGCCCGAGTGGTCCAGGTCAGGGGACAACCTGACGCGCACCGTCGAGGCGGCCACCTTCCCCGCGGGCATCGAACTGGTGCGCCGCGTCGCCGAAGTCGCGGAGGAGGCGAACCATCACCCCGACATCGATATCCGCTGGCGCAAGGTCACATTCAGCTTGTCGACACACTCGGCGGGCGGGCTCACCGCGCTGGATGTAGCACTGGCACATGAAATAGACCGGCTCTGTTGATTTTGCAGCGCCTTCGGCGCTGCGTGTTCGCGGCCCTCTTATGGCTCGCGTCCGAGCGACCGCCGCTGGCGACTGCGTCGCGGAGGCGGCGGCCGCTCGGACGCGAGCCGGGCCGCGAACGGGGCATGCTCGGTCTCGCTTCGCTCGAAACCGGGAGCCGGGCCGCCGTGTCGCGTTCCAGCCAGAAGTTCGAGTCTCCGCTGATCGCCGCTCGACGCTGATCGAAGTAGAGTCGGGCGAGTACCTTATGCGGTGCGCGCGGGGCCCTCGGTGGTTGCGCGCGCTTCTTCGTCCTCGGCCGATCGCGTGTACCTGGCTCCGAAGCGGATCACCCAGAGGTAGAACGCCAGAACGCCGAGCACGTCGACGGCGCCGAGCCAGGCCAGTACGCCCGGGCGCGAGATGGTCCAGATCGAATCCTGGAAGAACGACAGCACCCACGGCACGCCGACGAGCATGGTCACCAGCCAGTACCCGGCGATCACCCGCGCGCCGGGCGCCCGGCGCAGCGGCCCGTACACCACCCAGAGCACCGTCGGCAGTAGCCACACCCAGTGATGCGACCACGAGATCGGCGAGACCATCAGCCCGAACAGTTGCACCACGATCAGCGTGCCGAGCCGGTCGTCCGCGCCGAGCGCGCGCCAAGCCAGGAACGCCAGCACCGCCACGACGAGCACGGCCGCGATCCACCACGGGCCGGACTCGACGTCGTAGCCGAGGATGCGGCTCAGTGTGCCCCGCAGCGACTGGTTCCACACCGACCCCACCGGACCGATCCGGTCGGCGTCACCGAGCAGTGTGCCGAAATACCGACGCGCCTCGACCGGCGCGATCAGGAAACTCAGCCCTACCGTCGCGCCGAAGACCACGGCCGACCACGCCACCGTCGCCCAGCGCTTGCGCGCGACGAAGTACAACCCGGTGATCGCCGGCGTCAGTTTGATGCCCGCGACTATTCCGACCAGTCCACCGGACAGCCACCACCGCGAACTGCGAACCGCGAGCATCCCACCGAGCACCAGGAAGACATTGACCTGGCCGTAGTCCATCGTGGTTCGGACCGGCTCCAGCCACAGCCCGAGCGCGGTCCACCCGACGGTGGCGGCCCGCCACTGCGGCGTGCGCAGCCGCTGCGCCCCGAACAGCAGCTCGAGACTGATGTGCACCACCGCGTACAGCGCCGCGGCGATGGCCAGCAACCAAGCCACCGCGACCAGGGTGAACGGCAGATAGTGCAGCGGGAAGAATACCAACGCCGCGAAAGGCGGATAAGTGAACGGCAACGGGAAGTCCGGAGTCTTCTCCGCATAGGTGAAGTCGTAGAGCTGATCGGTCAACAACGCGGCCGACCCGCCGACGTAGACATGCAGGTCGACGAGGTTCATCCCATTCGGGGACAGCAGCATCCAGAGCAGCCGGGCCAGCACGGACAGGCCCAGCACCGACACGGCCCATCGGAGGTGACGATTCAAATCGCTGGCTTTCGGCTCGGGTGCGGTGCGTCGGTTGGCGCGCCCGGAGTTCGATGTCGAGGCGACAGCGCGGACGGCACCGATTAGATTAGCCGCAGCGCGAATCCGGTCGGTTCCACCCTCGAACCACCGATAACATTTGCATCAACTTTCACATCAGTAACATCTGGGCGCGGTATCTTCTGCTAACACTGATCGTCCACGGCGCTTTCCGGACGCCGCAGCTGTACACATAGCCGCAATGTCCCTAGAGTGACCCCCGAAACGATGGCTTTTAGCAATCGAACCCAGATGTACCCCGAGGTAAGGACGGCCAGACCAGTGCTTCGCACCCGAGGATCGCGGATCGCATTGTCCGCACTCGCCGTCGCGGCGAGTGCCACGCTCGCCGCGCCGACGACAGCAATCGCGGCTCCCGCGACCGCCCCCGTGGCGACTACGAACAGCGTTCCCATGGTGCCCGAAGGCGTTCCCGTGGATGCGCTGGCCGCGCTCGCCCCAGCCATCGTCGGCGCCGTCGCGGGCCCCGCGGATATCGCGAGCCCGGCCGGCGTCGCGGGTCCGCAGTCGGCCATCCTCGATCAGGCCCGCAGGCTGCTGGCCACTTTGAACCTTCCGCCGCAGATCAAGTCGACGCTGGAACGGATCATCACCTTCCTGGACGGCAGCGGCGGCGGAGGCCCCGAGGTACCGCAGGACGGACCGGTGATCGCCCAGTTCCTCTACCCGAGCATCGGCAAGGGCTGCATCGGCCCGTCCGCCGACTCGGTGGGTACCGCCCTCGCCGTGCCCGGGCCCGCCACGCTGCCGCCACCCGGCCCGCAGGCGGGCCAGACCGGGTTCGTCTTCACCGCGCTCGGCACCAAGGGGCCGACGCCGGTGCAGAACCCGCCGATGACGGTGCAGTGGCTGAACCTCGACACCCGCCAGTCGGGCGTCCTGCCGCTGACCGACGAGGCCAAGATCAACCCGGACGGCCCCGCCACGCTGTCCGCGATCGCCGACACGGGCAACGGCCGCGTCGTCGCGGTCGTCTCCGGCTCGCTGACCACCCAGTCCGGTGACGCGGAGGCGCGGACCTGCTCCTTCCTGCCGACGCTCGGATTCTTCACCGTAGGCTGAGCTTCCGGTCGAGGGCGGCGACTCCATCGGGGTCGTCGCCCTTTCGGCGTTGCGGTGACTCGGCGAATACCTCGTATCGATCTGCCGCGCAGCCACACGAGGTGGCCGGACTGTGGTAGACCGCTATCTATGGCGACCACCGTTTTCTCGAAATCCGCGGACTGTTCGAGACAGCCGGGTCATTCGATCCGGAGCAGGCGCTCGCACCGTTCCATCCTGTCGATCCGCTCGGAGGGTTCCATCCTCTCGATCGGCTCGGCCTACTCGGTCCTGTCCATCGGCAGCGTGGGCTCGGTGCTGTCGATCGGATCCGTGGGATCGTTCGGGTCGGCGATCTCGTCGTTCTCGTTCGCCAGCCTCGGCTCCGCGTTCTCCGGCCTGTCCCGGTGGTCGCTGCTGTCCTGGCTCGGCGATCACGAGGCTCCGGACAGCCGCCCCTCCCTGCGGGTCGTTCCGGACGACGAGCCCGATCTGCGCGTCACCCCGATAAGCCACTGCCAGACGTAATATTCGGCAGCTGCTCGGTCTCACTTCGCTCGAAAAGCGGGGTGGAGGCGAGCAGGCACGTACCGCGGCAGCTGCTCACCACTGCCCGTATTCGGGCGTGAGCACGTTGTTCACATCGATCCCCACACCGTCGATGGATTGCTTGTCGATCTCGACCTGGTGCAGGTTGGCGGCGGGGTGCACGAAGCCCTTGGGTGTGCCCCAGTTGTGCTGCCAGTACCAGGAACCCAGGCTCGCGGTGCGGGCCAGCTCGATGGTCGGGGTGTTCGCGTAGACGCCGGTGTTCTCCGTGCCGAGCACTGCCTGCCAGCCCAGTAGGTACGGCGCGATCATGGTGGCGAAGTCGACCGGGGAGGGGTTGTCGTCGATGGACGCGTAGATGGGCACGTTGTCCGGGCCACCGGCGGCGCGGTGCAACGCGAGCCCGCGCTCGGCGTGCCGCTTGCCCGCCTCCAGCCCGCCACGCCAGTCCGCGGTCGGTCCCTTGCCGAATTGGTAGCACGAGACGATCTGCAGACCAGCCGCTTTGAGATCGTCGACTTCGGAGGATCGCAGCGGTTTGCCCGCCATCCACTCGGCGCCGGGCCTGCGATCGGACACGTAGCGGATCACGCCGATATGTCCGGCGTCGCGGATCGCCGCAGCGGAGGGAACGCCTCCGGCGTAATCGATGAGGGTGCCCAGCGCTGGTCGCGCGGACGCGGGAGCTGCCGCGGCGGTCATGCCGACGACGGCCGCGGCGGCCGTGTAGGCGAACAGATCACGCCGGGATACCGAATTGGAACGCATCGTCGACTCCTTCGCGCAACCCGACATGGATGGCAGCGTGCCCGGCGCACCTTCCCCAATCCACCGCGCGCCGGGAGCCTCGAACGTGAACTCATTTCACCATATTCACACTGGAACCGCTAGACCCAGGAGAATCACGTTTCACATTCGCCACATACGCTCGACGACGCTACCGGTCACACAATGCCGTCGATGCGCGCGGCGACATCGATGGCGCGCATCGCTGGATCGGCCAGTTCTTTGCGGATCACCGCCGCCACCTGCGCCACGACCTGCTTCTTTATCCCGGCGAGCGCGCCGAGCGCGGCCGCGCGGGCACCCTGCGCGGTGAATTCCATCCGAATGTCGGCCGGGTCGGGCGGCGGCACGTCGATCACCACCCGCAAGGGGTCGGCAGCGCGGGCGGTGAGTACCAAAGGCACCTCGACGTCAGCGCGATAGCGATTGGCTTTCAACACGTCGACCGTGATGTCCAGGCTCACCGGCAGGGTCAGATCGAACGCGACCGGCTCCGTCGACCGGTCCGTCAGCCGCGGCATCCGTACCGTTCCCCGAACGGTCACGACGGCGCTCGCGCGCGGTCCGGTCCGCAGCGGACCGACCTCGATCAGCCTGCCCGCCAGCCGTTCCACCACGTCCCACACTCGCTCGCGCGTCACGATGCGGGAGAAGAACCGATGCCCGAACTCGTCGTAGCCGATCCAATCGAACGCGAGCTCGTCCCGATACGGCGAACGCTTGCCCGCGACCATGGCCTCGAGGTCGAACACCAGCCCCCTGCGGGTCTGCGGGTCGGCAAGCATGGCGTTCACCCGGGAGGCGACCTCTCGCTGCACCACGCCCGCGATCGGGTCGAGCAACCATTCCCACGCCGAATCCACCGCCTGGGCGCGCAAGACGAAACTGATGTCCCGCTGGGTGATCGGTGGGATATCGATGACGACGAGCACGGGTTCGGCGGTGCGGGCGTGCAGGGTCAGATCGATCTCCACCCTGGCCTCCAGCCGCAGTTTCCGGCCGCCGAGCAGCACCTTCAAGGTGAGCGACACCGGAACGGTGACGTCGAAGGTGACCTTCGGGCCGCTGCGCAGGACGCGCGGGGCGCCGACCTTCCCCTCGGCGACGAATCCGGCGAGCCCGGCCGGGCCGATCGAGACAGGGCCGATGGTCATGCCGCGGCCCGCCATGCCGGAGACCGCGGACTCGATACGAGCGGCGTTCACGGCGTGCGTGACGAAACGCTCGCCGAACTCGGCGTAGTCGATCCAGCCGGGCGCACTACTCGGTTCGTCGGTCGGATGCATCGCTAGTTCCGCAACCCTCACCTCTCGATGGACACCCGACACGGTACGCGACCGATCTCGTCCCACCCCGGAACGCACTGCGGCCCGAGATCCCCGTCCTGCCGATGAGGGGGAAGCAGGGCGGGGACCGGCGGCGGCGCTGCCGGGCACCGCCGCCTCCCATCGTAGGACTATCCGGCACCCCGTTTCACCCGCATATCGGTCGAATCCCGTTCGATGGAAGTGATCTTCACAATCGGCCGAAACCGACCACCCCGGTTATGTCGCCCAGCACGAACCGGTGGATGCGCACCGCGCCGTACTCGTTGCCGCCGATCGTGGTCACCTGGCCGCCCTCGACTCGCAGGACGATGTTCGTGTGTTGTCCGAACGGACTGGGCTCTCCGTACAGCAGCACGTCACCGGTCCGCGGTCGATAGTTCGAGCCGCTCGGGACGAACCGGCCGACGCTCTCGTAATACTCCCGCAAGGTATAGACGCCGGGAATCCGCCACGAACCCGAATTCGGGTTGGCCAGCGGCACACCGGCCTCGCGCAGCACCCAGCTGACGAAATCGGCGCACCACGCCTCCTCGGCTCCTTCCGCGTATTTCGTCCCCGCGCCGGGATCGGTGAACTCGCGCTCGGCGACCGCGACGATTCCGGCCTGGGCCGCGTCGAGCGCCGAACGGTCCAGCGCGGGGAACTCGGTGAGGCGCTCGCCCGCGATCGCCCGGTGGTCCGTACGGTCCTGCCACCAGAGACCACCGCCGATCCCGGCGGCGGCCACGGCGAGCACCACCAATGCGAGCGCGACCCACCGCCCCGATCGTGTTCCCCGTTGTTGTGTCATCGCTCCCCCGATTCGTTCGTGTGACTTTGTTGTCGAGCTTATGGAATTCGACGCACGAGCACGCCGAACGGTTCCCCGCGCCGTCCGCCTGGTTTCGGCGACCGAGCGGAGGGGCAACCCGGTGGAGCCGAAATCATGGACGGCACCGGTAAAACCGCGCTAGTCTCCGGAGAGACCAGCCGATGGGGAGGTACGGCCCTGGACACGCTGTGGACATTCATCGTGCACCGGCGGCACCAGTTGCTGGTCGACTCCTACCTGCACGTCTCGGCCGTGGTGCAATCGGTGCTGCTGGCGACGGTGGTCTCGGTTCTGATCGGAATCCTGGTCTACCGCAGCCCGTTCGGCTCGTCGATCGCCTCCGCGCTGGCGGGCGCGGTGCTCACCGTTCCGTCGTTCGCGCTGCTCGGCCTGCTGATCCCGGTGCTCGGTCTCGGTGTCGCACCGACGATCACAGCGCTCGTGGTGTACGCGCTGCTGCCGATCATGCGCAACACCATCATCGGACTCGCCTCGGTGGATCCGGCCGTGACCGACGCCGCCCGCGGCGTCGGGATGAACCGGCTGCGGGTGCTCGCCCGGATCGAACTGCCGCTGGCGTGGCCCGCGATTCTGGCCGGTATGCGGGTGAGCACCCAGCTGATCATGGGGATTCTCGCCCTCGCGGCATACGCCAAGGGCCCCGGACTCGGGAACCTGATCTTCTCCGGACTCGCGCGCCTGGGCAGCCCGAACGCGGTGCCACAGGCGCTGGTCGGCACGATCCTCGTCGTCGTCCTCGCACTCGTCCTCGACGGGATCTACGTCCTGGTCGGGCGGCTCACCACTTCCAGGGGAATTCGTGACTGAAACCGAAACCAGCGACGGCCGCGCGGCATCCGTCGTCTCCGGCGTCGAGATCGTGCTGCACGCGGTGACCAAACACTATCCGGGACAGCGTGATCCGGCTGTGGACAGCGTCTCGCTGACCATCCCGGCCGGCGAGATCGTGGTCCTGGTCGGGCCGTCCGGCTGTGGCAAGACCACCACCATGCGAATGATCAACCGGCTGATCGAGCCCACCTCCGGAACCATCACGATCGACGGCCGCGACGCGGCCACGATCCAGCCCGACCGGTTGCGCCGCGGCATCGGCTATTCGATCCAGCAGGCGGGATTGTTCCCGCACCTGACCGTCGCGAAGAACGTCGCGACCGTACCGGGCCTGATCGGCTGGGACCGGCGGCGCGTCGCGGCACGGGTCGACGAGATGCTCGAGCTGGTCGGTCTCGATCCAGGCACCTTCCGCGACCGCTATCCCCGCCAGCTGTCCGGCGGCCAGCAGCAGCGCGTCGGCGTGGCCAGGGCATTGGCGGCAGACCCGCCCGTGCTGCTGATGGACGAGCCGTTCGGCGCGGTCGATCCGATCACCCGGGGATTGCTGCAGGACGAGTTGCTGCGGCTGCAAGGCGAACTCGGCAAGACGATCGTGTTCGTCACCCACGATTTCACCGAGGCGGTCAAGCTCGGCGACCGCATCGCCGTGCTCGGCGACCGGTCCAGGATCCTGCAATACGACACACCCGCGGCGATCCTGGCCGACCCGGCCGACGAGACGGTCGCCGGTTTCGTCGGCGCGGACGCCTCGCTCAAACAGCTCACCCTGACCCGGGTCGGGGATGTCGAACTCGGCGACTGCCCCACCGCCACCGAACAGGACACCGTCGACGAGTTGCGCGCCGCGCTCGCGGACCGCGACTGGCCGTGGGCGCTGGTACTGGACGGTCATGGCAAGCCACGCCGCTGGGTCTCGGCCGAACAACTGGCCCACGCCGATTCGCTGCGCGATCTGGGAACGCCGGTGCCGGAGACGCTGGCGCTGAAATCGACGCTGCAGGACGCGCTCGAAGCCCTGCTCACCCATCAGAGCGCGACCGCGGTGGTGACCGGCGCGCGCGGCGAGTACGCCGGGCTGATCACCATCGACACCCTGGTCGGCCACCTGTCGGCCCTGCGCGCCGAGCACGGAGCCGGGCGTTCCGCGACGGACGGCGCACCATGACCACCGCCACCGCGTCACCCGCCACCCAGCGCAGGGCCGAGCGCATCCGGTTGGTCGTGCAGCCGGTGGTCGTGCTCGTGCTCACCGCGGGCGTGCTGGTGTGGGCGTTCGCCCGCGACCTGACCGTCACCCAGCAAGCGAGCCTGAACGCGGGCAACGTCGCGACCGTCACCTGGCAGCACGTGCGGATCACCGCGACCGTGGTGCTGATCGTCGTCGCGGTGGCTGTCCCGCTCGGAACCCTGCTCACGCGACCGGGATTCCGGCGGCTCACACCCGTTTTCGTCGGTATCGCGAATATCGGCGCGGCCGCACCGGCCATCGGCCTGATCGTGCTGTTCTACCTGGCCACCCGCACCACCGGCTTCTGGATCGGCGTGGCGCCGATCGCGTTCTATTCGCTGCTTCCGGTGCTGCGCAACACCATTCTGGGCTATGAGCAGGTGGACCGGACGCTCATCGATGCGGGGCGCGGCCAGGGCATGTCGGCCGTGACGGTGTTGCGGCGCATCGAATTCCCGCTCGCGGTGCCCTACATCCTGGCCGGGCTGCGCACTTCGCTGGTGCTCGCGGTCGGCACCGCGACGCTGTCGTTCCTGGTGAGCGCGGGCGGGCTCGGCATTCTGATCGACACCGGCTACAAGCTGCGCGACAACGTCACCCTGGTGGTCGGCGCGGTGCTCGCGGTGGCGCTGGCCCTGCTGGTGGACTGGCTCGGCGCGCTCGCCGAAGCGTTTCTCGGGCCGAAGGGGCTGAAATGATCCGGGCGTGGCGCGCGCTGACCCTCGGCCTGGGCTTGACGTTGCTGGCCGCCTGCGGGCTGCAATCCGGCGGCGCGGTGCCGCTTCGAGTCGGCCCCGGCAGCATCCGGCCCGTGCCCGAACTGGAGGGTGTGCAGGTCACGGTGGGTTCCAAAGACTTCACGGAGCAGAACATCCTCGGCTATCTGATCGAGTTCGCTCTCTCGGCGGCGGGCGCCGAGGTGCGCGACCTGACCAACATCCAGGGCTCCAACAGCGTGCGCGATGCCCAATTGCACGGGCAGATCGACCTCGCCTACGACTACACCGGAACGGGCTGGATCAACTATCTCGGCAACGAGACACCGGTGCCGGACGAGATCGGCCAGTTCCAGGCGGTGCGCGACGCCGACCTCGCCGCGCACGGCATGCTCTGGACGGCGCTCGCGCCGATGAACAACACCTACGCGCTGGTCATGAGCGCCCGCACCGCCCAGGAGACCGGTGTGCGCACGCTGTCGGACTACGCCAGACTGGCGGCCGCCGATCCGGCCGCCGCGGCGATCTGCGTCGGCACCGAGTTCAACGTCCGCCAGGACGGATTTCCCGGCCTGGCCCGCAAGTACGAGATCGACGCGAGCAAGGTCCGCAAGCAGATCGTGCAGGACGCCGTGGTCTACCAGGCGACCGCCGACGGCAGGCAGTGCCGCTTCGGCTCGGTCGCGGCCACCGACGGACGCATCCCAGCGCTGAATCTCATTCTGCTGCAAGATGATCGCGGCTTCTTCCCGAAGTACAACGCGGCGCTGGTGATGCGCCGGAGTTTCGCCGAGGCGCATCCGCAGGTGGACACGATCCTGACGCCGATCTCGCAGCGCCTCACCAACGAGGCCATCACCGAACTCAACCGTCAGGTCGACGTGGACGGACGCGAGCCCGCGGAGGTGGCCAGGGACTGGATGGTCACCCAGGGATTCGTCACCGCGCGCTGATTTCCGTCGCGTGGAGAGCGACGCCTCCGAACAGCTGATCGGAGGAAACCGCTGTCCCTGAGGCGTTTGGAGGCCGCATCGCTGGATCAGGCTCCGGTACGCCGTCCGCTGGGCTCACCAGGTGAGCCCAGCGTCCTGCCAGGCAGGTTCAGCGCGGATCGCGGCCCAAGTAGCGCAAGAGCTCTCCGAGAGCGCCGTCGGCCGGACCGTCGACGATCGCGGCGAAAGCACCCCACTGACGCAGCGGCTCGATGATCTCGGCCGTCTCGCCGCTGCCGGGCGCGGGGTGAGCGGCCCGCGCGGCGATGAGCAGGGCGGCGGCGAGTTCGTCGGTCAACGGCGACGGCTGGCCGGTCGCGATCGCGATGTCCCAGGCGTGCACCCCGGCATCCAGCGCGCACATGACCGCGGCCACCGGAGTGGCGAGCGCGCCGTGCGGCAGCGGCGTCGGCACGGTCTCGGTGGCGTCGTCGACCGTGGTCCAGGCGAAGGCGGTCTGCTCGACCGCCGCACGCACCGCGTCCCCGGGGGAGCCGTCGATCGTGCCGGAAGGCGCGAACGGGTTGTAGGCCGGACCCTCTCCGATGCCGAGGGCCTGGGCGTAGGCCAGCTGGTCACCGACGGCGTGCTGCAGCACCTGCGTCACATCCCATTCCGAGCACGGGGTGGGCAGGTGCCACTGATCCGCTCGCACACCGGCGACGACGCTCTCCAGCGCGCGGTAGGAATCGGCGAGCACGTCCCGCCAAACGGGGAGCAGAGTCGCGGCGGCGGTGGCGGTGGCGTTCATGTCGGAGCCTTTCGGTCGTTCTCGCTGATGACACAAGCCTATTCGGCAATTAGGCTACTTTTGTTCCTAATCAGCGAGGAGGGCGAAAGTGGCATCGACCACACCGCGTCTGCTGCGATTGCTGGCCCTGCTACAGGACCGTGCGTACACCGGCCGGGAGCTGGCCGAGCGCCTCGGCGTCACCGATCGCACACTGCGGCAGGACATTCAGCGGCTGCGCGAACTGGGCTACCCGGTGCATGCCGGACGCGGCGCGGTCGGCGGCTACCGGCTCGGCCGCGGCGCGACCATGCCTCCCCTACTGCTGGACGACGACGAAGCGGTGGCCGTGGCGGTCGCGGTCGGCCTCGCCGAGGACGGCTCCACCGGCATCGCGGACATCGCCGAGCACGTCACGAAGGCACTGGGCAAACTGGATCAGATCCTGCCCAAACGATTGCAGCGCAAGGTATCCGCACTGCGGGATGCGACGGCCATCGGCCCGGCCACGACGGGGTCGCGCGAGCCGGACGCACCGGTTCCCGCCGCCGTGCTCACCACCCTCGCAGGCGCCATTCGCGACGGAGCGACGGTCCGGATCGCCGAAGCCGGGGCCGCGTCGTCCGTCGAGATCGAGCCGTACCGGCTGATCAACTGGCAACGCCGCTGGTACCTGGTCGCCTACAGCCTGGAAGACCACTCCTGGCGAGCGATACCGGTCGCCCGCGTGCTGCGCGCGGAGACGAGTTCGCGTCGTTTCGCCGCGCGTTCGCTTCCCGACGACGACCTGGTCGCCTTCGTCATGCGCCACATCGCCACCACCGGGTGGCGGGTGCAGGCCCGGGTGACCGTGCTCGCGCCCGCCGAGACCGTCATCGCCAGGATCAATCCCGCCGTCGGCGTGGTCGAGCCGGTGGACGCGGACACCTGCGTGCTCTACACGGGCGCGGACGCGCTGGAGACGATCGCCATCTACCTGTCCATGCTGATGATGGACTTCCGCGTCGACGGCCCGCCGGAACTCGTCGCCCATATCCGCACCCTGGGCCGCCGGTACACCGACGCCGTCGCGAACGCTTGAATCCCAGGCGTCAGGAATGCCCGGTGGTGGTCGCCGCGTCGGCGGTCTTCCGCATCGGGATCACGGCGGTCAGACCGATCGCGACCAGCGCCGCGGCCATCGCGATGAGGAAGGTGGTGTGAAAACCGTCGCGCGAGGGCAGCAGGTGCGGGCCGAGCCGCATGGTCATGTGCGCCAGCACCACGCTCATCACCGCGGCCGAGGTCGAGGTGCCGATCGAGCGCATCAGCGAGTTGAGGCCGTTGGCCGCGCCGGTCTCGGTGATCGGCACCGCGCCCATGATCAGCGCGGGCATCGCCGCGTACGCCAGGCCGACGCCGCCCGCGACGATCACCGCGGCGAGCATGATCTCCCAGACGCTGTTCATCAGCACCACCGCGCACAGATAGCCGACCGCGATCACCGCGGAGCCGAGCGCGAGGGTGACCTTGGGCCCGCGGCTGGCCGACAGCCGCGCCGACACCGGTGACAGCAGCATCATCACGAAGCCGGTGGGGGCCAGCGCCAACCCGGCGGTGATCATGGACAGCCCGAAGCCGTATCCGGTCTGCTCCGGCGCCATCAGCAGCTGCGGGAAGGTCAGCGACATGCCGTAGAGCGCGAATCCGACGGCGATCGAGGCCGCGTTGGTGAACAGCACCCTCGGCCGCGCCGAGACCCGCAGGTCCACCAGCGGTGAACGCTGCCGCAGTTCGAAAGCGCCCCAGCCGAGGAACACCACCACCGACACCGCGAACAGGGTCAGGATCCGCGCGCTGGCCCAACCCCAGTCCGCGCCCTTCGTGATCGCGACGAGCAGCGCGAGCAGCGCTACCGACAAACCGACGGCGCCGCCGAAGTCGAAGCGGGCGGGCGTGCGCACCGGCGACTCCGCGACGAACACGAAAACCAGGACGGCGCACACGACGCCGAGCGCGGCGGAGGTCCAGAACAGCACGTGCCAGTCGGCGTTCTGCGCGATGGCCGCCGCGACCGGCAGGCCGATCGCACCGCCGACGCCGAGCGTGGCGCTCATGATCGCCATCGCCGAACCCACCCGCTCGGCGGGCAATTCGTCGCGCATGATGCTGATGCCGAGCGGGATGGCGCCGACCGCCGCGCCTTGCAGCGAGCGACCGACGATCTCGGGCACCAGGGTGGAGAAGGACGCGCAGACCACCGAACCGGCGATCAGCAGAAGAAGATTCGCGAACAAGACGCGCCGCTTGCCGAACATATCGCCCAGACGGCCGCTGATCGGGGTCGCCACCGCGCCGGCCAGCAGCGTGGCCGTCACGACCCAGGAGGCGTTGGACGCGGAGGTGTGCAACAGCGTGGGCAGCGACGGAATGATCGGGATGACCAGCGTCTGCATGAGGGAGACGACGACACCGACCATGCCGAGCGTCGCGATGAGCAGTGCCGACGAGGGACGGGGCCGGTCGCCGGATTCAGAGACGCTCGAGGACGCGTCGGCAGCTACAGTCACATGTGCACGGTACATATGGTGTGTATGCTGCACAATTTGGAAAGTACGTGATCCTCGCGACATAGTGTGGTATGTCCGAATCCGGCCCCGGCGACAACGCGGCGCTGTACCGCCTCGTCTTCGAGCTGTCACTGCTGTCAAGGCACTTCCCCGCCGCGGTGCTCCGGCGTCCCGGCTTCCAGCTCGACCGCTCGGCGTACCTGATCCTGACCAGACTGGAACTGGACCATCCGCTGAGCCTGCGTGAGCTGTCCGAAGCGTTTCAACTGGACGTTTCGACGATCAACCGGCAGGTCGGAGCCATGCGCAAGCAAGGGTTGGTCGACCGGGTGCCCGACCCCGACGGCGGCATCGCCCGCAAGATCCGCGCCAGCGCCAAGGGACTCGATCTTTTGGCCTCCGACCGAAAGCAGAGCCGTCAAGGCATCGGCGCGGTGGTTGCCGAGTGGACCGAGGCCGACATCGACCAGTTCAGCAGGTTCATCGCGCGTTTCAACCAGTCGGTCGAGGACAAGGAGGACAACCCCTGGCCGCGCCCAGCCGGGCTGGAGTGACGCACGATCGGCCGGGACCCGGGCTGCCCGCCGCACGGCTACGCACCTCCGATCGAACCGGAGGTCCGCCATTTGCCCTTGCCCCAGGGACCACGGCGTCAGGCTCCGCGGTCCCGACCTTGGGCGAGTGGAAGAAGCGTCATGCGGTGTAGGGATGGTCGGCGCGGGCCGACCGCAGCGCGCGGCCCCACCAGACCAGCTGGCCGAGCAGCTGATCGGCCGCGGCCACCGGCATTTCCGGATCCGTCGGCTGCCCCGCGGCATCGAACCGCCCGCCCGCGTCGTGGAAGCTCACCGTATCGCGCACGGTGACCGCGTGCAGCTCGGCGAACACCTGCCGGAGGTGCTCCACCGCGCGTAAGCCACCGGAGATGCCGCCGTAGGACACGAATCCCACCGGCTTGGCCCGCCATTCGGTGTAATGCCAGTCGATGGCGTTCTTGACCGACGCCGGATAACTGTGGTTGTACTCGGGTGTCACGACGACGAACCCGTCCGCCGCGGCCAGGCGGGGGCCGACCGCTGCCAGCGCCCGCGCCGCCTCGGGTTCGGGGTGATGGGAAAGCCGTTCCGGCAGAGGCGTTTCGGCCAGGTCGACAACGTCGACGTCGACGTCGTCGCGCCGCTCGGCGTGAGCGGCGAACCACTTGGCGACGGTCGGCCCGAAGCGGCCCGCTCGAGTGCTGCCGACGATCAGGGCGAGCTGGATCGGATGGTCGGACATGGTGGATTCCCTTCGACGTGTTCGGTGTCCAGAACAGCGTCGAACCTGAACAACAGTTCAGGTCAAATCGGCTCGATCGCCGATCAGACCTCCAGATCCTCTTCGATCCCCCGCAGGCGGTGCCGGGCCATCGCCAGATTCGCCCGTCCCCGGTCCAGGGCCAGGTAGAGGAACAGGCCCTTGGACTTGCGGCCGGTCATCGGCCGGATGATGTGGTATTGCCCGGACAGCGTGATGAGGATGTCCTCGATGTCCTCTTTGAGCCCCAGCTGGTCCATGGTGCGCATCTTGGCACGCACCACCTCGGTGTTGCCCGCACCCGCGACCTGGAGGTCCAGGGACTTGGAGCTGCCGAGCATGCCCAGCGCCATGCCGCTGTTGTAGTCGACGACGGCGGCGCCGATCGCGCCGTCGATCACCATCATGTCTTTGAGGGCCAGATCCATATTGGACATATGCTTTCCTTTCAGTGGGTTTTCGTTGCTTGTTCGCTTCCCGCGTCGGTGGTCACCGACGTCAGCAAGTCGGCGATCGCGCGGGCCGCCGGACGGGATTCCAGATGCAGCCTGCCGATGTTCACCTCGGGGGCGGCCAAAACGGTCAGCGACGTCCAGCCCGCCGCGTAGATGACCACGTGCCCTCCGGTGCCGTGTACCACGACCTCGCTGAACCCGCCGCCGTGCGCGGTGGTGGCGAGCCGGTGCGACAGCGACAGCTGCGAGGCGGCCATGGCGGCCATCCCGTTCGGCTCGATCTGCGCAGGCAGATCATGGGCGACCAACAGTCCGTCGTTGGACGCGACCAGCGCGCCGGTCAGTCGCGGAACTCGATTGCGCAGCGCTTTCAACTCCGTGAGCACCGCCGCGTTCGGTTCGGGTCCGGACATCGCCACCTTGGTCAACCTTCCCATCCAATCGCCGAGCAGTTTCTTCCGCGTGGTCACGCGAGCTCCTCCAAAGCCGCTTGCAGGCGGACGAGCAGGTCCCGGTCGGGCGGCTCCAACCGATCGGCGACCGGGACCGGTGGCGCCGAGTGCCTGCCACGGCGGCGGGGAAGCCGGCCCGGCTCGGCGAGCACAGGCGCGACCGCTACGGACTCGGGGCGCACCGGCTCGAGCCCGACCGGCCCGGCGGCCACCGGGACCGGCGTCGCGAGGGGCGGCTCGATCAAGCCCGCCGCGGTCAGATCCCGCACCGCCACCAGACATCCGTAGGTGGTACGGCCGAGTTCGCGACCGATCTCCGCGACGCTGCGCCTGCCATCCGCGGCGGCCAGCACCTCCGCCTGCCCTCCGGTGAGCACCAAACGCCGTCGCCGCACTCGGCGGACCGGCACGACCGGGACGCGATCGACCAGGTCGGCGGGCCACGGCCCGGACTCGGGATCGCCGCGCCGCGCGCACTCCTGCACGAGAGCACGGGGCGTGATGTGACAGACGGGGGCCAGCCAGTGCGGTGGGGCCGGGCGGAACTCCGGGACGGCGGGCGAGGCCAGCAAGAAATAGGCGGCGTCGAAGACCGAGAGCATCGCGAGGGTTTCCAGCCGTGGCCGTCCCAGCACACGGCCGGGATCGCCCGCATCGGCGCGCCGCCAGTCCTCGGCGGTCGCCACGCCCGCTTCGACGACCAGCCGGTCCAGCCCGGTGGTGCGACGACAGTCGGCGGAAACGATCGCGCCTTCGGCGAGATGGAAAGCACCGTCGGCCGCGTGCAGCACCCCCGTACGTCCTTCCTGCTCCAACCGCCGCAATTCGACCGCGAGTTCAGGACTCATGCGCGTCCTCGGCCAATTCGTCGAGAATTCCGTGCAGTTGGTATCGCGCCATCGCGAGATTTCCGGCGTCCTCGTCGAACAGCACGTGCACGAAAAGCCGTCCGTCGAAGTCGCCGTTCACCAGGTTCAACAGGTGATATCCGCGGGTGCCGTAGACGATGATCTCGGTGACGTCGTCGCCGTCGGTCGACAAAGCCGGACAGGCGAGCACCGCGCGCACCACATCCGTTGTGGCAGCGGCATCTTCGTGCTCGTCCACCAGGTCGTGCCTGCCGTCGGCGGCGATCGCCAGACCGCTCGCACCGTCCACCAGCGTCACGCTGCGCGCACCGGGAATATCCATGATGCGTTTCAGACAACCGTCGATTCCGATCACGCGCCACCACTTGTCATGTGAGGGGGTTTACGGGTTCCAGACGCTACACACGGGCACCGCGCGATGTACAGCAAATCGGTGAGAAATTTCCGGTAAAAAACGTCGTCCCTGGAAACGCACGATAAATACCTTTCGGTATCAAATACCTATTGGTATTCATACCCTTCGGTTTTCGTTTTCCGACACGCCGACCCGGCCACAATAAATCCTCGATACGGCCGCTCGACGGCCCCCGTGCCACTTCCCCGGCACGCCTGCGTCCGCGCACGCACGAACGTGTACCGCCGGAACGACACAGCCGCGCGAGTCTTCTCGCTGTGCGCGGCGCACGGCGGCAGGGACCTGCCCGGAGACGGCAAGGGCAAGTAGTGATCTCGCAGCAATCACCAGATCGGCCGCACTGCCCGCCCGCGAAGCCGCGACTTCAGCGCCTGCCACGCAGGTAGTCGCTGACCACGGCGGCGCCCAAGCCGTCCAGGCCGGGCGCCACCACCCGGCCGCCGCTGCGGCGGGCCACCAGGTCGACGAACGCGGCCAGGCGCGGGTCCTCGCCGAGCATGAACACCGTCACCGACGCACCCAGCTTGGCCAGGGCGTCGACCTGCGCCATCGTCACTGCCAGCGTGCGTTGCCCGGGTGGCCAGTTGAAGTAGGTCTCCCCGTCCGGCTCCAGGTGCGCGGTCGGCTCACCGTCGGTGACCACGAGCACGACCGGCACCGCGTCCGGGTGCCTGCGCAGGTGCGCCGCGGCCAGCAGCAGTGCGTGGTGCAGATTGGTGCCCTGTTCCCAAACGCCTTCCAGCGCGGTGAGTTCGCCGATGTCCACGGTCGTCGCGTGCCTGCCGAAGGTGATCACGCTCAACGCGTCGGAGCGGAACCGGGTGCCGATCAGATGGTGCAGCGCGAGAGCGGTGCGCTTCATCGGCACCCATCTGCCGTCCTGCACCATCGACCAGGACGTGTCGACGCACAGCGCGACGGCGGCCCTGGAGCGCTGCTCGGTCTCCATGATCTCGACGTCGGAAACGTCCAGCCGCACCTGGCGATTACCCGTCGACGCCGACCGCAGCACGGCATTGCGCACGGTCCGCGACACGTCCCACGGCTCGGTATCACCGAAGCGCCAGGCCCGGGAGCCGCCGGTCGGCTCGCCCGCGGCGCCGGCCGCGGCGGTGTCCCGTTCGCCGCGCCGAGACCGCAAGCGCCCGACGACATCACGCAGCGCCACCTCGCCGAGACGCCGCAAAGCCTTGGGCGTCAACCGGAGCGAGCCGTCCTGCGCCCGTTCGAAGATGCCTTGCCTGCGCAATTCGCGTTCCAGTTCGGCCAGCCGCGCGGCGTCCACGCCCGCGTCCGCGCCGAGGTGGCGCTCCAGCGCGTCCAGATCGATGTCCTCCAGCCGGGCGCCCGCGTAGGTCTGGCCGAGTTGCTCGGCGAGCGCGTCGAGTTCGGCGAGATCTTGCAGGGCCTGCGCGCCCGCGCCGAGGCCGAGCGGATCCTCGCCGCGAAACCGCCGCGCGGAGTTCCAGTCCTCACCGGGACGCAGCGCCCGCAGATGCGCGTCCAGCGCGGCGACCTGCTGGGCGATCGCCGGATCGCCGAACGCCTGGCCGATCAACTCGGACAGCTCCGCGCGCTGCTGCTCGGTCATCGAATTCATCATGCGCTGCGCGGCGGCGGCTCGGGCCGCGAGCGCGTCGATCAATTCCTCGGTGTCGCGCGGGTTCTCGGGGAAGAACTCGCCGTGCTCGGCCATGAACTCGGCGAACCGCTGCTCGGTGTTCTCGCCCCTGGCATGGGCGGCGAGCAGGTCGTTGAGGTCGGACATCATCCGTCCGACCCGCTCGACGTCCTCCGGGGTGGTGTTCCGCAAAGCCTGTTTCATGCCCTGGAAGCGCGATTCCAGCAGCTCGCGGCCGAGCAGGTCACGGATCTTCTGATAGTTCTCGCGGCCGGTCTCCGATCGCCAGGCGTAGTCGGCGAGTTCGGTGACGGCGGCGGCCGTGCTCGACGGCAGGGCGTCCAGCTGCGCTTCGGCGAACCTGGCGTCGTCGGAGGGGTCTGGGAACAGTGCGCCGCGCTCGGCTTCCAGCGCCTCCTCCAGCAGTTCCCGGACCTGCTGCAACGTGCCGTCCAGCCGGTGGCTGCGAGCGATCTCCGCGCGGCGCTGCCACAACCGGCGAGTCAGCTCCTCCAATCCCGGCGTGCCGCGGGTGCCGCGCCGCAGCAGCTCTTGCAGGGCGTTGCGTGGCGAGCTGCCCTCCATCACGTCGCGACCGATCCGGTCCAGTGCCTCGCGCAGGTCCAGCGGGGGCGCCAAGGGATCGGGCCCCTCGTGGTAGGGGCCGTAGGAGTAGCGATCGGGGTTGGTCACGATGCCTCGCCGGGAACAGCGGCGGTCATCGGCCGTACACCGCCAGACCGTCGTCGGAGTCCTTCGCGATCTGCCGGGCCAGGTAGAGCGCCTCCAGCGCGAACTCGACGGCCGAGGCGATCCGCGGCGGCGGATCGGCAGCGTCGACGCCGAGCCGTCCGGCCACCTCGTGCAGGACCGGCAGTTCGGGCAACGCCGAGAGGACCTCCGCGCCGGGCACGCGTTCGCCGGTGGTGACCAGATGCCCGTCCCCGACCGCCTCGGCCAGCGGCCGCAGATTCAATCCGCCGAGCAGGGCCCGCGCGGTCTCGGAGAACGAGCGGCGCAGCAGATGGGTGAGATGTTCCTGCTCACGCCCCTCCTCCCCGGACTCGAATTCCAGCTTGCCGCGCAAGACGGCGGGAACGGATTCCAGGTCGACCGGACGCGCCACGGCAGGGCTCTCCCCTGTCACCGCGGACCTGCGCAAAGCCGCCGCGGCCACCGTCTCGGCCGCGGCCACGGCGAAACGAGCGGATACGCCGGACCGCTGGTCGATCGCGGACGACTCGCGCAATTGCCGCACGAACCGGGCGAGCACCTCGATCAGCGGGTCGCCCACTTCGGCAACGAGCTCGGCCTCCTGGCGCACCAGCGCCACCTCGGCCTCCACGCTGAGCGGGTAGTGAGTGCGAATCTCCGCGCCGAAGCGGTCTTTCAGCGGCGTGATGATCCGGCCGCGGTTGGTGTAGTCCTCCGGGTTGGCGGTGGCGACCAGCAGCACGTCCAGCGGAAGGCGCAGGGTGTAGCCGCGGACCTGGATGTCGCGTTCCTCCATCACGTTCAGCAACGCGACCTGGATACGTTCGGCGAGATCTGGCAACTCGTTGATCGCAACGATGCCGCGATGCGCGCGCGGGACGAGTCCGAAATGGATGGTCTCGGGGTCACCGAGACTGCGGCCCTCGGCCACCTTCACCGGGTCGACGTCGCCGATCAGATCGCCGACGGAAGTGTCCGGCGTGGCGAGCTTCTCGGCGTACCGCTGCGAGCGATGCCGCCACGTGACGGGCAGCTCGTCGCCGAGTTCGGCGGCCAGCCTACGACCGGCGGGGCTGATCGGGTCGAGCGGATGTTCGCCCAGTTCGGCGCCCGCGATCACGGGCGTCCATTCGTCCAGCAGGCCGACCAGGGTACGCAGCAGCCGGGTCTTGCCCTGGCCGCGCTCACCGAGCAGCACGACGTCGTGTCCCGCCAGCAGGGCGCGTTCCAGCTGCGGCACGACCGTCCGGTCGAACCCGACGATGCCGGGCCACGGGTCGCCACCGGAACTCAGCAGGGTCAGGAGGTTCTCGCGGATCTCGGTCTTCACGCCACGCGGCAGGTAGCCGGCCGAACGTAGCTCGCCCGCGGTCGTGGGCAGGTGTTCGGGAACTTTCACGAATTCGACGCTACGTCCATTCCGCCATCGGGTCGACCGAAAGAAATCGATGGACGCTAGATTGCTAGCATGCTAGCTTGGGTGGCGCGCCGATCAAGACGACATCCCGGACAACCGAAAGCAACCCGAGGAGAGAGCGATATGACGACGAAGGGCATCGAGGGCGTCCACGTGGAGACGCACAACTGGGGCGCGACCGCGAGATTCTTCCTAGCCCTCGGCTATGAGCCGGAATTCACCACCGACCACAACTCCGGGCTGTTCCGCAACGGCGACGGACCCTATGTCTTCATCGCGGAGATCCCGAACAATCAGACGCCCCGCACCCAACTGGTGCTGACCGTCACCGACGCCGACGCGTTCCAGCCGAACAGCGATATCGACGTGGTCGCACCGTTCGAGGCAACCCATTACGGCACAAAGGAAATGACGGTGCGCGATCCCGACGGGCGCACCTGGAGTCTGCAGGCTCAGGGCTGAAAACGCCCCAGACACTGTGCGCCGTTGCGCCGCGCCGCAATTCGGTCCGCGCTCCGGCACGCCGTCCGTTTGCAGGTGAGCGGCAAGACGGTCCGTAAACGAACTCGCCAAGTCGGCCTTGCTGAACTGTGCTGTCTCCGAACGGATTACGGCCCGTTCAGGTCATCGCGTGGTGAGTTGCGGTTCGTTGGACGCGTGCGGCGCGGTCGCGGCGGGGTCCTCCGGTTCGTGCACGACCGGAGACGGGTGCACGGCACCGACCGGCGTGACCTGTTCCATCCGCGGCGCGTGGTCGTTGCCATCGGGTGCGTAGTGCTGGGCCATGCCCGGCTCCAGCGCACGACCATTCGACTCCGAACGCGTCGCGGCAGCCTCCGAGAGCGCGACGTGCCCGGTGGGCTCCACCGTGCCAACGGCGTTCGACTCGGGGGACACCTCAGGGGCCGCCGAGAGCGCGATATGTTCGGTGACCGCCTCGGCCGCACTGTGAGCCGTCGACTCGGGATGCGCCTCGGCGGTCTCGCCGCGCGCACCATGCTCGTTGGCCGCCTCCGCGAATCCGGGGGCACTCGGCTCGGGCACGGCCACGGAAGGCTCCACCGGCTGCTCGCCCGGCTCCGCCTGCCTGCCGGTGCGAATCCGGTCGAGCGTCTGTCGCACCGCCGCCGCCAGACGTGCGTCCAGGACAGCTTCGTCCGGACTGGCTGCGGCAGGCGCTTCCGGACCGCCCGCGCCGGCCGCGGACGGCCGTTCGATCGCGGGCAGCGGCGTCGTTGCCAGCCACAGCTCGGTGAGTTCGGCCGCCGCGGCGGCGGGCGTGGCGATCGGGGCTTCGACGGCGGGCTGCTGCCCCGCCGCAGCGGCCTGTCCGTCCTGCGGAGCCGCGGGGGCCGCGCCCTCCCGGCCGGGTGCGGGCGGCTCGCTCGCGGCGGATTCGCTCGCACGGCGAGCCGTCGGCTCCATGAGGATGCTCGGCAGGATCTGGTTCCCGGCGCCGCCGACCTGGGTGAGCGCCGCCAGTCGTTCCTGGAGATCTTCGTGGTCGGGGACGGCGGCGGTCGCCTGCTCGATCGCGCGCCCGTATCGCTCGGCGACGAGCCGGTGGGTGACGAGCGCGACGCCGATCATGATGGGCGCGATCGCGTGGATGCCGATCCCGGCCACCTCGCCCGTCCTGATGTAGGGAAACGTGTTCAACGCGATACTCGCCGTCAGCAGGACGCCCTCGACGGTGTAGACCTGCCACAGCCGATCGATCACGCCCCACTCGGCGGTGTCCCCGGTGGACAGCATCAGCGCGACGAGTACCGCGCTGATCAGCGCTTCCAGACCGTAGGACAGCCAGAACATCGGATTGGTCGCACCGCCGGACGGCGCGATGTTCTGCTGCACCGTCACCGCGGAGAACAGCATCGAGAACGCGACGACTCCGGCCAGCAATCCCAGCACCCGCGGCTTGCGCTGATGCAGGCGGGCGACTTTCGCGTGCGGGCTGCTGCTGTGCCGCTGCTCACCGATCGCCTGGGCGGCCCGCAGCAAGTCGGCGGCTTCCCGTTCGGCCAGCTCGGCGGCCGTGCGCCGCACCCGCTCCGCGGCGTCCGCGGCCGCCTGGATGCGCGCCCGTTTCTCGTGGCGTTCATAGTCACGCACGAGCTCGGCCAACTCGCGGGAGGCGGCGAGCTCACGCTCAGATAATGCTTCGAGCAGCGCCGGATCGTCCTGGTGCGCCAATCGCTCATGCGCGATCTGCACCCGATCCGGCAGCGCGCCTGCCACCAGATCATCCATCGGCGACGCCCCGGCGGGCGCGTTGGTCGTGAAACGACGGAACATCAGCAAAGAACCTTTCCGACGGTCGAGTGTTCCAGACGCAGCGCGCCATAGCTGCCTCGGCCGTCGAACCGGACGACCGACCCGGCCGAGAACGAAAAGATAACTCGTCATCGAAATCCGTTCGACCCGACGAGCAATCGGAGCCGCTCAGTGGCAGCGGAACGAATCCCGCAGGACAGATCGCAGATCCCATCCGGATCGCTCCCGTACCCGGGCTCAGTAGCCCTTCGGCGAACGATTCGGATCCGCTTGCTGAACCTTCGCTTGCAGGTCGTGGCCGTCGCGGGAGACACCGTACCGCTCCATGACGTAGTTCATGCTGGCGGCGACATTGGCCACCGGATCGTGAATATTGCTGGAGGTTCCAGCGGCATGGTAGCCAAGGAAGGTGCTGGGGATCGTCTGGGTAAGTCCCCTGGACGCATGTCCGGCGGCCGCGTTGCTGTCCCAATTGTTCACGGCGTTGGGATTTCCGCCGGATTCTCGTTCGATCAGAACCCGGTAGCCGCGCTTCCAGTACTCGCGGGCCACCGGATCGGTGATGCCGAGCGCGTCGAGCGCGCCGTCGATCGCGGCGTCGACCGAGACGTTGCCCTGGTAACGGGCGTAATCAGCGCTCGTCGCGGCAGGCACGAAGCCGGGGCCGGGTGAATAACTGCGCTGCATGTAGTTGCTCGGCACGTAGTTGCCTGCCGCCGAGGAGGGGGTGTAGGTGGGCGCGGAGCCGTCGATGTTCTTCGCGTGCGCTTGGACGCGGTCGGTGGCCTTCGCGATCTCGTCGTGTACGTCGTCGATCGTCTTCAGCACGGCGTTCGCCAGCCTGATCTCGATGTCCGTTGCGATGTACTGCTTGCCGGGGCTCGCTCCGGGAGCCGCGTCCAGTGTCGCCTGCAGATCTTTGACATGCTGCCTGATAGCGACGAAGGTGCCGCTGGAGATGTCGTAGGTGCCGTAGGCGGACAGATCGACGTTGTCGTCTTGCTTGCGGATGTCGTCCTTGATGTCGTCGAACTCCTGCGCCCGGTTGGCGTAACCCTCGGCCAAGACCGACTTCTTCTCGTCACCGGTGACGAGCTTCTCGTCGCGCAGCAACTTGACCACATCCGGCGCCTGCGAAGGCGAACCCGTCGCCAGCAGATCCGCCGACGTCTGGATCGTCTGGCGGCCCACTTCGACGACCGCCTTCAGGCCCGGGCTCGCGTCCGCGGGCGGGTCCAGCTTCACCACCCAGCGCTCGGTGCTCATCGAGACGCCCCAGCCCCGGTCGGCCGCGACCTTGCGAATACCAGCATCATCACCTCACGCCTGACAACGCTCACCAGGCCGTGCGTGGCCTACCAGTCCGACGCCGTCGAGTATCCCGCAACGCCCCATGCCCCTTTCCCGGCTGTGGGAGTAGCGGCTTCGAGCAGCCGATCGCCACGTGCGCGCGCCGGCGCGGCGCGCGAAGACGTCAGATCGTTGCGGGGCGGCGGGCGCCGCGGCGCCGTGGACGCAGTTGGTAGAGGCGATACCAGGCCAGCGCGAGGAAGATGGCTCCCAGACCGGCGACCACTCCCATATCGAGCAGCCAGGTGCCGATGGTGTGTTTCCACAGCGGGTCGGGGCCCCCGTCATGCGGGGAGAGGGTATCGAGGTCGAGAGTGGCGGCTCCCGCAGCGAACCCCCACCGAGCCGGCGCGATGTATGCCAGCTGCTCCAGGACGGGAGTGCCGGGCAGCCGCACCAGACCGCCGGTGAGCACCAGTTGCGCCATGGACAGCACGATCAGTAACGGCAGCGTCTTCTCCGAGGTGTTCACCGATACCGACACCAGCAAGCCGAGTGCCAGCGACGAGATGCCGAGCAACGCCATCATCAGCATCAATTCCAGCTCGACCGAGGTGAACAGCCCCGTGGGCGGCATACTGACCCCGATGGTGCCGATCAGGACGAGCACTACCGCCTGCAGCGTGGTGATCACGCCGAGGACCAGCAGTTTCGACATCAAATAGACGCCGGCCGACAATCCTGCCGCGCGTTCTCTGCGATAGATCGTCTGTTCCTTGACGATCTCCCGGATCGAGTTGCCGGTGCCGACGAAGCATGCCGCGAACGCCAGGATCATGAGCTTGGTCGCGGCATCGACGTTCGTTCCCGGCGCACCGGTGAATCCCTGACCGGCCGGCACGGCGGCGATCAACCCACCGAGCAGCAGTGGCATGACACCGAGCAGCGCCAGATAACTGCGGTCCGAGGCGATCACCGCGAGGTAACGCCTGCACAACGTGCTGAGCTGGCTGAACTTGGACTGCGACGGTGGCGGCGGCGTCGGTGTGTGCACTTCCGCGGGGACGACATCATCGGTCGGGCCGACCGACACGTAGCGGTCGTAGCGTGGCGACTCCCGGAACTCACCGGCCCAGTCCCGCTCTTCCTCGCGGTCGAAAGCCTGGAACACCTCGGCCCAGCTCCCCGCGGCGAACTGCAGCAACCCTTCCGCGGGCGGACCGTAGTAGGCCAGCCGGCCGCCGGGCACCAGGACCAGCAGGCGGTCGCAGGCATCGAGGTTCGCGACGCTGTGGGTGACGACGATGACCGTACGCCCGTCGTGCGCCAGTCCCGACAGCATTTCCATGACCGTCTTGTCCAAGCCGGGATCCAAACCGGATGTCGGTTCGTCGAGGAACAGCAAGGAGGGTTTGGTCAGCAGTTCCAGTGCGACGCTCACGCGTTTGCGCTGCCCACCCGAGAGCCGATCGATGCGGGTGTCGGCGTGCCGCGCCAAGCCGAGCTCGTCGAGGACCTCGTCGACCCGCTGCTCGCGCTCCTCGCGGCCCGTGTCACCGGGGAAACGCAGCTCGGCCGCGTAGAGCAGCGCCCGGCGCGTCGGAAGCTGGTTGTGCAGGATGTCTTCCTGCGGTACCAATCCGATGCGGTGGCGGAGTTCGTCGTAGTTGGTGTACAGATCGCGGCCGTCGTAGAGCACCGTCCCCTCGGTCGCGGGCCGCAACCCGGTGATCGCGCCGAGCAGTGTCGATTTGCCCGCCCCGCTCGGCCCGATCACCCCCACGAGCGACCGCCCCGGGATGGGGAACCTCACGCTGTCCATCAACACCTTGCCCTCGGGTGTCCGGACGG
The DNA here is from genome assembly GCF_040681035.1 of Nocardia sp. NPDC051911. Lineage (NCBI taxonomy): Bacteria > Bacillati > Actinomycetota > Actinomycetes > Mycobacteriales > Nocardiaceae > Nocardia > Nocardia sp. NPDC051911. The sequence continues at coordinate 73,412 of NZ_JBFAXY010000027.1, forward strand.
TGATGTTCTGCACGCAGACCGATACGTCACCGGTGTCGACGAACTCGCGCAGTTCGTCGCCGACCAACCGGAAGGTGGTATGGCCCATTCCGATCAAGTCGGATTCGGACAGATCGGCGGCGGCGACGCGGGCTCCGTTGACGTAGGTGCCGTTGTGGCTGTCGAGGTCGACGATCCGGTATCTGCCCGCACCGATCGTCCGCAACTCGGCGTGATGGCGGGAGACCATGAGATCGTGCGCGACGATGTCGTTGTCCGCGGCGCGCCCGATCCGGAGAGTGGGCGACGTTATCCGGACCACCGCGCTGGGGTGATCCGCCGGAGGCGCCGACCGCGACACCCGCCGGGGCAGGCCCGGATCGAACTTCGTGACCGTTGCTTCGTCGTCGAGAGCGTAGCCGGGGTTCGGCACGATCATCGTGTCGCCGCCGGCATCGCCATCGGGTTCCTGCTCGGGTGGGGTTTCCACCGAGCAAGCCAATTTCTCGCCGTCCACCGCGTGTCCGAGCTGGAACGTCTCGTCGTGATCGATCACCATCCGATCGACGCGGTGACCGTCGAAGAACGTGCCGTTGAGACTGTGCGCGTCCTCGATTTTCCAACCGTCCGCACCACGCTCCAGAACGGCGTGCAACGACGAAACGCGGGGATCGGAGACAACGATATCGGCCGCCGGATCGCGACCGACGTTATAGGCACCACCAGCGCGGAGCCGATAGACGCGTTCCCGTGTCTGGACCACGAGAACCGGCGCCTCGGGCAATTCGGTGGAGGATGATCCGTCCGCCATAAAGGGAGTATACGACCGCGCCACACGGTAGCCGCAATAGTCGCGACCGCCCGATCTCGCCACGAGTCTCATCGCCGCGATCTCGCTCCATCACACGAACCCCGGCTGAGCAGTACAAATAGGCATGTAAGACAGTGGGGCAGCCTCGTCCGCAGCCACCTGCTCACGCCGGATTCGAGAAACGGCAGTCGAATCCAAGGAATCGCAACCGATCGTGCCGTTACAGCTCGGATCGATAGGTGAGTCCCGCTTCGTCGCGATATTTCCGCATTCGGCACCGGGGTCAGCTAATACGGTCGCGGCAATACAAATCGTTCAATGTTGAAATCATCCTCGATCGCCCCAGGAGTTGTTCCGAAAACGTCCGACCGCCGCAGCCCGATTGCGTTTTCTTGCAACGAAACCGGCTTGCCACCCTGCCTTCCTTACCTATACAGCGTCGGCCGACCCCGTACCGGTTCCACTCCAGATGTGCACACGACTTCGCCTGTGCCGCAATGCCGAAAGGCTGGGCCGGCCGCCGCGACCGATGATTTTCGGTCGGGGGGCCCGTCCTGACACACATGACCGATCTGACAGGAGACAGCCGCATGCAGATCCGCGCACGCCTGTGCATGAGTGCCGACGGTTATGTGACCACTCCGAACGGCTGGCCGCCCCAGGTGCTGGATCCGCTCCACGGGCCTGGCAGCCATGGCATCGCGGAATTCCTCGAGCCTGTCGAGGCGGCGCTGATGGGCCGGACCACGTTCGAACCGGCGCTCACAAACGACCGGTGGCCGTGGCCGGGCTTGCGGGTGTTCGTGCTCGGCTCGCGTCGTCCGGAGGGCACGCCCGACGATGTCATCGTCGAAAGCGATCCGGTTCGACTGCTCGAGCGCTTGCGCGCCGCCAATCGCGGTGGCGATGTCCATCTCATCGGCGGTCCCCGCACGATCGACACCTTTCGTGCGCTCGGCGCGCTCGACAAGCTGGAGCTGGTGGTCCTGCCGTTCCTGGTCGGCGGAGGAATGCGCCTCACTGATGCCCTGAGCGTCGATACGGGCTTGGAATTCGAAGCCTCGCGCGCGCTGCCGGGCGGGTCGGTCGAGATCGCCTACCGGGTACGGACCGACGGAGCCGTCCCCGCGGCGCAGGAGCCGGACTGGGCGCCTGACTCGCAACGTCGACGCGGGAACTGACCCGAGCACGAGTCTGCCGATCACCGCCGCGCATCACCCGAGCACAGCCGGCGGTACACACTCCATGCCGCGCGCTTGGACAAACAGGCAAGCCTGGGTCTGAAGTGCCTGTGCCACAGCATATTCGCGACTTCACAAGGTGCACGAAGCGGTTCTCTCGAGCAGCGCGCAGTCATGCTCGCGTGCTGAGCAGTTCAGCTGATCTACGGCGGGGAACAAACGGGCGCTATTGCGTGTTGTCGCTGATGCCGCTACCGTGAGGCGGTCTCCATCTTGTGGATGTAGGTGTCGACCCCCTCCCACAAGAATCCACAGTCGCCACGGCGGTCTCGTATACCGTGCGCCGGCAGCACGTCCGGAGCAGACAGCGCCCAGCCACCTAACGGCGCATGCAACGAGCGTCATTCCCGTAGGCGGCATTCATCGGCAACCCGCCACATTCATTGCCCCCCGTAGGAGAAAACCATGCAAGACAACACTATCCACAGTGAAGACAGCCCCACCGGGGAGAACCGGACTACATCGGTCACCGGCATCCTCGACATCACGCACAACCACGCCTCGCTGCACGTCGACGGTTATCTGCCCGGACCGCGGGACGCTCATGTGCCCGCGCGTTTGATCCGCGAGCACGGCCTGCGCCGCGGCGATACCGTCACCGGCACGGTCGGACCGAAACGTGAAGGCGCCAAACTCGCACCGCTTGTCGGAGTGGACAGCATCAACGGCTTGCCACCCGGCAATACCAGAGCGCGACCGCACTTCGCCGATTTGATCCCCATCTATCCCCAGGACCGTCTACGGCTGGAGACCGAGCCGCATGAACTGACCACCCGCGTCACCGATCTGGTCATGCCGATCGGCAAGGGCCAGCGCGCGCTGGTCGTCGCACCGCCCAAGGCGGGCAAAACCTCTGTGCTGCAAGCCATCGCGCACGGCATCGCCAAGAATCATCCCGAATGCCAGCTGATGCTGGTATTGGTCGGGGAACGCCCGGAAGAGGTGACCGACCTGTCCCGAGCGGTACCGGCCGAGGTCGCCGCCGCGACCTTCGACCAACCGGCCCAGGACCACATCGCACTCGCCGAACTGGCCATCGAACACGCGAAACGCCTTGTCGAAATGGGTCACGACGTCGTCGTGCTGCTGGACTCGCTGACCCGGCTTGCCCGCGCCTACAACCTGGCGGCCGCCGGGTCCGGCCGCATCCTCTCCGGCGGCGTCGATGCCGGGGCACTCGCGCCACCGAAGAAATTCCTCGGCGCCGCACGAAATATCGAGCACGGCGGCTCGCTCACCATCATCGCCACTGCCCTGGTCGAGACCGGCTCGCTCGCCGACACCGTGATCTTCGAGGAATACAAGGGGACCGGAAACGCCGAACTGAAGCTCGATCGGCACCTCGCCGACCGCCGTCTGTTCCCCGCGATCGACATCGACCGCTCCAGCACCCGCAAAGAGGAACTGCTGCTGTCCGCCGACGAGCTCACGGCCACGGGGTCCCTGCGCAAGACCCTCTCGGGCCGCGACCCGCAGCAAGCGCTCGAACTGCTACTGACCGGCCTCCGTCAAACCGGAACCAACCCGGAATTCCTGACCCAGATTCGCAACGCGGGCTGACAAGGGTCTACTGCGCCTGGAGACCGGCATCTACCCCACTCGCCGCACCGAGCGAGTCGACACAGTCCTCGCGGCTCCGCGGATTGTGGATCATTCCTGGGGTGTGCGATCGAGCATCGTGAGGTAGGCATCGAGCTGGGCCGCGCCGGCGAGCAGGTTGCGGCTGCGCGCGGTCAGCCGGTCCTGCCAGGAGTCGAGGAAAGCCCGCAGCGCGTCCGCTCCGCCTGCCTCGCGCAGTGACTCGATGAACTGCGCGACCTGGGACAGCAGGTAGCCGCCTCGGCGCAATTGTCGTGCGATCTCGGCGTCGCGTATGCAGTCCGGTCCGTATTGGCGATAGCCCGTTGCCCGATCGCGTTCGGGGCGCAGGATGCCCTGGGTCTCCCAGGTGCGCAGGGTCGCCGGGTGCACGCGGATTCGGCGTGCGAGTTCGCCCACGGTCAACGGTCGACCGTGGACCGGAGTCGGCATCGCGGTGGACAGACTGCCCAAGGCCTTGGCGACCTCGGTGCGTGTGTCGCGTTCGGTGAGCAGCGCGACGTGGGAGGCGTCGATGAGCCGGTAGGCGGACTCGGTATCGCCGCGGTTGGCCGCGCGCATGATCTCCCTTGCCTGCTGGTGCCCGTGGCCACCCCGCAACGCCAGGAAAGCGCGTAGCGCCTGCGCGTGCAGGAGCGTGTAGCGCCGGTAACCGGTCTCGCTGCGCTCGGTCGGCGGGAGGATGCCCGCGTCGTCGTAGTTGCGGATCGCCTGTGCGGACAACCCGTGTTCCCGGGCGATGTCGATGGGCCGCAGGATGCACCTCCGATCGAGTCTTTGCTCCCTGGCTTCCAGGTAAAAGCGGTAGAAGTCCCTGCGCGCCGCGCTTCCCCCCATGGGCTCAGCGGCCCGCGGCGGTGAGCTGGTGATCCGCTTCGAGCAGCATCCACCCGCTCAGCTGTACCGAGAGATCGCTGCTCAGGTTCGCCGACGAAGCGGCGGACGAGTGGGTGAACTGGGGAAAGGTTTCCGGATGCGCCGGCACCGTGACCGGGCGGGTCCAGTCCACACCGAACAGTGGTAGCCCATCCACCTCGGCGCGGTGTTTCCAGGCCGCCTGCGCGGAGGCGTGCACGATATTCGCCGCGGTGGTGTCGCCCAAGGACAGTGCGGCTTCCGCGAGATATCTGGCGAGGATGCCCATGAACAGCCCGGAGTCGTCGCCGGAGGCCGCGACGATCACCCCGGCGTCGGTGAGCCTGTCCCCCGCCGCGGCGACGAGATCTGCCACGCGCCTGCGATGGTGCGATTCACCTGTGCGAAGCGCCAGCTCGGTCTCCAACCCGATGGCCACCCCCTGGCAGTAGGTGTGGACGGTCCGCTCTACTCGTCCGCCGGGCTCATGGACACCGTCGAGAACCAGGCCACTGGCGGTGTCGCGCAATCGAGTGTGCAGGAAATCGGCGAGTTGTCCGGCGCGCGACAGTTCGCCCAAACGCGCCATAGCGATGCCGGTCGGACCGATCGCGGGGGTGTTGTAGTACTCGTCGCCGGACCGCCAGGGCACCGCACCGACGTCCGGATTCCATCCCTCGATCAAACCGGCTCGCAGCTCGCCGACGGCGTCGCCGAAGCGGACGCCGAGCAGCCGGTCGGCGCGTTCGAGTGCCAATACCAACCAGGACATATCGTCGTAGTACCGGTTGGTCCAGCCGGTGAGGTTGCGGGTACGGATACCGCGTGCGATGGCGACGACCCGGTCTATGCGTTCGGGCCTGCCGGCACGATACGCGGCGTCCACCGCACAGTCGAGAAGGTGGGCTTGCCACCAGTAGCACCATCGCGCGAACGACTGGTCCAGCAAGGACCCTGGCCAGACGAGCGTGCCCAGCCGCATCTGCGGCTGACCCCAGAGCGTGCGCACGTGCCGCTGCACGATGGCCTGTTCCGCCAGGTCCGCCCGCCTCCCCGGCTCCTCCGGGCCCGGGGAGACTTTCCGCGTGATCGTCACCGCCTGCGCGGGCTGGGCCAATGCGGTGAGTGCGATCGCTGCTCCGGCCGCCAGCAGCACACCGCGCCGACTGATTTCCTTCTTCCGGCGATCCATCCGCTCGGACTCCCTTTACTGAACAACGATCATCGGAGCCGGAAACCGGGCAGCTGGATCCTATCGCGTAACGACCATTACGGCGCGGCGGCGACGGCTCCCCCGGTGCGGGCGGCAACGCTCAGCGCGGCTCCTGCCGGTCCGAGATCGGGAACGCTGCCCACACCGCCGCACGGTTCTGCAAAACGCCCGAACATCATCGGCCTGACCTTTCGAACGCACTGCAAATGCCGCATACCGCGCTGGCCGGTTCGGTCAGCGCGGTATTCCCGAGATCGACGGTGCTGAGGGAATCTCAGGGATTCATTCGGCGACCCGCGGCGGTTGGCCTCCGCCCTTTCACGCGGCGTGCAGAGCCGCAGCCACCTTGCGGGTCATTTCGTCGACGACGGGGCCGGGCTGACCGTTGCGGCTCGTTGCGGCAGCGGCTTCGAGGGCGACCAGCACGGTGCTGCGGAAGTTGTCGGCCTCGGCGGGATCCTGCTGGTCGAGCAGAGCCACCGCGGCAGCCAGGGCCGGCAGCACTTGGTCGGCGAGCTCGGCGACGGTCCTGCCGGTCAGGTGGATGTCCTTGGACTTCGCGTTCAGCACGTGCCCGACCCGACCGGTCGCCGACGTCAACGCGATAGAGCCGGCGGTGGCGGCCTTGTGGGGCTTATCGGAGGCGGCGGCGAGCAAGGAAACCGCGCCGTAGGCGGCAGAGCGGACGGTGGCCTTGTCCTGGTCGGTCAGGGTGAGGGTGGCGGACATTTTGTGCTCCTTCGAAAACCGTTGTGGCAGTGGCCCGAACCGGTGTCGATCCGGGCCCGTTTTGTTCGATGGGCATACTTTGTCCGGAGCGGCTGACAGCGCACTGATGCCGACCTGACACGGTGACTGACACAGCGTCCGACCCGTTACCCCACGATGATGGTCACCGCTGACGGGTGCTGATGGTTGGGTCGACGCGGTATGCGGGCACTACGGCTCGTTCGGCCTACCGAAACCACCTCCGACGTGCCGACTTGCGGGGCTCCATCTGGACGACGATCCCGCCGAAACGTGCCTCCTGCATGGTCGCGGGGTGTCCGTCGATAAAACATGCACCGGTTCGAGTGGTCTCGACGCATTCCTCCTTCTGGGAGCCGGAGCCGTCCGGGTGCTCGAGCGTATCCGCGTAGTAGCAGATCATCCCGCCACTCATACTGGTGTTGAAACCCCTGACCCGGCGCCCGGCGTGGTCGGTGGTGCGGCTCAGGCAGTGATCGCAGACCGCGCGGGGGTAGCGTTCCTCATAGATCGTCGGCCGGTCGCAGTGCGGGCAGGGTTGCGTGTATCGACGCCCAGCGGCCGGACTTTGCATCAGGAAATCATTGCGGGCGAAGATGCTGCGTGCCGAGTCTCCTCGGACGCCCCTGCGCCGCAGTCCGATTAGAAGGAACTCGGCGTAGTCGGCTACCTCGGGAGCGATCGCTCCGCTCCGGGGTATCTCGCCTATGCGTGTGAGGCCGCCGTCGTAGGCCTCGAGCGCCAGGCGGTGCGCCACCGACAGTTCGCTGTCGGGGATGTGTCTGTTGGCATGTTCGGCTTGGGACAAGTGTTCGGCGATTACCGATTCGATGGTGTCTCCGCTCGCGGACAGTAGCCCGCTGCCGTAACTGGTCGTGGTCACCAGGACGTAGCCGTCCATCTCGCCGCGGTCGGTTCCGATTGTCTGTAAGAACGCGAAACCTTGCCCGTAGCGAGCATTCTCCAGCCCCTGGTGGGGGTATGGGACAAGAGTGTCGGGATCCCGCACCAGATCGCGCGCGATTCGCAGCGCTTCATCGTAGGTCGGCGGAGAGCTCTGGTCTGGCCGCTTCATGACCGAAAGCCTATCGCGCTGAACTTCTCTGACCTGAAAGCGAATTCGGCAGTACAGGATGCTCAGAACCGCGGTCGAGGCGAGGGCCCGATCACTCCGCGACAGTCCCATAAGACGCACGACAGAATCTGGAGTGCCGAAGCTTATCCTTCGGTCGCCCTGGACGTTTGGGTCCCAGTGGAATCAGTGGCTGCGATCGCGAGAGCGGCCAGGTCGAGGTGGATGTCGTCCAGCGGGACGGTGGAGCATTCGGCACGAGCGATGATCATGGCACCCTCGACCGCTGACAGCATGAGTGCCGCGAGCCGTTCGGCGCGCGCCGCCGGAATGCCGTACCGCACCAGCGCCTGGGTCAACGCGGTGCGCCATTGCCGATAGGCGTCACGGCAAGCGAGGGTGAGTGCTGTGGAGCGCGGAGCGGAATCGAGGGTGACCGTGCTGACCGGGCACCCGCCCAGATAGCCCGATTCGACGAGTCCGCGGCTCAAGTGCAGGGCGAATTGCTCACAGAAGGAGCGCACATCCGGCGCGTGGGCGGCAGTTTCCCGAATCAACCGGGTGAACTCCTCCGCGGATTCCTCGATCGCCGCGACCGCCAGCTCTTGCTTCCCGCCCGGGAACAGGTAGTACAGCGAGCCCCGGGGGGCGCCGCTGGCAGCGACGATCTCACTGAGCCCGGTGGCCTGATAGCCCTGGCGTTGCAGTAACTCGCGGGCGGCCGCCACCAGGCGCGGCCGGGAATCGGACGGGGGACGAGGCATGTCTCCAGAATACTATGCCGATCGGTCAAGCTACGATCATACTATGATGACTGGTCAAGTTACTTTCGAGAAAGGACGATAGGGATGAAGGTGCTGCTTACGGGTGCGACCGGGTTTTTGGGGCAACGTGTGGTGCATCGGCTGGTGGCCGACGGACACGACGTATCGACGTTGGTCCGGGGCACGGGCAGGCGCATTCCGCAGGTAACCGTCGTGCCGGGCAGCCTCGAGGACGTGGCGGCCTGGGAAGATCGGCTGGCCGGTATCGACGTCGTCGTTCATGCGGCGGGGTTGGTGTCGACGTGGGCTCCTCAGCGTGCCCTCGATGAGGCGATCGTGGAGGGCACGCGCGATGTGCTGGCTGCGGCCGTGCGGCACGGTGTACGCCGATTCGTCTATATCAGCAGTGAATCAGTGCTGCAGGATGGCCGGCCGCTGCTCGACATCACCGAATCCCAGCCCACCCCGGCCGTGCCCAGCTCGCGCTACGGCCAAGCGAAACTCGCCGCCGAACACCTGATCCGCGCGCACGCGGATGTGATCGAGACGATCGTGCTGCGGCCCACCTTCATCTGGGGTCCGGGTTCGGGGCAGCTGGCCGACCTGGCCACCCGCGCCCGCGCCGGCAAGCTGCCGCTGATCGATCACGGCATGGCAAGTTTCGAACATGTCCACGTCGACAACGTCGCCGCCGCTGTCGCCGCCGCGCTGAGCGAGGGCACGCCCGGCGGCACGTACCTCATCACCAACGCCGAGCCGATGCCGGTCCGCGAGTTTCTGACCGGCGTGCTCGCTGCCCAGGGCGCGTCGATGCCGACTCGGTCGGTCCCGTCCGGGCCGCTATTCGCCCTCGCCCGTGCCGCCGAATGGCTCTGGTCCACCCTGCCGCTGCCCGGGCGTCCGCCACTGACCCGATTCGAGATCGAATTCCTGGCCCTGCCAATGCGATACGACATCACCCTGGCCCGCCGCGAGCTGAAGTACGAGCCCGCCGTCGGCTTCGCAGAGGGCATCGCCGGTCTCGACGAAACCCGCCAGCCCATCTAGCCGCAGCGCGGATCGGGCGGAGCCGCCCCATCACCGATCGAGGTTCCGCTTTCACGGGTCTGGCTCTAGTCGACTCGATGCGCGCTCATGCCGATGAGCGGATGTCAAGAAGCGAACTTGGCGACGGCTTGCGCGGTGACCGGCGTGAAGAGGTTGATCAGGTTGCCGTCGGGATCGCGGAACAGCAACGACCGGTTCCCCCACGGCATCGTCGTAGGTTCGTTGACGAAATCCTCGACCGCATCCCGCAACCGTCGGTAATCGGCATCGACATCGGGGACCAGGAATTCGATGATCGCGGTGTGGTTGTCGGCTGGGCGCGCGCTGCCTGCCGCGAACAGCGCCACGGTGCGGGTGCTTCCGATCGCGAGTGCGCCGGCCGGTGTGACGATTTCGGCGAAATCCGGTGTAGCCCACGTCGCTTCGACACCGGTCACGTGCTGATAGAAGCTGACCAACCGCTGGATGTCATCGGTGATCAGGCGGATCGAGACGAGCTTCATTGTGCGCTCCTGCTGTCGGATGAGGCGGAAGTTCCGCCGCCGCATGCCACCGTAGAGCCGATACCGGACAGTTTCCGCCCGGTATAGATGCGAGAATTTCCCGATGACGCGCCCCACCGCCCGCGTGCTGGCCCTGCTCGAGCTGTTGCAGGCCGGCGGTACCCATACCGTCGGTGAACTGGCCGGACGGCTGGGCGTCGATGAACGCACCGTCAGGCGATACGTCACCCATCTCACCGACCTGGATATCCCCGTCCGATCGGCTCGGGGCCGCTACGGGGGCTACCAGCTCGCCCCCGGGTACCGAATGCCGCCGCTGATGCTGACCGACGACGAGGCGGTGGCGGTGTTACTCGGACTCCTTACCAACCGCGGCGCCGACCGATCGACAGCTTCCGCCCGCGCAGCCGACAGCGCTACGGCCAAACTCCGCCGCGTCCTGCCCGCCCGCCTGACGGCCCGGCTGGACGCATTGATCAACACCGCCGAGTTCACCGCCGACGCTCGCCCGGAAGCCGCTGTCGAGACCGCCGTCCTGCTCCGCCTCGCCGAGGCCACCCGCGAGCACCGACCGGTCGCGATCGACTACACCGACCGAAACGGGCGGCCCAGCGAGCGGACCGTGCACCCCTACGGGCTCGTCGACCACTCCGGCCGGTGGTACCTCACAGGACAGGACAGCAACAGCGACGAACTACGCCAGTTCAGGCTGGACCGGATCACCGCGGTGACCACACTGCCCGGAACGTTCACTCCGCCCACCGGATTCGAGCCGGCAGCTCACCTACTGTCCGCATTTGCCACGGCGCCCTACCGGCACGAAGTATCGATCCGAGTGCAGGGCACGCTCAGCCAGGTCCGCCCGCTGCTCCCCGCGACGATCGCGACCATGCACGAGATCGACTCACCGCCGGCCGACACCCGCCCGTGGGTCCGGGTCCGAATCCGGGCCGAACAACTCGACTGGATTCCCCCAGTCCTCGCCGGCCTGAATCGCCCGTTCGTCATCGAACACCCCGACACCCTCAAAGACGCCGTACGCGCCCTGGCCTACCGACTCACCGCGGCCGCCGACGGCCATAGGTAGCCCCCACCGGGCACCGAGACTCGATCCTGGCCCGGATCAAGCCCTACCACCAGTCTCGAGTAGCCGCATAGCGCGCTCATCGAAACCGGCTAGCGGGCTGGATACGGGGTGCTCCGGCTCGCCTGCTGGAACGCACACATGAACGCGGACGCCGCGGCGATCGGCGCGTACCGGGTGATGACCGTGGCGGCCTGCCCAGGGACGCCCTCCGGCGGCTTACTCTCGGCGAACTCGCACACCATCGCGGCACGTGCCTCCCGGTCCTCCCGCCGGAGCCCGTACAGCGCGGTGACCAACCAGTTCACCAGGTGGGTAGCGGTGAAGCCGCGGCCCTAGCTTGGTTCTGGAAGAACGTGGCGCCCTCCGGCGAGAGGTCGAACCCACAGGAGAGCGCGAGGGCGCGATACACCCTGCGACGAGCGGCCCTCATCCACATCGGCGGATGAGGGCCGTCCAGTCAGTGCGGTGGCTGGTTCACGCCGCGGCTCACTGGGAAGGCGCCAGTACCGGGCTGTTGTGATAGGCGGCGATCAGCCACTGATGGTTGCGCTTCTCGAGGACCCACGTCGCGTTCACCTTGCGCTCGTCGGTGGGAACTTCGGTCTCGCCGGCGAACAGGATGGCGGATTCGCTGATGACGATCGCGGCATCCTCGCCGATGAAGCGGACGCTGAGCTGTTTGTTGTAGGTTGAGCTGCCCGCGAGCGGCCCTGCGAAGGCCAGCGCCATGCTCTGGCGGATCACCTCACGACTGTCGCGGAGCGAGCCCGCCATGATGGCAGTCGCGTCCACGGTGTAGTTGGCGACCATGGCGTCGGCGTCGCCCGCCTCCCACGCCTTGTAGGAATCAGCCAGCACGGCCTGGATCGCGGCCTCGTCTGCGGCGCGATGGTTCGACATCGGAGTCTCCCTTGGTGGTCGGATCGCCTGCAGTGTTCCGGCGACCTCGGGAATACATACCGGCGGCGGCATCAGAACTCATCGCGCCGCTGGAAGGAAACTCTCGGGTCTAGGCGTCGAGTCGGGCCGCCAGGCCGAAAGCCGCGAAAATCTCGGGATCCTGGAACACCGAATTCCGGCTGATGCCCTCGGGGGTGACTGTGAAGATCTGGAGCGTGTGCAGTTCGTACCGGCCACCGACGCGCTGATAGGCGGCGAATCCGGGTTGGCCCCCGTTGGCGGCGACCTGCTGGAGAACCCAGTCCTTCCCGGCCGCCTCGAAGACCCATTCCATGAACAGGCCGTAGTTGCCGCGGCCGGAGAACCAGTTGAGCATCGGCGGCATCTCCATAATCACGTCCTCGGTGAGCAGACGCTTGAGGCCCTCGATATCGGCGCGCGCGAACGCCGTCATGTAGCGCTCGACCCAGGCGCGCTGCTCGGTCGTGGACGGTTCGCGGACCCGTTCCAACCCGACCCCGACCTCTTTCAGGCGGGTCCGCGCCCGCTGCAGGGAGCTGTTCACCGATACGACGGTGGTGCCGAGAATTTCCGCCGTCTCGGCCGCGGAGAAGCTGAGCACCTCACGCAGGATCAGCGCACCGCGCTGACGCGCCGACAGGTGCTGCAGGGCGGAAGCGAATGCCAAGCGCAGGCTGCTGTGATCGATCACGGTTGCGGACGGATCGGCGTTGTCCAGCAACGAATCCGGTAAGGGCTGCAGCCAGCCGGCGTGCTCTCCCCGCACGAACGGCCCGAGCGGATCCGCCGCGGCCACCAGTCCCGATGGCAGCGGTCGGCCGCCGCGAGTCTGCAGCGCGGTCAGGCAGACGTTGGTCGCGATCCGGTAGAGCCAGGTGCGCAGTGAGCTGCGCGTTTCGTCGTACTGCTCCCGCGCCCGCCACGCCCGCAGATACGTGTCTTGGACCAGGTCCTCAGCGTCGTGCGCCGAGCCCAGCATCCGGTAGCAGTACGCCAGCAGCTCCGTCCGAAACGGTTCGATCCGACGATCGAAGCCTTCTTCCCTCGTCATCACGCCTCATCTCCACGACCGTCACAAGCACCGGATCGGCGACTGCGGTGGTCATCCGCTGCGGAAGGGTCCACCACCACGCGGGTCGTCAACAGCCCGGACATGGCCGACCTCTCGACCATCCGCTTCAGCCGCATACCGCGCTGACCGAACCGACCGGCGCGCAGCCCGGCCGTACGGCTGGGCCCCACCCGAGATACCGGACGGGGGCCCAGCAGAGTCTCTACTAGCAACGATGTGCGCGCTACCCTATTTCTTCGCAGCGCCTCAGACGTTGAAGCGGAACTCGACCACGTCGCCGTCGGTCATGACGTAGTCCTTGCCTTCCATGCGGACCTTGCCCGCGGCTTTGGCGGCGGCCATGGAGCCTGCATCGATGAGGTCGGCGTAGGCGACGACTTCGGCCTTGATGAAGCCGCGTTCGAAGTCGGTGTGGATGACGCCGGCGGCCTTCGGGGCGGTGTCGCCCTGGTGGATGGTCCAGGCGCGGGCTTCTTTCGGGCCCGCGGTGAGGTAGGTCTGCAGGCCGAGGGTGTGGAAGCCGGCGCGGGCCAAGGCGTGCAGGCCGGGTTCGGTCTGGCCGATGGATTCGAGGAGCTCGATGGCGGATTCCTCGTCGAGTTCGAGGAGCTCGGCCTCGACCTTGGCGTCGAGGAAGACCGAATCGGCCGGGGCGACGGAAGCTTTCAGCTCGGCGACCTTCGCCTCGTCGGTGAGCACCGACTCGTCGGCGTTGAAGACGTAGAGGAAGGGCTTCGTAGTGAGCAGCGAGAGCTCTTTCAGCAGCTCGGTGTCCACCTTGTCGGCCGCGGCGAACAGGGTGGTGCCGCTGTTGAGGATCTCCTGCGCGGCCTTCGCGGCGTCGGCGACCGGCTTGCGGTCCTTCTTGACCTTCGCTTCCTTCTCCAACCGCACGACCGCCTTCTCCAGGGTCTGCAGGTCGGCCAGGATGAGTTCGGTCTCGATCACCTCGATGTCGGCGCCCGGGTCGACGCGGCCGTCGACGTGCACCACGTCATCATCGGCGAACACCCGTACCACCTGGCAGATGGCGTCGGCCTCGCGGATGTTGGCGAGGAATTTGTTTCCCAGGCCCGCCCCCTCGGACGCGCCCTTCACGATGCCGGCGATGTCGACGAACGACACGGTGGCGGGCACGATCCGCTCGGAGGAGAAGATCTCGGCCAGCTTGTTCAGCCTCGGATCGGGCAGGGGCACCACGCCGACGTTCGGCTCGATGGTCGCGAACGGGTAGTTCGCGGCGAGCACGTCGTTCTTGGTCAACGCATTGAACAGCGTCGACTTGCCGACGTTGGGCAGACCGACAATTCCGAGGGTGAGACTCACGAGGAACAGAGTCTACGCGGCGCGCCGACCCGGCTCTCCCGCGAGTGGCACATGGCGGAGGGGCCTCTCGGACTTTGCCGCAGCCATGTGCCACTCGCGGCCCGTTTCAGGGGATGAGGACGACTTTGCCGAGGTTGGCGTGGGCTTCGATGGCGGCGTGGGCTGCGGCGGCTTGGTCGAGGGGGTATTCGGCGTGGACGGCGGGACGTAGTTGGCCGGAGGCGAAGTATTGCCAGAGTTCTTGGCGCCAGTGTTCGTAGACGTCGGGCTGGGTTTTCGCGATGCGGGCCATCTGGAAGCCGATGACGGATTTCGCGCCGACGAGCAGGTCGTAGGCCTGAATGGTGCCGCCGCCGGAACTGTAGGCGACCAACCGGCCACCGGGAGCCAGCGCCGCGATCGCGGGTGAGAGCAGATCGCCGCCGACGGCGTCCAGCACGTAGTCGGCGGGAGCGCCCCAGGACTCCTGGCCGTACTCGACCACGTCGTCGGCTCCGAGTTCCCGCACGAACTCCGACTTCGCGAGATCCGACACCGCGCCGACCACCCGCGCCGCGCCACGGACCCGCGCCAACTGGACCGCGAGGTGGCCGACGCCGCTCGCGGCGGCGGTGATCAGGGCGGACTCCCCTTCCCTTGGCGATGCGGCGCTGAGCGCACCGAGCGCCACCAGGCCGCTGCGCACCAGCGCGACCGCGTCCACCGCCGACGCACCGTCCGGAATCGGCGACGCCATGGCAGCCGAGAGCAGGGCGTAGTCGGCGTAGCCGTGTCCGAACACGAGACCGGTCACGCGGTAGCCGGGCCCGTATCGGTCGACGCCCTCGCCCACCGCGACCACCTCGCCCGCGATCTCGCCGCCCAACGCGATCGGTTCGCGCTGCTCACGCACCTTCCGCACCACCGGCAGGGTCACCCCGACCGCCTCGACACGGACCAGAAGCTCACCCGGCCCTGGTGTCGGGACTTCGACCGAGACGAGCTCGAGCACCTCGGGACCACCGCTGCGCTCGTACTGCACCCGCCGCATCACACCTCCAGAAATCGTCAGGAGGCGCAACGGTAACCGGATCGCGGGTGGTGATCACAGTCCACTACACGCTGTAGTGGTACATCTCACCGCTGGTCGAGACCGGCGGAGAGCAGCCGGAGCATTGGGTCCGCGGCGATGCCGTGCGGTCCATCATCGAGGCGATGGCTATGGCGGACCTCGCGCGGATGGTCATCGTCAGCAACAGCGCCCGAGTCGCCGCACCCGGCGACAATCGGTTCCCCGCTTCGTGGTGAAGCCGCTGATCCTGTGCCCGCTGTTGCGGCACAGCCTGGCCGGCACGTCCGCGGCGGAGCACGTCGTCCGTGATTCGGCGCTGGACTGGACGATCGTCCGCGCGCTTCAACTCTCGAGGCACTCCTGTCGGTCCCCCGGCGTAGCGTGACCGCATGGAGCCGACCTCCGAGGTGGTGACGGCGCGTCCGGCACCCACGCTCGCCTCGTTCATCGACCGGTACGTCGGTTATCGCATGTCCGGGTTCGCGGCGGGGATGCATCGTGGGTTGCCGTCGCGGCACATGACTTTCATCGTCGCGATCGGGCCCACGATCGACGTCGTCGAGCAGACGGATCCACGGCAGTCGCCCCAGAACTATCGGTGTGTGCTGAGCGGCCTGCAAGCGAGCACGGCGCTGATCGCGCACGACGGTCGTCAGGAAGGTGTGGCCGTGTCACTCACGCCGCTGGGTTGCCGCACCTTGTTCGGCATGCCCGCGGCGGCGCTGTGGGACACGTCGGTCGAATTCGCCGACGTCGTCGGACCTGTCGGATCGGAGCTGTGGGAGCGATTGCAATACGCGCCGAGCTGGCCGGAGCGTTTCGGTGTCTGTGATCGGGTGCTCTCGGCGCTGGCCGATCCGGTCCGTGTGGTCGGTCCCGAACTCGCCTGGGCATGGCGTGCGGTGGTCGGTTCCGGCGGCGGAATCGCGGTCGGCTCGCTCGCCGCGGAGGTCGGGTGGACCAGACAGCATCTGACGCGCCGGTTCAAGCGCGAGTTCGGCCTGAGCCCGAAACTCGCGGCCCGGATCACGCGCTTCGAACAGGCGCGCCGGATGCTGGCGCACACGCCCTCCTACGTCACCATCGCCCAGGTGGCCGCCACGTGTGGGTATTACGACCAGGCTCATCTGGATCGGGACTTCGCCGACCTCGCCGGAACCAGCCCGACCGCGTGGCTGGCCGAGGAGATTCCATCCGTCCAAGCCCCGGACGAGTCCGCCGGATGACGATGAAGGCATGACGAATCCGACAGAAGTCAGCACCCGCACCGCCGTCTGGCCCACGCTCGTTTTCCGCGATGCCCGCGCGATGGCCACCTTCCTGATCGAGGCGTTCGGCTTCCGGGAGGCCGCGCTCTACGCCCGCGAGGACGACCCATCGATCGTCGAGCACGCGGAACTGCGCTGGCCGCTGGGCGGCGGTGTCATGTTCGGCTCGGCAGGTAAGGACGACAGCCCGTTCAGCACCCGCCCGACCGGCACCAACTCGGTCTATCTCGTCTGCGAGGAGCCCGACGCGCTGTTCGCCCGCGCCACCGCCGCGGGCGCCGAAGTGGTCCGTGGCCTGCGCGACGAGGACTACGGCTCACGCGGCTTCACGGTCCGCGACCCGGAAGGCAATCTCTGGAGCTTCGGCACCTACTGGGGCGCTTGATCGGCCTGGGGACGAAGCCTCCTCGCAGAGCGCAGCCGCGGCCCGGCGACGACAGGCGAACCGAGCACACCCGCTCAGCGCCCGCCGAAGCCCGACATCGCGATGCCGCGGATGAACGCGCGCTGGGCTATCGCGTAGATGAGCAGCAGTGGGAGCAAGATGACGACCGCGGCGGCCATGAGGATGGGCCACTGGGTGTAGTACTGGCCTTGCAGCCGGACCAGTCCCAGTGTCGCGGTGGCGACGTCGTCGCGCTGGATCATGACCAGCGGCCAGAGGAAGTCGTTCCACACGGTGATCCAGGTGAGCACGGCGAGCACCATCAGGGCCGGACGGGTGTGCGGCAGCAGCACCCGCCAGTACACCTGCCAGGTGGAACAGCCGTCGAGGATGGCGGCCTCCTCGAGTTCCTCGGGCAGCGTGCGGAAGAACTGCCGCATCAGATACGTGCCGAACGCACTGCCGAACAGGCCGGGCACGATCATCGCCCACGGGGTGTCCACCCAGCCGAACGCCCGCATCAGCAGGAACTGCGGAATCACCGTCACGGTCAACGGCACCATCAGCGTCGCGAGGTAGGCCAGGAACAGCATGTCGCGCCCACGAAAACGCAGACGCGCGAAGGCATAACCGGCCAACGAGCAGAAGAAGACCTGCCCCGCCGTGACGCACAGCGCGTAGATGGTGGTGTTGAGCAGCATCCGCCCCATCGGCAGCAGATCGAAGACCTTCTCGTAGTTCGACCACTGCGGCCGCTGCGGAAGGAACGCCGCATCGGCGATCTCGCCGTCCCGTTTCAGCGAGCCCGACACCGCCCACAGGATCGGCAGCAGCGCGCACCACGCGATGCCGACCAGCACCGCGTATATCGCGGTTCCGCGCACCACTCGCCGCACGATAGCCCGGTCGACGCGGCCGATCGCGACGAACGCGCGGTCGCGTCGAACCGGCAGCGCGCGCCGCACCGCCTCGTAGGTGTTCACTGTTCCACCTCCGACCGCCGGGCCATCCGCAGTTGCACCAGTGTCAACAGGAACAGGATCGCGAAGATCACCCAGGCGAGCGCGGAGGCGTACCCGACCTCGTAGAAGCCGAACGCATTCTGGAACAGCATGATCCCCAGCAGGTACGTACCCGTCTCCGGCCCCCCGTTGCCGCCGGTCAGCGCGTATGCCTGGTCGAACGCCTGCACGGAATTGATGATCGTGATGATGAAGACGAACGACAGCGGCCCCCGGATCAGCGGCACGGTGATCGCGAAGAATCGCCGCAGCGCCCCGGCTCCGTCGATCTCGGCGGCCTCGTAGAGCGTCTCCGGTACGCCTTGCATGGCGGCGAGCAGGATGACCGTCGCGAACGGCACGCTCTTCCACACGGTGACGATGCTGAGCGAGACCAGCGCCCAGTCGGGGTCGGTCAGCCAGGGCACCGCGTCGATGCCGATCCAGCCGAGCGCGACGTTGAGCAGCCCGTCGTCGGTGAACAGGAACCGCCACACCACGGCCATGGCGACCGCCGAGGCGACCAACGGCAGAAAAGCGATGGTGCGAAATAGGCCTATGCCGGCCAATTTTCGATTCAGCGCGGCGGCGACGGCGAGTCCGATCAGCACCGTGGGCACCAAGGTCAGCAGCGTGAAAACGGCCGTGTTGCGTAATGCGATGAGAAACAACGGGTCCGAGGCGAACAGCCGCCGATAGTTGTCCACACCGACAAATCGCATGGGGCTGAACAGGTCCCACGAATGAAAACTCAGATAGAGCGAAAAACCCAACGGGAACAACAAGAAAACCGCGACGGCCGCCACGTTGGGCGCGACGAATGCCCAACCGGCCCGCTCGCGCCGCCGCGCCAATCGGGAGGCGACCCCCGCCTTGCCCGATGTTTGCGATCGCCGCGCTGCCATCATGGCGTCTCCAGCAGCGCGTCGACGTCGGAGGCGAAACGGCCGTCCAACGAGGCGGCGGTGGCGGCGCCGCGCAGCACTCGGTTGGAGCCGCGTTCGAGCAGGGCGGACACCTTCCCCCAAGCGGGGGTGATCGGCAGCGGGCGGGAATTGGCCGGACCGGCGGTGAACACCTCGAGATTGCGGATCGCCCGGTGCGCGGCGGCGAACCCCGGTGAGTTCATCGCCGACTGGAGCACGGGGACGAACAGCCCGGACGCGGCGATGATCTCCTGACCCACCGGTCCGGTAGCGAATTTGACGAATTCCCAGGCCTGTTCGACACGCGGGCTGCCCGCGGCGATGGCCAGGCCCGTGCTGCCGACGTCGGTGATCGCGCCGGGACCGCCGTGCGGGCCCACCGGCAGCACCGTGATGTCGATCGGGAGATCGTCGTGCCCGGCGAATTCGGAATACAGCCAATGCCCGCCCAGCGCCATCGCGGCCCGGCCCCGCCGGAACAGGTCTGGGGCCGAGACGGAAAGCGTGTCGGCGGCTTTCGGCGCCACGCGGTGGCGTACGGCGAGGTCGGCGTAGAACTGGAATCCTTCGGCGAACCGCGGATCGCCGAGGTTGGTCCTGGTCGGACGCACCGAGGGCGAGAACCATTCGGCGCCGTTGTTCATGCCGAAGCAGGCCGCCGAGAAGTACGGCACCCAGGCGTCGGCGAACCCCCACCGGGTGCGAGACGAGTCATGCCTGGTCAACGCCTCGGCAGCGGCCAGGAACTCGTCGAAAGACCAGGCGTCGCGCCAGCGCGCGGGCGGAGTGATCCCGGTTCCGTCGAACAGCTCCCGGTTGTAGTACAGGAAGACGCCGGACCACTGTTCGGGCAGGGCGTACTGCCCGCCCGCGTAGGTGAAGGTGTCGTACAGCGCCGGATAGCTGTCGGCGCGCAGCTGGGCGGCGTACCGCGGATCGCGGTCGAGCAGGGTGTTCAGATCCAGCAGTACCCCGCGCTCGGCCAGCCCCGCGTAGGTCAGCTCCCACGCCATCAGCACGTCCGGGCATTTCCCGCCCGCGCAGTAGGTGAGCATCTGCTGGAGCGGGTCCGGACCCGACATGATGGTGCGAATCCTGATGTCGGGATGCAGCTTCCGGAACTCGTCGATGATCGTCAGCCGGACCCTGGCCTCTTCCGGCCTGGCCTGGAAGAAGAAGGTCAACGCGTCGTCGTCGGAGCCGCAGCCGCCGCTCGCCAGTAGTGGCGCGGCCAGCGCCGACCCGAGCAGCGTCCGGCGACGGACCCTGGCGACGGGATTCGCACGCAACACAGCCCTCCTCCAGGGCGGATGTGGAGCTTCTCGAACGGCATGGCAGCATACGTTCGGCAATCACATGGTGACGGCCGACACATGAACAATATTTCACGGTGCGCGTCCGACGTCCGGAATCGGCACGACGGCGATCATCGATCGGTTACGTTGTCACGTGTTTGAGCAAGATCCTGCGCGTTTTACAGGAGAGTAGGCAGATGGCGACAATCGAATATCTGCGGACCGATCCCGATCTGCCGCCCGTCGGCGTGGTCGACAAGTCCCCGATCACACCGGCCAAGAAATTGATCTTCGCGGGGATCGCCGCACTCGGCGCCATAGCGTGGGCGGTGCTCGCCATCTCACGCGGCGAATCGGTGAACGCGGTGTGGATCGTGATCGCGGCGGTGTGCACTTACATCATCGCGTACCGGTTCTACGCCAGGTTCATCGAACGCAAGATCGTCAAACCACGCGACGACCTGGCCACACCCGCCGAAATCCTGGAGAACGGCAAGGACTACATGCCGATGGACCGGCGGGTGCTCTACGGGCACCACTTCGCCGCCATCGCGGGCGCGGGGCCGCTGGTCGGTCCGGTGCTGGCCGCGCAGATGGGCTACCTGCCGGGGACCATCTGGATCGTGGTCGGCGTGGTGCTGGCCGGCGCGGTGCAGGACTACCTGGTGCTGTGGGTCTCGATGAAGCGGCGCGGGCGCAGCCTGGGGCAGATGGCGCGCGACGAGCTGGGCGTGATCGGCGGCTGGTCGGCCATCGTGGGCGTGCTGGTGATCATGATGATCCTGCTGGCGGTGCTCGCGCTGGTGGTGGTCAACGCGCTCGCGCACAGCCCGTGGGGCGTGTTCTCGATCGGCATGACCATTCCGATCGCACTGTTCATGGGTGTGTACCTGCGGTTCCTCCGGCCGGGCAAGGTCGGCGAGGTCTCCGTGATCGGGTTCGCCATGTTGCTGCTGGCCATCGTCGGCGGCGGTTGGGTGTCGGAAACCGACTGGGGCGCGGACTGGTTCACGCTATCTCCGGTGACCATCTCCTGGCTGCTGATCGCCTACGGTTTCGTCGCCTCGGTGCTCCCGGTGTGGCTGCTGCTCGCCCCGCGCGACTACCTGTCGACGTTCATGAAGGTGGGCACCATCGTGTTGCTCGCGGTCGGCATCCTGGTCACGTTGCCGGTGCTGCACGCGCCCGCCGTCTCGTCGTTCGCGTCCAGCGGTACCGGACCGGCGTTCGCGGGTTCGCTGTTCCCGTTCCTGTTCATCACCATCGCCTGCGGCGCGCTGAGCGGCTTCCACGCGCTCGTTTCCTCCGGCACCACGCCGAAACTGCTGGAGAAGGAATCGCACGCGCGGATGATCGGCTACGGCGGCATGCTGATGGAGTCGTTCGTCGCGGTCATGGCGATCATCACCGCCTCGATCATCGATCAGCACTTGTACTTCGCGATGAACGCGCCGCTCGGTCTCACCGGTGGCACCGCGGAGAAGGCCGCGGCCTACACCAATAGCCTCGGGCTCAGCGGTCCGGCGATCACTCCGGCCGAGCTGAGCCAGGCCGCGAGCGATGTCGGCGAATCATCGATCATCTCCCGCACGGGCGGCGCGCCGACGCTGGCGGTCGGCATCTCCGAGGTGTTCCACCAATTCCTGGGCGGCGCGAGCATGAAGTCGTTCTGGTACCACTTCGCGATCATGTTCGAGGCGCTGTTCATCCTGACCACGATCGACGCGGGCACCCGGGTGGCCCGGTTCATGCTCTCCGACGCGCTGGGCAACTTCGGCGGTGCGGCGAAGAAGTTCCGTGATCCGTCCTGGCGGGTGGGCGCGTGGCTGTGCTCGGCCGTCGTGGTCGGCGCGTGGGGCTCGATCCTGCTGATGGGTGTGACCGATCCGCTCGGCGGCATCAACACGCTGTTCCCGCTGTTCGGCATCGCCAATCAGTTGCTGGCCGCCATCGCGTTGACCGTCGTGCTGGTGATCGTGGTGAAGAAGGGCCTCACGAAATGGGCCTGGATTCCGGCGATTCCACTGGTCTGGGACCTCTTGGTGACGATGACGGCGTCGTGGCAGAAGATCTTCTCCGCCGATCCGAAGCTCGGCTACTGGAAGCAGCACAGCATCTGCCAAGCGGCGCAGGATGCCGGGAAGCTGTGCCTGACGGCGAAGACCCAGGACGACATGAACGCGATCGTGCGCAACACCTTCATCCAGGGCACTTTGTCGATCATCTTCGCGGTGCTGGTACTGATCGTGGCGGTGGTGGGCGCGCTGGTGGCCTTCCGCGCCTGGCGCTCCGGGGAGTCGACGACCACCGAGACGCCGGAACAGCCGTCGAAGATCTTCGCGCCCAGCGGATTCCTCGCCACCGCGGCGGAGAAGGAAGTCCAGAAGGAGTGGGACGAATTGATCGCGACCGGGAAGGCGCGCGCCTCCGGCGCGGCACACGTACACGCGCAATGAGCGACTCCGCGAAGCAGGGCGCCGATCGGTCCGCGCGACCGGTCGGCGCCCGGCTGCGCGCCGCGGCCCGCGCCTGCGGCGACGGCATCCGAGCGGGCGTCTGGTGGTTCGACTCGATCCTGGGTGGGCAGGACTACCAGCGTTACGTGGAGCACCTGCGGCGCAGCCATCCCGGCTGCGCCATCCCGACCGAGCGGGAGTACTGGCGGCAGCGGCATGCCGAGGCCGATCGCAATCCGGCCAACCGGTGCTGCTGACCGAAAAGATTTTCGGCGCGCGTCACCACATGCCGATTCGGTAGTTGCCACAACTGTTGACCCGGCAACGGCTGTGCGATCTCATGGTCGTCGTGCGAGGTCGCGGCTACCCCCAGCGATGGTGGCCGATTCCCGCTAGCACGGGTTCGCCGCAGCTGCCATTGTGGTGTGCGTGACGATCACGGCATTGGATTTCGAACGTTGCTACCGGGCGGTGTCGACCCGAGACTCGCGATTCGACGGGCAATTCTTCACCGCGGTGCGAACCACCGGAATCTATTGCCGTCCTTCGTGTCCGGCGATCACGCCGAAGCGGGCCAACGTGTCGTTCCTGCCGACCGCCGCCGCGGCGCAGCAGGCGGGTTACCGCGCCTGCCGCCGCTGCCTGCCGGACGCGGCGCCCGGCTCGCCGCTGTGGAACACCAGGGCGGATCTGGCCGCGCGGGCGATGCGGCTGATCGGAGACGGCGTGGTCGAGCGGGCCGGGGTACCGGGGCTGGCCGCCACGCTCGGCTATTCCCAGCGGCAGCTCACCCGGGTACTGACCACCGAACTGGGCGCGGGGCCGCTGGCGCTGGCCAGGGCGCACCGGGCGCACACGGCGCGGCTGCTGATCCAGACCACCGCGATGCCCATGTCCGACATCGCGTTCGCGGCGGGTTTCGCCTCGATCCGCCAGTTCAACGACACGGTGCGCGAGGTGTTCGCGGTCAGCCCCACCACCATGCGGCTCGAAGCGCAGCGCGCGAGAACCGGAGCCCCCGCGCGTCCCGCGCCGTCCGGCAGCGGCTCGCTCACACTGCGGCTGCCCTACCGGGAACCGCTCGACCGGGCCTGGCTGGAATGGTTCCTGTCCGCGCACGTGGTGCCGGGCATGGAATTGTGGGAGGACCGCGCCTACACCAGGAACCTGCGCACGCCACACGGGCACGCCACCGCGCGGCTGAGCTTCCAGCGCGACCATGTGCGCGCGGATTTGTCCCTGCACGACATGCGCGATCTCGCGCCGACGGTGACCAGGCTGCGGCACCTGCTCGACCTGGACGCCGACCCGGTCGGCATCGATGAAGCACTCGGTGTCGGGCCCACGGCGCACGGCGGCTCCCCGAAACGGCCGCCTGAGCAGGCCGCCGAATATCTGCCGGACGCGGGGGCGGGGTCACCGCCGGAGAGCGAAGCGCTGACCGAGATCGACCCGGTCGACGTCGGTCGCCCGTCGTTCACCCCCGGTATCCGTGTGCCCGGGTGCGTCGACGGCGCAGAACTATTGCTGCGCACCATGATCGGGCAGCAGATCTCGGTGGCCGCCGCCGCCACGCACACCGCCCGACTGGTCGAGGCACTCGGGGAACGGGTGGACGGGCCGATCCCGCTGCTGTTCCCGACGCCGGAGGTGATCGCCGAACGCGGCGCCGATATTTTGACCGGACCGGCGCGGCGCATCCGATCCATCACCGCGGCCGCCGAGGCGCTCGCCTCCGGGGAGCTGGCGCTGCACCAAGGGCGCACCGCCGCCGACCTGCGCCGCGACCTGCTCGCGCTGGACGGTGTCGGGCCGTGGACGGCCGATTACGTGACCATGCGCCTGCTCGCCGATCCGGACGTCCTGCTCGGCACCGACTTGGTCGTCCGCCGCGGCGCGAGCCTGCTCGGCATCGATCTGACGGATACCGCACGCTGGGTGCCGTGGCGATCGTACTTGTCCATGCACCTGTGGAAAACGGCACTGACCAGCCGCGCCACACCTTCCGTCGTCCCCACGCTCGCCACTACGAAAGGCAGTGTCGAATCATGAACGCCAGCTTCGCCGTCCGCACCGACGTCGGTAGCACCCGCACCGTCACAGCGGATTTCGCCGTCACGGAGACACCGCTCGGCCCGTTCGCCACGCTCGTCGACCCCGACGGCGCGGTGCTGGCCTCCGGTTGGACCTCCGACGCGGAAAACCTGCGCGGCCTGATCCATCCCGCCTTGCGGCCCGGCCGACTGCGGCAGCGGGATTCGCTGGGCGAGGTGACCGGTGCCGTCACCGCCTATCACGAAGGCGATCTCACCGCGATCGACCCGATTCCCGTTCGCCAGCAGTCCGGGGAATTCCTCGTGCACGCCTGGGAAGTGCTCCGCGCCGTCCCGGCGGGGAGCCCACTCACCTACACCGAATTCGCCGCCCGCGCCGGCCGCCCCGACGCCACGCGCGCCGCGGCCAACGCCTGCGCCCGCAACGCCGCCGCCCTCTTCGTGCCCTGTCATCGGATCCTCCGCATCGGCGGCGCACTCGGCGGCTTCCGCTGGGGATTGCCGGTGAAACGGTGGCTGCTCGACCACGAGGGCTGAGGTCTCGCGACTCGCCGCGCAGGGCATCGGCCACGAACAGGAAAAGACCTACAGCGACGGCGTGCGTCACGTCGGCGTGCTGGCCCGAGACGGCAACAGCCTGTCGTTCGGCGAGGCCGTAACGTGCTGATCGCCGACCGTCAGTCCTCGACGCTCAGTCAAGGGTGCGCCCGGGCAGCTCAGCGTGCCCCCGCGCGGCCTGCACGGTGCCGCTCATCCGGGTAGGTCGCGCGGACGCCTACGGTCGCCGTGGCCCATTCGCGCGGCTGATTTCCAGCCGGAAGCGTGCACGTCGTTTGGGCGGTTGCGAGGCGAACACGCCCACGCTCCGCCGCCTACGGGCCGGCTCTCGCGGGTAAGGACGTGGTGCGCTGCGTCCGGACAGGCCGCTCGGCAGTGCAGCCGATATGTTCACGTCCGGTACGCAGCGGCCGGTAAACCGTCGGCAGCGTGTCGCCACGGCCGGGTGCACCCACCGCCTGCAGGGCTCAACCGCCGAGCAGCCGGAACCGCCGAGCAGCCGGAGTCCGCGCTCAGGCGATCGTCGCCTGGAGGTGGGAGCCGTCGCGGCCGCGTACGACGTGCAGGCGGCTGGGGATACGCTGGCGCATCTCGTCCACGTGGCTGACCACGCCGACCACGCGTCCGCCCGCGCGGAGTTCGTCCAGCACGCCCATCACGGCGTCCAGGGTGTCGGCGTCCAGGCCGCCGAATCCCTCATCGATGAACAGAGTGTCCAGCACGAGGCCACCGGATTCGGCGGCGACGGTGTCGGCCAGGCCGAGCGCCAGCGAGAGCGAGGCCATGAAGGTTTCGCCACCGGACAGCGTCTTGGCCGGGCGGATGGCTCCGGTGTAGTCGTCACGGATGTCCAGGCCGAGGCCGCCTCGGCGACCACGCGGTCCTGCCTTGTCCGAGTGGACGAATTCGTAACGGCCGCCGGACATTCTGCGTAGCCGCAGCGAGCCCGCCTGCGCGACTTCCTCCAAGCGTGCGGCCAGGACGTAGGAGTGCAGGGACATGCGGCGGTTGTTCGCACCGCGCCCGGCGACCAGGTCGGCGAGACCGTCGAGTTCCTCGAACGCTCGTTGTGCCGGGGCGATCCGATCCACAGCGGCCCAGAGTTGGCCGCCGAGCTCCTCGAGCTGACTCGCTCGCCTGCTCGCCTCGGCATGGGCGGCCACAGCGGCGTTGAGCGCGGTCTGCGCGGCCGTCACCAGCGCGTCGAGTTCGGCGGGATCGCCGGGCTCCTGCTCCGACGCCGCTCGGATCTCCGGTTCCGCCAGAACCGCTTCCGCCGCGGCACGGGCACGGTCGGCGGCCACGAGTTCCGCTTCGATCTCGGCCTGCCGCCGAGAGTCACGCGATGCGGCGTTGACGACTTTCGCGTAGGCGGTCAAGCGCGCGACATCGTCTCCCAACGTGTCGCGAGTTCGAGTGCCGACAAGCGCCGGTTCCTCGGCGCCGACGGAGTCCGAAGCGGCCATCTCGGCGGATTCCGGGAGCTGAGCCGGACCGCCGGACAGAGCCGAGCCTTCAGTAGTGACCGACGCGGAGCCCGGAGCCGACGACGAACCGCCATACTCGCCTTCCGGCACGAAACCCGCGACGCCGGCGAGATTTTCCACCCGATCGGCGATCCGGGACACCTGCTCACGCGCCGCCACCGCTTCGGCGCGGGTTTCGCGCAGGGCGGTCGCCTCGGCGACGAGAGCGGCGAGCCGGGCACGGCGGCGGTCGATGGTCAGGTCGGCGCCCGCCGCGCTCCGCAGCCGGTCGGTGAGCTCGCCGAGGCGCCTTTCGGCGGAGGCGACGGTGGCGGCGACCGCGCTGCGGCGCGCCTCGGATGCGCGCAGCTCGTCGTGCAGGCGCGCCTCGTCGCCGCGCAGGCGCGTGAGTTCGGCTTCCAGCCCGTCGGCGTTGGCGGCCAGTTCCGAAGTGTCCTCGTAGCGGTCGGTCGCGGCGCGCAGGGCCGCGGCGAGTTCGACGCGGTCGGTATCGCCGCCGCGAGCGACCAGCGCTTCGATCTCGCGTTCCAGGCCGGTGATGCGAGCCAGCGCGCGATCGCGGACGTCCTCCGCGGCACGCTCGGCCGCCACCGCGGCTTCCTCCTCGTCCTTGGACACCGCGGTGTCGGTCGGCTGGGCGGGTGCGGGATGCTGCGCGGAACCGCAGACCGCGCAGGGGCTTCCGTCGACCAGCTCGCCGGCCAGTTCGGCGGCCATTCCGCTCAGCCTGCGCTCACGCAGATCCAGCACGAGTTCTTTGGCGTCGAGGTGCGCGGCGCGGGCGGCGTCGAACTCGATGCGGGCGTGATCGAGCGCGGTGCGCCGGGCGGCCAGCTCGACCGCGGCCGTGGCGGCCGCCTGCAACCGTTCGGTCTCCGCGGTGATGCCAGGCAGGGCGGCGACCGCTTCGGCGGCCTCGCGCAGCCTGGCCTCGGCCGCGGTGAGCACGGCGGGCAGCTCCTCGCGCCGTGCGGCGAGTTCGGTGACGCGCCGGGCCAGCGTCGCGTCCTCGGTGCGCAGGGCGTCGAGTTCACCACCGAGCCGGGTGGCGGTGGCGGCGTCGGTGCGCACTTCGTCCAGCGCACCGATCTGCGCGCTCCAGCGCTGGACCGCCGCGTCGATGTCGGCGTCATCGCGTACCCGGTCGCCGTCGACCAGTTCGGCGCCGCCGAGTTCGGCGCTCTCCGGTTCCAGCAGGCGGGCTGCGAGCCGCTCTGCCGCCGTGCGCTTTTCGCCCTCGCGCCTGCGCTGGGTTTGCACCGCCGTACGCGCTTCGTCGATGGCGGCGACGACCGGCGCGGCCCGGCGAGCGAGGTCGAGTTCGGCTTGCAGTGCGGCGCGCCGATCCGCGCCCGCCACGTAGTCGTCCAGTTGCGCGCGTGCCGAGCTCATGCGGCGACGCAATTCGCGCAGCCGACGCTGCTGTTCGGCCTGCTCCCGGACGCGCGCCGATTCCGCCTGGCAGCGTTCGACTTCTGCCGCGGCCGTGGCCAGGTCGACGCGCGCGGTGGACAAAAGATCCTGCGACCACCCGACGCATTCGCCCGTACCGACCGAATCCGCTACCCCCGCGGCCATGCCCACCTGCGTGATCAGCCGCTGGATGCCGTCGGTACGAGCATCCAGATCCGCTTCGGCGGCGCGGCGCTTGTCGGCGAGCCACTGCTCGGCGGTGCCGAAACGCTTCGTGTCGAACAGTTTTTCGAGCAGCTTCTCGCGATCTTCGTTGTCCGCGCGTAGGAAGCGGGCGAAGTCGCCCTGGGGCAGCAGCACCACCTGGAAGAACTGGTCGGCGCTCATGCCGAGCAGGCGCAGCACCTCCTCGCCGATATCCGGTATCCGGGAGAGGTTCTCGCCTCGGCCGTCCAGCCAGGCCAGCGTCGCCTTCGGATTGATCGTGCGCATGCCCGTGCCGTCCCGCTTGGGACGCTGGAACTCGGGGCTTCTGGTCAGACGCAGTCGCCGCCCGCCCAACGTCGCCTCCAGCACCACCTCCGGTGGTGTCTGCTCCGGTGCGTGATCGGAATGCAGGCGCTTGCTCTCCCCGCGCGCACCGGGCACCCGGCCGTAGAGCGCGAACGCGATGGCGTCCAGCACCGTGGTCTTGCCCGCTCCGGTCTGGCCGTGCAGCAGGAACAGCCCGTCGGCGCCGAGCGCGTCGAAGTCGACGACCGTGGTGGCGGCGAACGGGCCGAAGGCGGTCATCTCCAGCTTGTGCAGCCTCATGCCGCCGCGCCTGCGCCCGGCCTGGGCAGGGCGCTCATGCGGTCAGTTCCTCGGCGGCGGCCACGGTGGCCACCTGCTCCGGTTCGGCGACGGCGGCGGACAGCGCCCGCTCCAGCCAGGTCATCTCGCTCGAGCTGGGTGCGCCGCGGACGTCGGTGAGGAAGCTGTGGGCTACTTCGATGTCGCGGCGGCCGTGCACTCGCTCACGGTAGCGCAGGTCCGGGCTGCCCTCGGGCCGCACCCATTCGACGTGCACCGCGTAGGGGAACCGTTCGCGCAGCTTGCGCATGGCGTCGACCGGGCGGGCGACGTCGGTGAGCATCGCGGACACGTAGTGCTGTTCGGCCGTGCCGTACTCCGCGCCGCTCAGCAGTTCGTCCAGGGTGCCGGTCAGCTTGCTCAGGCCCCGCACCGTCGGTAGGTCCCGGCGGCGCACCGCTCGCAGGCCGGACGCATCCAAGTCGACGATCCAAACCGCTTTGCGATGCGCGTTCTCGCCGAACGAATACGGCAGCGGCGAGCCGGAGTAGCGCACCGCCTCCGCGAGCGTCTGCGGTGAATGCAAATGGCCGAGGGCCACGTAGTCGATGCCGTCGAAAGCGGCCAGCGGAACCGTCTCCACGCCGCCGACCGAGATGGAGCGCTCCGATCCGGTGGCTTCCCCGCCGACCACGAAGGCGTGCGCCAGCACGACCGTCCGCACCCCGGGCCGCCGCGCGATGTCGGCACGTACGCGAGCCATGGCCGCGTCCAGGATCTCCGCGTGCGAGCGCGCCTGCGGCACTTCGAGTTCCGCGCGGGTGATCTCCGGTTCCAAGTACGGGATGCCGTAGAACGCCACCGGCCCGTGCTCGTCTTCCAGCAGCACGGGCCGATCGGCGTCGGCCACGGTGGTGCGCAGATGCAGCCCGCCCGCGGCGGCGAAGCTCGCGCCGGCGCCCAGCCGAGCGGGCGAATCGTGGTTCCCCGAAGTGGCTACGATCCGCGCCCCCGCACTGCGGATCGCCTCGAATCCCCGGTTGCACACCGCGATCGCGTCGGCGCTGGGAATCGACCGGTCGTACACGTCACCCGGCAGCACCACCACATCGACCGATTCCTCGGCTACCAGCTCCGCGATGGCGGTCAGTGAACGAGCCTGGTCGGCAAGCAGATCGACCCCGTGGAACGTGCGCCCGATGTGCCAGTCCGAGGTGTGCAGCATCCGCATGCCGCGAAACCGTAGGGCAAGGCACCGACAGACTTCAATCGCCCCGCCCGCCGTGTCGGGTTCGCCCAGCCGGAACCCGGCGTGTCCAGCGGACGTGTCCGAGTCGGCGGATCCCGTTCGGCGACGAGCCGAAACCTCACACACCTCTTGGCCTCCCGAATCCCACGACGTGGGCGATTCCGGATGCCAGAATCCGAACAGCTATGTGAAATATGCGGCAACGCACTGGCCGAGCCGGTTTCCGACGCGATGCCGGGCAGTTGCCAGATGCTCGTTCCTGTCGGTGACGTACGGCACTATCTCCGCTATGACCGCACCGATGCTCGTCGCCCTCGTGCTGGTGTTCGCCGCCGGTCTCGGCCTCGGCTGGCTGGGTCGCGCCGCGCGGGACGGGCATCGCGCGGCGGCGGCCCAGGCGCGGCTCACCGCGACGGCGGACAACGAACGGCTGCTGCGGCAGTCGCTCACCGCGGCCAACGAGGATGCCGCGCGAAGGCATTCGCACGCCGTCGGCGCGCTGGTGGAACCGCTGCGGGCGGCGGTCGGAGCGCTGAACGAGCACATCCAGCAGGTCGAGCGACAGCGGCTCACCGCGTATTCGAGCCTGCGCGAACAGGTCGCGAGCATGCAGCGCACGTCGCATCAGCTCACCGGGGAGACCGGCCGGCTGGTCGCGGCGCTGCGCGCGCCGCAAGTACGGGGACGATGGGGCGAGATCCAACTGGAGCGGGTGGTCGAGCTGGCCGGGATGACCAGGCATTGCAATTTCCGGACCCAGGTGAGCCGCACCGGTCACGGCGAGGACGACCGCACGGTGCGACCCGATCTGGTGGTGCGCCTGGCGGGCGGCAGGCACATCGTGGTGGACGCCAAGGTGCCGTTCGCCGCCTACCTGGACGCCTGCGGCTCCGACGACCCCGACGTGCGCGCCGAGCTGCTCACCAGGCACGCCAAACATCTGCGCGCGCATGTCGACCAGCTGTCGGACAAGGCGTACTGGGCCGCCTTCGACCCCGCACCCGAATTCGTGGTGCTGTTCGTGCCCGGCGATCCGTTCCTGGACGCCGCCCTGACCACCGACTCCGAGCTGTTGGAGTACGCGTTCGGCCGCAATGTGATCCTCGCTACACCGACCACCTTGATCGCGTTGCTGCGCACTATCGCCTTCGGCTGGCGGCAGGAGGCGCTCTCCAAGGACATGGCCACCGTGCAGCGGCTCGGCCGTGAGCTGTACCAGCGGCTCGGCATGACGGGGAAACATCTGGACCGGCTGGGGGCGCAACTCGGCAGAGCTGTCGAGGCTTTCAATTACACGGTGGCCTCGGTGGAGTCACGAGTGATGGTTACCGCGCGCAAACTGCACGAGCTCGAGATGGCCGAGCAGGAAGTGCCCGAGATCGGGCGTGTGGATTCCCGGCCTCGCGCGGTGAGCTTCGCCGACGCGGGCGAGTAACCGGGACTATGGCCGTGCCGCCACGCCGCCGAGAGCGGCGGCAACTAATGTGCATATCGTGGCTGCTTCCGAACGTGTGCGATCCCGGGTGCCCGCGCCGCAACGCTCGATCCTGCCGTCGGTGCCGGGGATCCCGGTCGGCGCGGCGATCCTGATCGCGGTTGCCTGCACGTTTCTGGGATTCCTGATCGATGCCAGCGGCGGCAGTGCCGAGCTGACCGGCACGTTCGCCGCGCTGTACATCGTGGGCTGTGTGGCGGCCGTCGCCGCCGTTCGCTACCGGGGCTTGTTCAGCACGATGGTGCTGCCGCCACTGCTGCTCTTCGTCGCCGTCCCGCTGGCCTATCAGCAGCTCACCGGTCGTGGCTCGACCTCGATGAAGGACATCCTGCTGAACCTGGCGATCCCGCTGGTGAACCGGTTCCCGACCATGATGCTGGCCACGGTGGTGGTCCTGCTGATCGGTGGCGCCCGGATCTACCTGCACCGCCGGGAAGAGGGGGGCGACAAAGCGCCACGCCGTGGCGGCAGCTGGGGCAAGTCACCAGCGAAGACCAAGCCCGGCCGGTCCTCCCGTGGCCTGCCGGACGCCGCGCGCCGCAGAACCCGCCGCCCGAAGGACGAGCCCGCCGAGCCGGAGTCGGCCGATGCCGAACAGCCTGCTCCCCGACCGGCCCGCCGACCCGCGGCGCAGGTCGCCGATACCCCGCCGCGCGTCGCCCCCTCCCGTCCGCGCGAAGGGCGGGCTCCCGCCCGGGGCCCTGCCCGCCCGACCGGGGCGATGCCGCGGGCCGAAGCCGAACCACCGCGCGGCGCGGGCCGCCGCCGAGAGATGCCGCCGCACCCGCAGCCCAATGTGCGCTATCGCGAACGCGATTCGAACCGCCCGGAACGGCGCAGGCCAGAGAATCTGTAGGCGAGGTCGCTCGGTGCGGTCGGAGCTGGATACCGCACGCTCGGTGCGGGCCCGGCGTCAGCGCCGGGCGTCGCGCAGTTCGCGGGGAAGGGCGAAGACGAGGGTTTCGTTGGCCGTGGTGACCGGCTGGACGTCGCCGTAGCCGTGCTCGGCCAGGCTGTCCAGCACACCGCGGACCAGGATCTCGGGCACCGACGCGCCGGAGGTGATGCCGATCGTGCGGACGCCGACGAGCCAGGCCGGGTCGATCTCGCGGGCGAAGTCCACCAGATACGCGGCCTTGGCGCCCGCACCGAGCGCCACCTCCACCAAGCGCACCGAGTTCGACGAGTTGCGCGAGCCGACCACGATCACCAGATCGCATTCCGGAGCCATCGCCTTCACCGCGACCTGGCGGTTCTGCGTGGCGTAGCAGATGTCGTCGCTCGGCGGGTCCTGCAGGGCGGGGAAGCGCTCGCGCAGCCGCTGCACCGTCTCCATCGTCTCGTCCACGCTCAACGTGGTCTGCGAGAGCCAGATCACCTTCGACTCGTCGCGCACGCTGACCTGGTCCACCGCGCCGGGCCCGTCGACCAGCTGGACGTGTTCGGGCGCCTCGCCCGCGGTGCCCTCGACCTCCTCGTGGCCCTCGTGACCGATCAGCAGGATGTCGTAGTCGTCGCGGGCGAACCGCTTCGCCTCCTGGTGCACCTTGGTCACCAGCGGGCAGGTGGCATCGATGGTGTGCAGATTGCGCTCGGC
Organism: Nocardia sp. NPDC051911; assembly: GCF_040681035.1. Lineage (NCBI taxonomy): Bacteria > Bacillati > Actinomycetota > Actinomycetes > Mycobacteriales > Nocardiaceae > Nocardia > Nocardia sp. NPDC051911. The sequence continues at coordinate 106,676 of NZ_JBFAXY010000027.1, forward strand.
GGCCGACGTGTGCACCGCGGGGGACACGCCGTGCGCGGAGAACACGACGACCGCGCCCTCGGGGACCTGGTCGGTCTCGTCGACGAAGATCACACCGCGGTCGCGCAGCGTCTCCACGACGTGCCGGTTGTGCACGATCTCCTTGCGCACGTAGATGGGCGCGCCGTGCTTCTCCAGCGCCTTCTCGACGGTTTCGACCGCCCGGTCCACGCCGGCGCAGTACCCGCGCGGCTCCGCGAGCAGCACGCGTTTTCCGCCGTCGGCGACGGCGCTTCCGGCACCTGCCGAGCGAGCGATTCCGACGTTCAAGGGAATGGCCGAAGACATGCCCACAGGATACGTGCGGCCCGGGATCCCGCCACGTCCGGGAGTTGCCCGTCACATTCCCGCCGCAACCCGCGGATCGGAATCGTGAGCCGGGTCTACGACCGGGTGCGCCGATTGTTTCGGACGGCCCGCCGGGTTCCCGCGCGTATTTCCGCGATATGAGTGTGGTCCCGCCGATCGGCCCCGACCCGCGAATACCCGAACCGCGCGCCCCTCCTTTGCATAACACACCATTTCCGGCAGGCTAGGACCATGTTTCGACCACCCTTTCTGGCCCGGGTCGCCGCAGGCGCGGCCGTATACGCCCTCGAGGAATCCCGTCGGCTACCCACGGCGGCAATGAATTTCCCGATCACGGCCATCAGTCAGGTGCTGCAGACGACGATGCACGTCCAGCAGTTCGTCACCAGTCTGGCCCTGAAGGGCGACGCGGTTTTCGACCGTTTGTCCAACCGCCCGGTCGAGCAGCCGGAGTGGGCCACCTTCGACGAGGACCTCGCCGACGACCCGAGCCCCAGCACGCTGCGCGCCAGCCGATTCGACCTCTACACCGCCGATGATCCCGACGCGTCCCCCGCGCCCGAATCCTTCGCCACGGACGACAGCCGCGCAGGCGCGACCAACGGCCATGTCGCCTCCGTGACGCCGATCGGCGAGCCACCGGTCGAAGAGCCGGACCCGGATACCGATCCCGAACCCGTCGCGGAAGCGCCCGTCATCGCCGAACCGGAAGTCGCCACCCGCTACGACTACGCCAACATGACCCTGGCCCAGTTGCGCGCCCGCCTGCGCCTGCTGACGATCGATGACCTCACCGCGCTGCTGGAGTACGAGCAGCACACCCGCGCCAGGGCGCCGTTCGTGACCATGCTCACGAACCGGATCGCCACTGTGCAGGCCCAGTGACCGAACCCCGGACACCCTCGTCGCCGACGGCTGGCCGGGAGACCTCCGGCCAACCCGCCGCCGCTCCGGCCAACTCCGCCGAGCATCCGTGGCCGGTGCGTTCGGTCTCCATCAAGGTCGCCCAGTGGATCGACCGGCTCGGCAGCATCTGGGTGGAGGGCCAGATCACCCAGATCAATCTCCGGCCCGGCACCCGCACCGCGTTCCTGGTGCTGCGCGACCCGTCCGCCGACATGTCGCTGTCGGTGACCTGCGATCCCGACCTGATCCGCAAATCCCCCATTCCCCTGCAAGAGGGCAGCCGGGTGGTCGTCTACGGCAAGCTCTCCTTCTTCACCGGGCGCGGCACGATCTCGCTGCGCGTGCTGGAGATCCGCCCCGTCGGCATCGGCGAACTACTGGCCCGCATCGAACGGCTGAAGGCGCTGCTGGACGCCGAGGGCCTGTTCGATCCCCGGCTCAAGCGTCCGATCCCGTTCCTTCCCGGAACCGTCGGCCTCATCACCGGACGCGCCAGCGCCGCGGAGCGCGATGTGCTGAGCGTCGCTCGCAATCGCTGGCCCGCGGTGCGTTTCGAGATTCGCAACACCGCCGTGCAAGGGCCGACCGCGGTATCGCAGATGCTGACGGCGCTGGCGGAGCTCGATCGGCATCCGGACGTCGAGGTGATCGTGCTCGCGCGCGGCGGCGGCAGCGTCGAAGACCTGCTGCCGTTCTCCGACGAGGCGCTGTGCCGCGCCATCGTGGCCGCGACCACGCCGATCGTCAGCGCGATCGGCCACGAACCGGACAACCCGCTCAGTGACTTCGTCGCCGACCTGCGCGCGGCCACGCCGACCGACGCCGCCAAACGGATCGTCCCGGACGCCGCCGCCGAACTGGCCTGCATTCGTGAACTGCGCGAACGCACCGCCGCGGCGTTGCGGGGTTGGGTCGACCGGGAGACCGAGGCGCTCGCCCAGCTGCGTTCGCGACCCGTGCTGGCCGATCCGCTGCGCGAGATCGATCGCCGCCAAGAAGAGATCGAACGCCTGCGCACGGCCACGCACCGCTGCGCCGAGCACTTCGTCCGCACCGAAGCCACGGCCACCAGGCATCTGCGCGAGAAACTCACCGCCGTCGGCCCCGCCGCCACACTCGCCCGTGGCTACGCTGTCGTGCAGCGGGTCACCGGCCGGGAACGCGAGGTGGTGCGTTCGATCGAGGACGCGCCCGCAGGCAGCCAGCTGCGCATCCGGGTCGCCGACGGGGCCGTCACGGCCGCCGCGCTCGGCACCCAGGCCCTCGGCGCCAAGAACACCGACACAGGGAGGAACTGACTTGGCCCAGTCCGGCAAGTCCACCGAAGCCGACGGGACGGGCGCCGACCCGGCCGACGATGCCGCCGAGATCGCCGGTTTCGGCTACGAACGCGCGCGCGACGAACTCGTCAACGTCGTCAAGATCCTCGAACAGGGCGGCCTCGACCTCGATGAATCCCTCGCCCTGTGGGAGCGCGGAGAGGCGCTGGCCAACCGCTGTGAGGAACATCTGGCGGGCGCGCGCAAGCGCGTCGAGGACGCGCTGCACCGCACCGACCTGGAGCGGCAAGAGTGACCATCCGCCGCGCCACGCCCGACATCCGCACCACCGACCTGGCCGCGAGCCGCGACTTCTACCGGCTGCTCGGCTTCCACGAGGCGATGGACCTGGGCTGGGTCGTGACGATGGCCTCGCCGTCCAACCCGACCGCGCAGGTCCTGCTCGTCGGCCCGGACGCCGAACAGCTCCAGCCGGACATGAGCGTGGAGGTGGACGACGTCGATGCCGTACACGCGGCGGTGACCGCCGCGGGCGCCGAGGTCGTCTACTCCTTGCGCGACGAGCCGTGGGGCGTGCGCCGCTTCTTCGTCCGCGATCCGAGCGGGACCATCGTCAACGTGGTGAGTCACCGCTGACGACGGCCCCCGGCCTCATCAGCGCGATGCGGCCACGGCGCGGAACCGGGCGACGCCGTCCGCGCTGCTCACCCGCTCGAATCCGGCCTTCTCCAGTACCCGCGCCGACGGCGGATTCGACAGCTCCACCTCGGCGTGCACCGCACGAACGCCGGGTGCGGTGAGCGCGTGCGCCGTGAGGGCGACGGTGGCCTCGGTGGCGTACCCGCGACCGCGCCGCGAGGCGACGATGCCGTACCCGAGCTCCAGGGCACCGCCGGCGGGCGGCCAGAACAGCCCGATCGATCCGACGACGAGCCCGGTCGAGCGCTCGACGACGAGCCTGTGCCCGAACGGCCCGAGCCAGTCCGGGTGCGCCGCGAGCAGGCCCGCGATGACGCGATCGCCGTCGGCAGGGAAATCCGCCGCCCACTCGGCGTGACGGCGGCCATCGAGCACGGCGGCCGCCGCAGCGGCGGTCCACGACCGCAGGATCAGCCGTTCGGTGCGCAGGTCGGGGGAAAGGGAAACAGACACGTGACACTCCTGGTCGTCGAAGAGAGACCGGTCCGCGTCCGCGGAAAATCAGTGGCGCGCGAACCGGCGAAAGGCATGCGAAAGACGGCTGAGGACAGCCATATTCATCGACCTCCGAAAACCGGTTCGGCACGTGTCTCGTGCCGCGGCAAAATTAACGAACGCGCGCCGCCGAAGACAAGCGGATTTCAGGGCTTCAGCGGTTGCGCCGCGGTAATCGCCTGGGCGAGCGTGCTGAACGCCGCCTGGTTGCCCGCGCCGGTGATCAGCACGCGGGACTGGCCGAGGTCGGCGATCCACGCGGTCTCCGAGCCCTGCTCGGCGTAGACGATCCATTTCTGCGCGCCGACCTGCTCGGTGCCACTGGCGTAGCGCGACCCGAGCACGAACCTGGCCAGCGCCTCCTCGGTCGCGTTGCTCTGACTGAACCGCATGTAGGTGCCCTGCGGCGTGATGTAGCCGACCGTGCTGACCGGCCCGCCCCCGTTGCCGCCGATGGACTCGCGACTGCCGGAGTTCGGCGTCCAGTCCGCGGGCAGGGCCGGGTTGCGGATGGGGAACGGCAGGGAACGAGCGTCGGCGGTGAGCGCGGCGCGCGCGTCGAAATGCGGGATCTGACCCTGCGTCGGACCGTTCGCGGCGAAACTGCATTGGCTGGCCAGCCCGGCGAACACCAGCGCGATCAGGACCAACGGGATCAACGACCAGAACAGATCCCGGTAGTCGTTCAAGATGCGCGGCTTTTGGTACGACACGCTCCCAGTATCCACTCGCGCGGCGACGCCGCCCCCCGCACCCCGGCACCACGAGCAGGGGTGTACGGCCGTGCCACATCGAATGAGACAATTGACCGGTACGTACCGACGCACAGGAGGCCCCGCAATGACGGCAACTTCCCCCACACCTAGCCGCCGCGAGGCGCCCGACCGCAACCTCGCACTCGAGCTGGTCCGCGTGACCGAGGCAGGGGCGATGGCCGCGGGCCGGTGGGTCGGACGCGGCGACAAGGAGGGGGGCGACGGCGCGGCCGTCGACGCCATGCGGCAGCTGGTCAGCTCGGTGTCCATGCGCGGCATCGTCGTCATCGGCGAGGGCGAGAAGGACGAGGCGCCCATGCTGTACAACGGCGAGGCCGTCGGCGACGGCACCGGCCCGGAAGTGGACTTCGCGGTCGACCCGATCGACGGCACCACGCTGATGTCCAAGGGCGTGCCCGGCGCGATCTCGGTGCTCGCGGTCGCCGAACGCGGCGCCATGTTCGACCCGTCCGCGGTGTTCTACATGCACAAGATCGCCGTAGGCCCCGACGCTGCCCACGTGATCGATATCTCGGCCCCGATCGCGGAGAACATCAGCCGGGTCGCCAAGGCCAAGAATTCCGCGAAGTCCGACCTGACCGTCTGCATCCTGGATCGCCCCCGGCACGCCGAGCTCATCCAGCAGGTGCGTGACGCGGGCGCCCGCATCCGCCTGATCTCCGACGGCGACGTCGCGGGCGCGATCGCCGCCGCCCGCCCCGACTCCGGCACCGACATCCTGGTCGGCATCGGCGGCACCCCGGAGGGCATCATCGCCGCCGCCGCGATGCGCTGTATGGGCGGCGAGCTGCAAGGCATGCTCGCGCCCAAGGACGACGAGGAACGGCAGAAGGCCATCGACGCGGGCCACGACCTCGACCGCGTACTGACCACCGAGGACCTCGTCTCCGGTGACAACGTGTTCTTCTGCGCCACCGGCGTGACCGACGGCGACCTGCTGCGCGGCGTGCGCTACTACGGCGGCGGCGCGTCCACCCAGTCGATCGTGATGCGCTCGAAGTCCGGCACGGTACGCATGATCGACGCCTACCACCGCCTGACCAAGCTGCGCGAATACTCCTCTGTCGATTTCATCGGCGACGAACACGCGGTCCCGCCGCTGCCGTAATTTTGCAGCGCCTCCGGCGCTGGTGTTCGCGGCCCTCTTGTGGCTCGCGTTTGCGCACCCTGGTGGCCTCGTGCCGGGTCGCGCCCGGCGCGGTGACCTCGACGCCGAAGTCGCGCCAGTCCGGCAGGTACAGATCGCGCAGCAGCGTA
>NZ_JBFAXY010000028.1:0-110469 GCF_040681035.1 Nocardia sp. NPDC051911
CACCGACGCGGCCGTCCTCCTGCGCCACCAACAACGCCGCGAACACCCCCGCCACGATCTCCTCCACCGGCGTCGACGGCGCACGAAACGCCCGCACCGCGAACACCGGCTCCGGCAACGCCGCCCGATCCAACTTCCCCACCGGCGTCAACGGAATCTCGTCCAACACCACAATCGACGCCGGAATCATGTACCCCGGCAACGACTCGGAGATGAAGTCCAGCAGCGCCGTGGTGTCGAACTCGGCCCCGATGCCCACCGCGTCCGCCTCGGGAAGCACGTAGGACACCAACATGGTCGTGCCGTTCTGCTGCCGCTTGCCCAACGTCACCGCGAACTCGACATCCGGATGGCGGCTCAGCGCGTCATCGATCTCGCCGAGTTCGACGCGGAAACCACGGACCTTCACTTGGAAATCGGAACGTCCCAGTACCTCGATGCCGCCCCCGCCGAGTCGGCGGGCCAAGTCGCCGGTGCGGTACATGCGCGATCCCGGATTGCCCGCCTCGCCGCCGAACGGGTTGGCCACGAAGCGCGCCGCGGTGAGACCGCGCCGGTTGAGGTAGCCCTCCGCGAGCGCGGGGCCGGACAGATACAGCTCGCCGATCACTCCGGCCGGGGCCGGGCGCAAGCGGGAATCGAGCACGAACAGACCGAAGCCCGGTATCGCGCCGCCGATGGTGATGGTCTCGCCGGGAACCAGCGGCGCACTGCTGGTCGCGATGACCGTGGCTTCGGTGGGGCCGTAGCCGTTGATCATCGCGCGGCCGTTCCCGCTCCACCGGCTGACCAGGTGCGGACCGAACCGATCGCCGATGACCATCACGACGCGCAGGTCCGCGAGCCCCTCAGGGTCGACCGATTCCAGAGCGCCCGGCGTGATCAGCATGTGCGTGACGCGTTCGCGCCTCAGCACATCGGCGAGTTCGAATCCGCCGAATACGGTCGGCGGCGCGATCACCAGGGTGGACCCGGTGGCGAAGGCGAGCAGCAATTCCAGTACCGACACGTCGAAGTTCGGCGAGCAGATGTGCATCACCCGCGAGCCCTCGGTGACGTCGTAGCGCTCCCGTTCGGACGCCACCATCGCGCCCAATCCGGAGTGGGTGACCACGACTCCCTTGGGCCGACCGGTCGAACCCGAGGTGAAGATGACGTAGGCGGGATGCTGTTCGGTCAGCGGTCGCACCCGATCGGCGTACGAGACCGGGTGCGCGGGCCGCCGTTCGATCCGTTCCCGGTCTTGCGGGTCGTCGAGTTCGATCCACGGGACCGACGTGCCCAGCGCTTCGTGGTACGCGGAAGTGGTCAAGCCCAGCGCCGCTCCGGAATCGGACACCATGTAGGCGATCCGCTCCGGCGGGTAGGTGGGATCGATCGGCACATACGCGGCGCCTGTCTTGGCGATGGCCCACACCGACAGCACCGACTCGATCGAGCGCCGAATGCCGATCGCCACCACGTCGCCGGGCCCCAATCCCCGGTCGATCAACTCCCGCGCCAGCCGCGACGAGGATTCGTCGAGCTCTCGGTAGGTAAGTTGGGTGGTATCGGCGGGATCGCCTGTCGGACTGAACCGGATCGCCACCGTGTCGGCGGCGGACTCGACCGCGGCGGTGAGCAGTTGCCCGAAGAGCAGACTGCCGGAACGGCGACGGCGGTTTCCACGCGCAGAACGGCGGTCCATCTTCATTTCCGTGCTTTCTCCTTCAGGTGGTGCCGGCACTCGCGGCCGCACACCAACGATCCAACCCACAACCTCGCTACTTGCTCGCACTGGTGTCGCAGACAGCCCGGGAGCTCTCTCGCGAGAAGGCCCGGACTGTTCGGCCCCGTCGGGACAGTACACAGCCGGTAACCCGCTTACGGCACGGCATACGGCGGCGCCGGCGAATTATGCTGTGTTTCACACCTTTCACTGATCAAGTGTGCCAATGCGGCACCGACCCAGACGATGATTCCGGTCGACTTCTTCCGTGGCTAATGCGGCTCCGCCGCGAAGGTTCCGCCCGAAATTCCCAGATGGCAAGCCCGACAGGCGATCACGGCGATAGTTCAGGTTGCGTCTACAACGGTTGCCGTTCCGCGATGGTCGCCTCCTGCTCGAATGGCGTGGCGTGCGCGGTCGACAGTGGTGCGAGGAGTGTGGCCGGCGCAAGGAGGCCCGCGGTGATCGCCTTCATGGGGACGAGTATTCGGCGAACCCCTCCGTGCCGCACGACCCCATTCATCGGGGCGCACCGCGTGCCATCCGGCTCGTGGCGGGCGCCCCGCAGCGCTGTCGCGTCGCGTCGCGTCAGTGTGAGTCCAGCGGCTGCAACGACCACGACGTGGCCTCGATCGGCATCGCCGCGGCGGATCGGGCCATGCGGCTGATCTTGGATCCGGTGGTGAATTCGGGATCGGTGCCCATGATGACGCGCCCCTCGCTGTTGACCAGCACCACCTGCTGACCGAATGCCCGGAGTCGCGGAAGCAGGACTGCCTCGATCGAAGCGACCGGAACATCGGCACCGGCGATTCCGAGGAAGGCTCCCGAATCGATCGTCACCGGAATTGCGAAGGTGCAGACGTACTGATCGGTACACGCGTAATCGACGGTCGGCCCGTACGCCCAGCGCCGACCCTGGTCGCGCGGAATCGTGAACCAGTCCATGGCCGTGTAGTCGTAGAAGTACTCATTGTGCGGATTCAATTCCAGCACAAGACGTTGCGGTCCGCGATCGGTGTCGAGGAACCACCACTCCAGGAATCGGGGGCGATCCGCGAGAACGCCGTCGGCCATCACTACGCCCGCGCTTTCGAGCAGTTTTCCACGCCGCTCGAGCTCGCCGACGATGGTGTCGCGCAGCGGTGCGAGGTCGGTCGATCGGGGCGGGCGCTGCAGCTTCTCGGTCGATCTCGCCCACAGTGCCGCCAATTCGGCCCCGATGATGCCCAGCGATTCGTAGACCTCCTCGGCCAGTTCTGTGACGGCGTGGACGAGCGATTCGACGGTCACCGGGGTGGAAGAACTATCGGTATCCCTCATCGATCAACTGAGCTCCAAACGTAGGGCGACGAGGCGGCGGATGCGTGATTCGATTTGTGATTCTGCCAGTTCTCTCGCCCGGGCGTCGTCTTCTCTTTCGATCGCGTCCACTAAATCGCGATGCACGGTGGCTTCGGCGGTGGGGTCGAGTTTCAGTCGGGGTAACCAGAGCAGGGCGGAGAGTTCGGCTTGTAGCGCGACCTGGGCGCGGGTCAAACGGGTGGATTGCGCGCACACCGCCATTTCGATATGGAAGCGGCTGTCGGCCCGGCGGGCCGATATGGGCTCGCTGCTGTCCTTCAGCCGGTCGGCCAGGGATCGCAGCCGCGCGATATCGGCTCGCAACCCGCGGCGTGCGGCGAACACGGCGGCGGCTCCGGTGACGGCGAAGTGTTCGTCCCCCAGATCGCGCAATTCTTGGATGCTCATCTCCTGCAAGCGCACCAGTGAGCTGCTCTCGAGGATCTCCGCCGCACCGCGGATGAAGCTGCCGCCGCCGCGTCCGCGCTTGGTCTGCACGATTCCCTGCTGGCGGAGCACGGCCAGTGCCTCGCGCAGGGTCATCGTCGACACCCCGAGCTGACCGGCGAGATCGGTCTCGCTCGGCAACTGCTGGCCGTCGACCATCAGGCCGAGGCTGATGGCGGCACAGAGTCGCTGCACCACGGCCTCGGTCTTCGGGCCGCCGCCCTCGAGGGGGGCCAGCACGGCGCCGAGAGCGGTCAATCCGGCGCTCTCCTGCTTGGACAACGCGACTCCTCGGTGGGGGATGTAACTCGATCCTAGCCAACGAACACTTGAACTATGAACTCTAGAGTTAGAGGTACACGCTGCGACCGAGCGATCCTGCCCCCGGTCCGCTGCCGATCGCGGTCGCGCCTGACGCTATGGGCTCCGACTTCGCCCCGGAGGTCTCGGTCGCATACCGGCCTGGCAGTGAACTTAACGCAATCATTACCTGCCACGCGTTGAACTATGAAATCTAATGTCTTATGTTCAGACGCGTGGAACTGCCTTTCTGGGCACCGGGACGCGGCGGCGTCACGATCGAAACAGGATTTCCCATGTTCGAAACGAACCAGAACAGCCATAGCGTGCACTACGGTCGCTTCGCCGCGACCGTGCCGAGTCGGCGGCCCGGCAGGCGGCGCGGAGGGGAATACGGCCGGCGGTGCGGATCGGCGCAAGTGCGAGCCGAGCGGACGACGCCGGGGTTCCGACGATGAGTGACATACGCCATACCGAAGTCGACGGTGTATGCGTGACGTGGCGTTTCGTTCACCACCACCTGATCGCGATCGTCGCCGTGGACAAGGCATCGGATGCTTCTCCGTTGGTCGCGTTCGGCCCCGGCAACTACCCTGACCTCGCGCAGGCACGAGAACTTCTTCCGGAGCTGACGCGGCTCTGGGACGCGGTGCGCCGCGAATTCTGGGACAAACTCATCCCGCCACTGCCCGTGGTGACCAGGCAACGGGCTTGGGCGTGAGCCGGTTACCTCGGTGAATGCACCGCCTGGACCTGCTCACCATCGCTGTCGCTGAAAGCCGCTCGTTTCGCCCTCAGCGGCGGCCGCGCGGCTTCGTATACGCGCGGAACGGGTCTCGGTCCCGCGTGATGGCCCCGTCCACGCGCCGCCGGGCCCGAACACTTCTTCCTGAAGCTGCGCACCTTGCTGTGGCGCCCCGGTCTCGGCGCCGAGCTCGGCGAGGAACAGGTCGCCGCCGCGAACGAGTTCTGGTTCGCTGACTTCACCACGTCGAAGCCTCGTGGCGAACATATGTTTGGGACCACGGTCAGGAGGCATTACCCCAGCGGACAAGCTCGACAAGGAGGTTCAGATGTCGGCTGGAGTATGGGTAATCATCGTCGTCATCGCCATTGTCGTCGTCGCGGCCGTTGTCGCGCTCCTGGTGTGGCCGATGCTGCGCAGACAGCGACTACGCCGCAGATTCGGCCCGGAATACGACCGGACGGTACAGGAGCACGAGGATCGCAAGACCGCGGAGCGGGAACTCGCAGAGCGCGAGCGCAGGCACGCGCAACTGCGGCTACGCGACCTGTCGGACGACGAGAAGCGGGTCTATTCCACCCGCTGGGTAGAGGTGCAGGAGCGATTCATCGACGACCCCGCCGGGGCGTTGACCGAAGCCGACCGCCTCGTCACCACGATCATGTCCGAGCGCGGCTACCCCACGGAGAACTACGAGCAGCAGGTGGCTGATCTTTCCGTGGAGCATGCCGAGCCGCTGGGCCACTATCGCGCCGCGCACGACATCGCGACCCGCCCCGCAGGCACGGCGGTATCCACTGAGGACCGGCGCACAGCCATCGTGCACTACCGGGAAGTGTTCGAAGATCTGATCGGCGTTGGCGGCGAAGGCAAGAAGGACGTGAAAGCATGAGCACCGAATCCGAGCGTCGCCCCTATCACGATGGGGCGGAGGAGAATTCGCCGACAGTAGGTGAGCGGCGGGTCGAGTCGCAGTACGAAGGAAGCGGGCAGGCGGACCGTGGTCGGCAGGCCGGACCGGCAGGCGAAACGGCAGCGGTGCGGCGCGATCCCGGGCAGACCGAGGCGTCCCGCGGGATCGGCGAGGCCGAGTCCGCGCAGACCACCGGTACGGCGCCCGAATCGAACACGCCCGCGGCCCACGGATCGGAGCCGGCCCGCGCGGATGCCTCGCGACGGGATGTGATCGACAGCGAGTGGAGCGACACCGGCACGACTCGGCAAACCGCCGCCCACGGTGCGCCGACGGCCGAAACCGCGGCGGGCGGGCCTGCGCCGCTGTTGCCCGATGCCGATCTCGATCGCCTGCGCACCCAGTGGCGGGAAGTGCAGGTTACCTTCGTCGACAACCCCAAAGACGCGGTCGCTCGCGCGGACGAGCTGCTCGGCGATACCATCCACCAGCTGACCACCACCTATGACCAGCGCAAACGCGAACTGGACGAGCGGCTCGGCGACACGTCCGACACCGAGGGGCTGCGGCAGGCGTTGCGTGGGTACCGGGCGTTCTTCGACCAGTTGCTCTCGATCGGCGGCTAGCCGGAAGCCGTTGGTCATGAAGGTCTTCCGATTGGCCGGCGGGACGGTCGACCGGGCGACGGACTGGGTCGCCCGGCAGGTGAAGGCGCGAGTGCCCACCGCCGACCCCGCCGATCGCGACCCGGAGTTCATCGCCGACACCGTCGATCTGGGCTGGCTTCTCGTGCGCCTCTACTTCCGGGCGGAGGTGCGCGGCTTGGAGCGGGTTCCGGAAGAGGGGCCGGTCTTACTGGTCGGCAACCATTCCGGCGGGAACGTATCGCCGGAAGTCTTGGTGACCACGCTCGCCTTCGTCCGGCGTTTCGGACCGCAGCGGCCCTTCTTCCAGCTCGCCCACGACATGGTGATGGCCTACCCGGTGATCGGCTCGTTGCTGCGCCGCTTCGGAACGGTCAACGCCGACCCGGGTAATGCCGAGCGAGTGCTGCGCGACGGCGCGGCGGTGCTGGTCTACCCCGGCGGTGACTGGGAGGTGCACCGTCCGACGTGGGAGGAGGACCGGATCGACTTCGCCGGTCGCACCGGATTTCTCCGCCTCGCCTGGAACGAGCGGGTTCCGATCGTGCCGGTGGTGAACATCGGTGCGCAGCAGACTCAGTTGGTGCTCACCCGCGGTGATCGGATCGCGCGCCTGCTGCGGCTGGATCGGATGCTGCGGCTGAAGGTGTTCCCGATCTCGATCGCGCTGCCGTGGGGACTCGACCTCGGTGATCTCGCTGGGCATCTGCCGTTGCCCAGCAAGATCACCGTCGAGTTCCTCGACCCGATCGTTCTTCGCGACGTGCTGGGGCCCGAACTGAATCTGGACGAGGCCTACCGGCACGTCACCGGAATCATGCAAGGGGCGCTGACCAGGCTGGACGAAGAGCGCGACCTGCCGATCGTCGGCTGACCCGAAACGGCGGCGCGATTACGGCCGCTGTCCGCCGCTTTCATGATACCGTTAGTAACATATACTCGCTCGTGTGATGGAGGTCACCATGCGCGACGCCGCGCATGCACGGATCGAATGGTTCGCCGCTCCCGGCACCGAGGGCGGGGGAGCGGCGCTGGACCAGGTGGCGATCATGACCGGCGCCGCCGGACTGGTCGCGGTCGTTCTGCTGTGGATCGGGTATCTCCACCGAACCCGCCGGATCACCTGGTTACAACGCGTCGCCGACCGTCTCGGGCGGCTGCTCAACCGCCCCGGATGGGTCGCCCTTCCGCTGGCGATGTTCCTCGCGACGATCCTCACCGCGTTGCTGGGCTTCATCTGGGATGTCAGCCTGCACGTCGGCAACGGCCGGGACAACGGGCCACTGGCGAATCCGGCGCACTATTTCATCCTGGCGGGATTGTTCTTCCTGTTCACCGCCGGGATGTCGGCGATCGTGCTGCCCCTGGACGAGAAGCCCGGTGCCGCAGCGGTGCGGATCACCCGCACCTGGTACGCGCCCGTCGGCGGCATCCTCATCGCGGGCGCCGGTCTCTACGCCTTGATCGGCTTTCCCCTCGACGACATCTGGCATCGGATCTTCGGGCAAGATGTCACGCTCTGGGGGCCGACGCATCTGATGCTCATCGGCGGCGCCGGGTTGTCACTGATCGGTGTGTTGCTGCTCGAGTTCGAAGGCAGGCACAGCAAACCGGAGCCCGACCGCGCCGACGGCAGGCTGATGTGGCTGCTGCGGTCCTTCGCCTTCGGTGGCTTGCTCATCGGATTGTCGGTATTCCAGGTGGAATTCGACTTCGGGGTGCAGCAATTCCGGCTCGTTCTGCAGCCGATGCTCATCGCCGCCGCGGCCGCGGTGTCCCTCGTCGCCGCCCGTGCGAGCCTGGGGCCGTTCAGCACACTGGTGGTAGTCGGCTTCGCCGCCCTGGTCCGCACCGTGGTGGCCGTGCTGGTGGGCGGACCGATCATGGATGCCCCGCGCAATGTCTTCCCGCTGTATCTCGGCTGCGCGGTCGTGGTGGAACTGCTCGCGCTGCTACCGCTCATCCGGCGGCCGATCTGGTGGGGCCCGCTGTGCGGACTCGGGATCGCGACAGTCGGCCTGTGGCTCGAATCCCTCTGGGTTCGGGCGGTGTACGTCAATCCGTGGCCTGCCGCCATGTGGCCGGAACTGCTGGCGATGGCCGTGCCCACCGGTATCGCGGGTGGTGTCGTCGGCGCACTGCTGGCGATGACGCTGCGCGGCGAACCGCTGCCACGCCCGCCGGTGCGGCGCGGATTGATGGTCGCCGCGGTCGTGATCGTGGCGGCTGCCACCGCCAATGGGCTGCTCATCGACGTGCCGGAGCAGGCCACCGCCACGGTCGCGCTGCGTGACGTCGAATCAGGTTCAGGCGGCAGGATGGTGCTGGCGGACGTCCGCGTCACGCCCGCCGATCTGGTCGGCTCCGACCCCGAATGGATGCAGATCCTGTCCTGGCAAGGTGGCATCGGCAGTGACAGTCCCGGCCGTGGCCTGGTCGTCGACCACCTGCGACGAGTGGGGCCAGGGCACTACGTCTCCACCGAACCCGTCCCGGCTCATGGGTCGTGGAAAACAGTTCTGCGGCTGCAGGACGGGCGCGTCCTGACCGCCGCGCCGATCTTCATGGCCGCCGACCCCGGCATCGGCGTCGACGAGGTTCCCGCGCTCGCGTCGTTCAACCGCCCGTTCATCGCCGAGATCACGGTGCTGCAGCGGGAGCGCTCGTTCGATTACCCGTCCTGGTTGTTCGGCGCGGCATCGCTGGTCGTCCTGGTGTGCAGCCTCGTCCTCGTCGGCGCGCTGTCCTGGGGCGCGGCGCGGATCAACGACCGGTATCCGCACACGAGCCGGACGGCCGTGGCGGAACCGGCGGTCTCGCGATGACCGGGGGCGCCGACGGCGTGGACGTGTTGGCCCATCACTCGCTGCTGCTCGCGATACCGGCCTTCCTGCCCGCCCTGGCCGTGGTCGCCGTCGTCGTGTTCGTCGCCGTGCGAGACCGCCGCGCCGAGGCGCGTGATCGCACATCTGGTTCGCCGTCCGAGCACGGCGCGGAGAAGGAGCGGTGATGGCATCTGTGTGGCGGTGGGGCGCGCTCGTGCTGCTGAGCGGTCTGGTAGTGAGCGGCTGTGCCTCCTCCGATCCCGACACCGCCTCGTCGGCGAGCGGGACGGCTGGAGACTCGGAGAGTCTCGTCGTCGCGGTCCGGATCGCGGCGGGGTCGGTGAGCCCGGCCGATGTCCGCCTCGAGACCCGGGTGGGACGACCGATCGAGGTGGTGGTCGACAGCGACGCCGACGACGAACTGCACGTACACGGCACGCCGCAGCACACGTTCGCGATCACCCCGAGGGCTGGACAGCGGTTCCGCTTCACCGTGGATGTGCCGGGCCGGGTGGAGATCGAACTGCATCACGCGCGGCGAACGGTGGCGACATTGCTCGTTCGCGGATGACGGTTCTCGCGCACGGCATCGGCGGCGCCACGGATCTGCCGATCCCACTGTCGTACGCGCTTGTCGGAGCGGCCTGGGCCTTGACGTTCTCGTTCGCGGTGCTGGTGCTCGCCTGGCGCGAACCGCGGCTGGACCCGCGATCACCGGGAATCGCGCTTCCCTCGGTGGTCGGTGCGATCCTGGACTCCAGGGCGGTCCGGGTCGTGATTTCGGGAGCGAGCGTGGCCGTCACTCTCGTGGTCGTCGCGATCGGTGTCTTCGGAAGTTCGGATCCGGCGCGCAATCCCGTGCCCGGTGTCGTCTACATCTACCTCTGGGTCGGTGTCATGGTCGCCTCACTGGTCGCCGGACCCGTGTGGAAGATCTTGTCGCCGGTGCGCGCCGTGCACCGCGCCCTGTGCCTGATGCGGCGCCGTCCACCCGCCCAGGGATTGATGCGTTATCCCGGTTCTTGGGGGCAGTGGCCCGCGGTGCTGGGCCTGTTCTCCTTCGTGTGGATGGAACTGGCCTACCCGGAACCGGGTTCGGTGGCCGCCGTGACCACCTGGCTCGTGGCGTATCTCGTCGTGAACACGGCCGGACTGATCATGTGCGGCACCGTCTGGGCCGAGCGTGCCGATCCGCTGGAGGTGTACAGCAGTCTGCTGGGCAGGCTGAGCCCGTTGGGGCGTCGCGATACCGGTGAACTCGTGCTGCGATCGCCGTTGAACAATCTGGCGGGAACTCCGGTCCGGGTGGCCGCGGTGGCCGTGGCCGCCACCCTGCTCGGCTCGACGGCGTTCGACAGCTTCAGCACCTTCCCTTCCTGGCGTGGTCTGCTGGCCGACGCCGGTGGCGGCGGATACGAGTTCCTGCCGACCGTGCTGAAGACGGTGGGGCTGCTGGGTTTCATCGTGGTCGTCGGCGGCCTGTTCTGTACCGCCGCGAGGGCGACCGGAGGCCTGTCCGAAGCCGAGCGGAAACTGCTCCCGGCTCGCCTCGCGTACAGTCTGTCCCCGATCGTCGCGGGTTATCTCGTCGCCCACTACCTCACCTTCTTGGTCGAGAAGGGCCAGGCGACGGTGCTCTTGTTCGCGGATCCGTTCGGACGAGGATGGAACCTGGCCGGACTGGCCGACCGCGACGTCGCCTACCTCTTGTCCACCCATCCCGCGGTGCTGGGGACGGTCAAGGTGCTGGCCGTGGTGATCGGCCATATTCTCGGCGTCGCCGCCGCGCACGACCGCTGCCTGCGACTGCTGCCGCGGGCCCATCGGGTGACGGGTCAACTGGCTTTGATGCTGACCATGGTCGGTTTCACCTTCACCGGTCTCTACCTGCTCTTCGAGTCCTGAGGCACATCCGAATCTCCCACCGCGACAAGCATTTCGCGCAACGTCTTTTGCAAGGCTCGCCGCCGCGGTGTCCGCGACGATCGCCGCGGAACTGGGCGCGGGCCACCGTCGACGAGTTGGCTCGTATCCCTGCGCGCACACTCATCGGCGCGACGGACGCGCTCACCCGGAAGATGCCCGAATTCGCGAAGCCTGGGGACCGCTTACCCCGGCGCCACCGCCGGGCAGCTGGGTGAACGCGGATCGGCGAGGTGTAACTCGATGATCGAGCGGGAACCGGCCGGAATGACCGAGCCGACCCGTAGACCGGCCGACTCGGCGATCTCACGCAGCCTGCCGACGGGGCGTTCCCGGCCGCGGACGTAGCACAGCATCCGCAGGTCGCCTTCGGTATCGGGTGCGCCACCGTCGGCATCGCCGATGTGGTCGAGCACGAGCACCTTCCCGTGCTCCGGAACCGCGTCGGCGCAGCGTCGCAAGATGCGAACGGCGGCCTCGTCGTCCCAGTCGTGCAGGACACCCGAGAGCAGATAGCCGCCCGCTCCGGCGGGAAGGGGATCGAAAAAGCTGCCGACCTGCGCGTCGGCCCGGTGGTCGAGGCCTGCCGAGCGAATGGCCTGCTGTGCACGAGCGACCGGGCCTGCCAAGTCGAGCACCGTCCCGCGCAGGTTGCCATGGGCGCGAAGAAGGGCGACGAGCAAGCTGGCGTCGCCTCCACCCACATCGACGAGGTGACCGAGCGCGCCCCATGAGTAGGCGTCGGCCACCGCCGGGGCATCCGCCGTCAACCGGGCGCCCATCAGAGCGTCGAACGACGCTCCCAGCGCGGGATCGGCGGACAGATCTTCCCAGAACGTCCGGCCGAACTGACGTGGAAAGGCGGGCTCACCGGTGCGAACGGTGTGCAACAGCTGGACGAAGCACAGATCGGCGCGCCCGACGGCGCCCTCCAGATCGATCCAGCGCCGCACCCCTTCCGGATGATCGTCCCGCAGGCGCTCACCCAACGACGTCAGCCCATAGCCGCCGGTACTTCCACGAGACAGCACACCGGCGGTCACCAGGTGGTCCAGCAGACGCCCCAGCGCGTCCCGGTCCGCGTCCACCGCGGCGGCCAGCGCCTCGCTCGTCCGCCTGCCCGCGGCGACGTGGTCGGCCAGCCGCAGCGTCGCGGCCACGCGGATGGCCATCGGCGTCACCAGGTCGGCGGCGGCCCACAGCGCCCCGCCCCATTCGATCGGCTCCTCGGCCATAACCCTCCTCGCTCGTCGGCTCCGGGTCGCCGATCACATGGCTCCGGCGGTCAGCGCAGCGGCACCTGCCAGCACAATCGCGTGCCCGCGGTACGCCCGTCCGGTTCGGTACCGGCCGTGATCGTGAAGGTCCCGGCCGATTCCTCGGCGCGCCGGGCCAGATTCGTCAGACCGCTCGGGGCGACGTCGGTGGGCACCCCGCAGCCGTCGTCCTCGACGACGATGATCAGGTCGTCGGCCACGGTGATCTCGACCGAGACGGTGTCGGCTCCGGAGTGCCGTACGGCGTTGCTGACCGCTTCGCGCACAACGGCTTCGGCGTGATCGGCCAGTTCGGGATCGATGACCGAGAGTGGCCCGCTGATACGCACGGAGGTGCGGATGCCGCTGGGCGCGGTCTGCTGGCGGATGGCTTCCTCGATGCGTTGGCGCACCCGCCCGCTGTCGCCGCCGTGCAGGTCGAAGATCGAGGTGCGGATTTCTTGGACGACGTCTTGCAGGTCGTTGATGGCCTCGGTGATCCGCTCGCGCACTTCGGGCACGCGGGTTCGGGGGACGGTGCCCTGCAGGCTCAGTCCGACGGCGAACAGCCGCTGGATGACGTGGTCGTGCAGGTCGCGGGCGATGCGGTCGCGATCGGAAAGGATGTCCAGTTCCCGCATGCGCCGTTGCGCGTCGGCCAGTTGCATCGCCAGCGCGGCCTGGTCGGTGAAGGCGGAGGTCAGTTCGAGGATCTCGTTGTTGTAGGGGGCCGATTCCACCGCCCGCAGCGCGACCAGCACGCCCACCGTGGAATCGGAGGTCTGCATGGGCAGCACGAGTGCGGGCCCGGCGTCGGGGAAGATCTTGCCGAGATCCGCGCGGCGAGCGTCGTCCACCCGCTGGGGAGAACGCTGTCGGAAGGCCTGACCGATGGTGGTGTCTCCCAACGGCAGCTTGATCAGCCGCTGGTCGTGCGTGGCGCCGGCGGTATGTGTGATCAGAAGTTCGGTGATCTCTTCGGGTGGCCCCTCGGAGTCCGGGACGACCGCGAGATAGGTCCGTTCGGAGCCGGTGAGCCGGTGCGTGGCTTCGACGAGATGGGTGAGGACCTGGCCGGGGGCGGTGCCTGCGAGGAATTCGGTGGTGATGTCGCGGGTGGCTTCGATCCAGGCTTGGCGGGTGCGGGCGGATTCGTAGAGGTGGGCGTTGTCGATGGCGATTCCGGCCGCGGCGGCCAGGGCTCGTACGATGACTTCGTCGTCTTCGGTGAAGGGTTGGCCGCCTGCTTTCTCCGTGAGATAGAGGTTGCCGAATACTTCGTCGCGGATGCGGACGGGCACGCCGAGGAAGGTGCGCATCGGCGGGTGATGGGCGGGGAATCCTACCGAGGAGGGGTGGTCGGCCAGGTTGTCGAGCCGGATCGGTTTGGGCTGGCTGAACAGTAGTCCGAGCACGCCGTGGCCTTGGGGGAGGTCGCCGATCAACTCGCGGGTCGGTTCGTCGATGCCCTCGTAGATGAATTGGGTGAGTTGCTGGTCGTGGCCGCGGACGCCGAGCGCGCCGTAGCGGGCATCGACCAGCGAGATGGCGGTGTGCACGATGGTGCGCAAGGTGCGATTGAGGTCGAGGCCGGAGGTGACGGTGAGCATGGCCTCGACCAAGCCGTCCATGCGGTCACGGGCATCGATGATCTGCTCGATGCGATCCTTTACCTCGCCGAGCAGTTCGCGCAGCCGCAGTTGGGAAAGCGTATCCCGCACGGAGTAGGGGTCGGCCGACGCGTAATCAGTCGTATGCGTCCCTGAAACGCCGTCAGCGCGGCTTCTCGCCATGGCTCAAGAATATTTCACCCGGTTCCGGAAATGAACGCCACCGCCGAGTGGATATGGACACGCCACCGGTCAGGAGTCGATGGTGGAGCCGGACGGCCGGGACCGGAGTTTGGAGGCGTAGACCGCGGCCTGGGTGCGCCGTTCCAGGCCGAGTTTGGCGAGCAGGCGGGATACGTAGTTCTTCACCGTCTTCTCGGCGAGGAACATGCGCTGAGCGATCTGGCGGTTGGTCAGTCCTTCACCGAGGAGGTCGAGCAGTTTGCGTTCCTGATCGGTGAGTCCGGCCAGGGGGCCGTCGTGGTGGGTGTTGGCGCGTAGTCGTTGCATCAAGGCGGCGGCGGCGCGATTGTCGAGCAGGGAGCGCCCCGCGCCGACTTCCTTGATGGCTTTGGCCAGCTCCATGCCCTTGATGTCCTTGACGACGTAGCCGCTGGCTCCGGCCAGGATCGCGTCCAGCATCGCCTGTTCGTCGGTGAACGAGGTCAGGATCAAGCAGCGCAGATCGTCGAGCTTGGACAGCAGGTCACGGCAGAGCTCGATCCCGTTGCCATCGGGCAGGCGCACGTCGAGAACGGCGACGTCCGGCCGGAGTGCGGGAATGCGGGCTAGGGCCTGGGCGACGTCGCCTGCTTCGCCGATCACGGTGAGTTCCGGGTCGTCGGAAAGCAGGTCGGCGAGGCCGCGGCGGACGATCTCATGGTCGTCGACCAGAAATACCGTGATCATCGAGTGTCCAATCCGGGAGCGGGGGTGGGGTCGACACTACGCATCGGGCAGGCCGCTCGGTACGGGCCAAAGTCCCTTCCTGCGTGGCGACGGGACTCCCGCGGTGCGACGCACCCCGCTGGGAAGTATTCGGTAGGGCCGGTCGCGGAGCTGCCCGGCAGCGATCAGGTCGGCGCCTCCGAGCGGGTGAGGCCTTCGGCGATCAGGATCCGGTGGGCTTGCTGCGCGGCGGAGACCTGCGCGCTGTCGGGCGGTTCGCCGCCGGAAAGACTTTCCAGGCTGCGGGCGAGCACCGCCACCGCGTCGGTGAGTGCGCGTAGCCGGCCGTCCAACTCGTCGAGACGAGACGATTCCGGTCGCGTGACCGGAGTGGCGTCCTGCTGCAAGGTGCCCGCGAGGTCGGCTCCGCGCAGGACGGCCCGCAGATCTTCGGGCAACAGCGCGAACACGTGATCGAGCTGGCCGGGCGAGAACAGATCGGCCAGCGCGTCGGTCACCGCACCCGCGAGAGCGTAGGCCTCGTCTCGGGAGACGCCTGCTTCCAATGCGAACTGATCGAGGAAAGAGGGCACGTCGTGCGGGAAAGGAACGTGTGCGGGCACCCAGCCCTCGTAGAAGATCCCGCGCAGCAGTTCGGGCAACTGGGCGCTCAGGTGCGCGGCCGCGTTGACACCGATGCGGTCACGCACCGTGTGCAGCCAGGCGCGCAGTGCGCGGTGCGCGAATGCCCGGTCTTCGGTGGCGAGTTCGTCGGTCAGAGTGCGCAGCCACTCGTGCGCGGTGTGCACCGCGGGTGCGAGGGGGTCGCGGTGGTAGCTCATGACGTGTGCCTTTCACGGATGAAATCGTGGTCGTCGAGGTGCGATATCCACGAGACTGCTCGTCCGAGCCGGGACCGGTGAGAGGACTCCTACCCGCACTGACGGGACCATGGTCACCCCCGATGCCGGATCGCCGTGGACGCGACGCGATCACGTCCGCGCGGGCGACGAATCGCGGAGGATCGCCAATGCGGCGGCGAGCCGCCGCCGCAGCTCGCCCGCGACGGACCGCAGCCCCGGCTGCGCGGTGACGCAGACCAGCAGTTCCGGATCGGCGACCTCGACCTGTGTGCCGGTGTCGGTCGAGCGCACCACGAGACCGCACGAGAACATCGCCCCGGCGTGGCGGTCGGCCGACAGCGCCCGGTAGGTCAGCTGGGGGTCGCAGACGCCCAGCAGCAGATAGTTCTCGATCTGTTCGCCGATCGTCTCGCGCAGCGTGGCCTGTAGGTCGACTTCGGCGATCACCGCCAGTTCCGCACCGCGCAAGGCATCCCTGGTTCTGCGCACCGCCTCCTCGAAGGGGGCGTCGAGGTGCACCGCCACGGTGGCGGCGGGGGCAACCGGCAACCGGATCTCGGTGAGCAGACGCCGGGCGTCGGTGACCTCGTCCGGGCCGATGAGGTAGGCCTCGGTGGGGGGACCGATCGGCCGGTAGCCGCTGTCGCGCAGCCATTCCTGGAGCGCCTGATACGCGGCGGCGAGGTCGCGGTAGCTGCCGCGGTGGCAGGTGCGAGCGACGAGAGTTCCCGGCAGGACGACCACTTGCGCGCCGGAGCTGGGCCCGAGGTTGGGTGCGGGCTCCACCGCGACGCCGAATTCCACCGCGGCCGCTTCGCCTTCGAGTGTGTCGTCGCGGAAGGTGATCGTCGGCGCGCCGCTGGCGACCAAACCGGCCTGCCGCACGACGCGGGTCACTTCCCGCATTCCCTCCGCGATGTCCTCGCCGAGCAAACCTGGGTCGGGACGAAGCCTGCGTGCCATCCGCAGCACCGTTTCCGGTGCGGACTCGACCAGGGCGATCCGGTATTCCACCGCGTCCTCCTCGATTCGTCGTGCCGTGGGCGCGGGCCGCCCTTCGGGTGTCGGTGGGCTCAGCGGGAACCGGTGACGGTGAAGACGTCGGTGACCGGGCGCCGGGGAGTCGGCGGGACCATGTCGGCGTCGTCGGGCGCGGTGCCGACACGGAGCAGCACCTGAGGCGTCGCCGGACGGGGAACCAGGCCGGCGAGCAGTCCCCGGGTCGTCGGCAGTTCGGTGACATGGGTGAGCGCGCAGGTCGCCAGACCCGCGGCGGTGCATTCCAGCAGCACGGCCGACAGCGCCTCGCCGGTGCGCAACCAGCGTGTCACCGAATCCCCGTCGGTGCCGAGCAGAACCAGCCGCGCGCGATCGTCGAGCCGGGCCCGTCGCATCGAACGCGGCGCCGGGGGGAACGCGCGCCCGACACCGACCCGGGCGAATTCCGCGTCGGACACCAGCGCGGAGGCCGGCACGCCTTCGAGCGTCTCCGAATGCCCGGCCCACCATTCCAATTCGGTCTGATACAGCAAGTCCTGGCGGCGCAGCGCACCGATCTGTTCCGAAGCGGCGGCGAGCCGAGGCCGGGCGCTGTCGTCCAAGACGTCGAGTTCCACCTCGTGCGGGGAGGTGAGCATCCGCAGCCGGGGCAGCAGGCCTGCGAAGCCCTGCGGTTCGAGCATCGGCAGCCGGTCGGTGCGGCGCCGGTCGATGACGCGTGCTCGGGTGTGGATCCCCTCCGGCGGGTCGGTCCACGGCCGGAATTCGATCACGGCGAGATGGTCGGGTCGCTGCCGATCCGGCACGCGCACCGTGTCGGTGTGCCAGCCTTGGTCGGCGAAGGCGGTTCGCGCGTGATGCAGGACGGCTCCGCAGCTGATCACAAGCTGGCGGCCGTGCGGGTCGGTCGAGGGCAGCAGCCGGTCGGCGTCGGTGTAGAGGTGCAGGCGGGTTCCGTCGAACACCCACCGCCACGGCTGGGTGTTGTGCACCGACGGCGCCCGGGTGGCCAGCCGCAACGCAGCCAGCATCACCCGATGCTCGGGTACCGAAATGGCGGGTGCTTCGTCGTTCGCGGTCATGGTTCGAGTCTTCGCGGGATCGTCCGGACCGGATACGGGCGTTCCGCCCGCGACGCAGGGTCCTTGGTCACCGTCGCCCGCCGGGCCGGTGCGAGGCCGCCGTGACCTTCCGCGCGGCGTTCTACTTCTCGATGTCCGCCACACCGGCACGCAGGACCGTCACGCCCCACCACAACAGCCGCAGCGCGAGACCGGCGTAGATCAACACCGCCAGATACACCAGGTCCGCGCCGTAGTCGCGCGCCCAATTGGGCAGCAACAGGACGAGCGCCACGAGCATCCCGATCAGCATGATCGAAGCGAGCACCACCGCGGGAACCGCCAGCGGCACCGAGTCCGGGTCCGGAGTTCCGTCGGATGGACGTGGAGGTATACGACGGGGTGACATAGCACACAGCCTGCTCGGGGGGCGGGTGCGAGGGGAGGGTACTGCTGCCCGTAGAGCGGGGGCTAACGTCCCGGATATCGATGTGGCCTCAGTCCACCTCGCCCTGTGGACCGGACATCTCGAGGATCTCCGAGAGTGGACGGCGCGGCGTCAGTGGAGCGTCCTGCGCGGATTCGGGTGCCGAGCCGACCCGGACCAGCACCTGCGGCAAGCCGAAACCGCCGGTCAGCGTGCGGACCAGCGCGCGGCTCTGCGGGACTTCGGTCAGGTGGGTCAGCGGACAGGTCGCGTACCCCGCGAGGGTGCACTCCAGCAGCACCGTGGACAGCACCTCACCGCAGTGCACCACGTCGTCGGGGGTGTCGCTGTCGGTGGAGAGGACCAGGATCACCGAATGGTCGTCGGCGACCTCACCGCGCCGGTCACCGGAGACGGTGGGGAACTTGCGGCCCACGCTCACCCGCTGCCGTTCCTGCTCGGAGATCAGCGACTCCTTGGGGACACCGGCGTCGGCGACGACGTGCCCCGTCCACCATTGCAATTCGGCGTGGTAATCCGGGTCGTAGCGGCGCAGCGACGCGGTCATCTCCGAGGCGCGGGCCAACGTGGGGCGGCTGTCGTCGTGCAGGACGTTCAGCGTGGCGTCGGCGGGATCGAACGTGCTGCGCAGCACGGTTTCGAAATCGGGCCATCCGGGCGGCGCCGCGAACGGCAGCCGGTCGGTGTGCCTGCGCAGGATGGCGTCGGCGCGGGCGCGGTCGGCGTCGGTCACGAAATGCGCCCGATGAAACGTGATGGTGGCGAGATGATTGCGACGATTCGGGTTGGGGAAATGGGCGACGAGGGTGCGCCAACCGGCAGCGGACATGGCCGCGCGGAGATGGCCCAGCGCGACACCGCAGCTGATCAGCATCTGACGACCGGCGGTGTCGGTCGCCGGGAGGCGGCGTTCGGGTACCGCGAACAGCCGCAGCGCTTGGCCGTCGAACGTCCAGTGCCAGGGCTGGCTGTTGTGCAGCGACGGCGCCCGGCCGGCGAGGAGGACGGCCTTCTCGATGGTTTCTCCGGTGGGTAGCTCGTTCATATGGCCGACGGTAGGTCTCCCACGCCGATGGGAAAACAGTCGTTGGTCCCGGATCTCGTCGCTGGTGGCCCCCACGTCAGGCGGTTGTTGCGGACTTTCGTCCCTGGACGGGACACCGGCGACTCGGTCAGGCTGGAAGTCGTGGGCAACGGTGTGCGGGCGACGCCGCGGATCGATTCGCGCCGCCACGACGCGGTGATCTTCGACATGGACGGGGTGGTGACCGACAGCGCGTCGATGCACGCCGCGGCGTGGACGGAATTGTTCGACGACTTCCTCACCCGGCGTCCCGCCGGTGCCGGACAGGACCGGTCGCCGTTCACCGAAACCGACTACCTCCGCTTCGTCGACGGCAAGCCACGCTATCGCGGCGTGGCGGACTTCCTCGCGGCGCGAGGTATCGCGTTGCCCTGGGGCACCGCCGCCGATCCGGAGACGGCCGAAACCGTATGTGGGCTCGGAAACCGCAAGGATCACCTGTTCCGCGAGCGCGTCGCACGTGACGGTGTCCGGGTGTTCCCGTCGACCGTCGACCTCGTTCGTCGTCTGACGGCCGCGGGCATCGGCACGGGCATCTTCTCCGCCAGCCGGCATTGCGCGCAGGTGCTCACGGCCGCCGGTGTCGCGGACCTGTTCACGGTGCGGGTGGACGGGAACGATGCCGAGGAATTGGGCCTGGCGGGGAAGCCCGATCCGGCGATGTTGCTCGAGGCCGCGCGCCGACTCGGGGCCGGACCGGACCGGACGGTTGTGGTCGAGGATGCCGAGGCGGGCGTCGCCGCCGGTCGCAGTGGGGGCTTCGCGCTGGTCATCGGTGTCGATCGGCGGGCGAACGCGGATGGGCTGCTGGCCCGGGGAGCCGACGTCGTCGTCGATGACGTCGCTCGGGTGCGGTTGCGCGGGGGCTTCCGGCGGATGTCGGAGCTGCCGGACGTCGAGGAGGGCTGGCCGCGGATAGCCGACCGTCTGAGCACCGCGAAAGTTGCGGTGCTGCTCGACTTCGACGGCACCGTCGCGGATATCGTCCCCGATCCGAATGCCGCCGAACCGGTCGCGGGCGTGGCGGCCGCATTGCGGAAGCTGGCAGCGGAATGCCCCGTCGCGGTCGTCAGCGGACGCGATCTCGCCGATTTGCGTGCCCGCGTCGGCGTCGGCGGAATCTGGTACGCGGGCAGTCACGGCTTCGATCTGGTGGCCCCGGACGGCGCCGGGCACGTGCACGATGCCGCACCCGGCGCCGAGGATGCGCTCGCCGCGGCGGCCGGTGAACTTCGGCGTCGCCTGCGGGATGTTCCCGGAATCCTGGTGGAGCACAAGCGGTTCGCGGTCGCCGTTCACTACCGCAACGTCACGGCGGAACACGTCGGGGGAGTGGTCGCCGCGGTGCACGAGGCAGGGCACACGGCGGGTTTGCGCGTCACCCACGGCAGGCGTGTCGCCGAGCTGCGCCCGGATGTGGACTGGGACAAGGGCGCCGCGGTGCGGTGGATTCTCGACCATCTCACCGTCCCGGTGCTGCCGGTCTATCTCGGCGACGATCTGACCGACGAGGACGCGTTCGATGCCGTCGAAGCGGATGGGCTCGCCATCGTGGTGCGCCACGGGGAGACCGGCGACAGGCACACCGCCGCCCGGTACGCGATCGACGGGCCGCATCGGGTCCGCGACTTCCTCGATCGGCTGGCCCGCAGGCTGCGACCCGATACCGTCGCGGCCGCGCCGGAGTCGTGGACACTCGACTTCGATGGATACGACCCGGCCCGAGAGAAGCTTCGGGAGTCACTGTGCACGGTCGGCAACGGTTATTTCGCCACCCGCGGTGCGGCGCCGGAATGCGGGGCGGGAGCGGTCCACTACCCGGGTACGTATGTGGGCGGGGTGTACAACCGGCTCTCCGACACGATAACCGGCCACGTGGTCGACAACGAAAGTCTGGTCAATCTGCCGAATTGGCTCCCGCTGACCTTCCGGATCGAACGCGGCCCCTGGTTCGACATCGATACCGCGGATTTGCTGGATTACCGGCAGCAGCTGGATCTGCGCCGCGCCGAACTCGTGCGGCGGTTCCGTTTTCGCGATCCGTCGGGTCGGATCACCGCGGTGACGCAACGCCGGTTCGCCGCCATGCATCGTCCGCACTCGGGCGCGATGGCGACGACGATCACCGCCGAGAACTGGTCGGGCGAACTGACCATCCGCTCGGCGATCGATGGATCCGTTCGCAATCAGTTGGTGCAGCGGTATTGGGACCTGTCCGACACCCATCTGGTGACCGAACACGCCGTACACCTGTCCGCGAGATCGGTGCTGCTCTCGGCGCGGACCCGCGCCTCGAGAACGCCGGTGGCCGTCGCGACGCGCAGCGGTCTGCGACGCGGCGGGGAGCCCATCGACCCGGCATGCGAAGCGATCCACGAGGACGGCCTGATCGGGCACGATTTCACGCTGCCGGTCACCAGCGGGGACGCGGTGACCGTGGAGAAGGTCGTCGCCGTGTTCACCGGACGTGACCCGGCCACGGCGGGACCCGACGAGGAAGCCGCGCGCTGGGTCGACGCCGTCGACAGCTACGCGGATCTGTTCGAGGGACACGCGGTGGCGTGGGAGCATCTGTGGGCGCGGCTGCGGATCGACCTGGACCGTGCCCAGGACGCGACGCGCATCGTGCGCCTGCACCTGTTGCACCTGATGCAGACCTTGTCACCGAACACCACGAGCATGGATGTGGGCGTGCCCGCGCGCGGCCTGCACGGTGAGGCCTATCGCGGTCATGTGTTCTGGGACGAGCTGTTCGTCTTTCCCGTGCTGAATCCGCGGTTTCCCGAGCTGACCCGTTCTCTGCTGCGGTACCGCTATCGCCGTCTGACCGAGGCCAGGCGAGCGGCTGCGGAAGCGGGACTCGCCGGGGCGATGTTCCCGTGGCAGTCCGGCAGTGACGGCCGTGAAGAAAGCCAGCGGATGCATCTGAATCCACTGTCGAGACGCTGGAATCCGGATCCGAGCCGCCGTGCGCACCACATCGGGATCGCGATCGCCTACAACGTCTGGCAGTACTACCAGGCCACCGGCGACCTGGAGTTCCTCGTCGAATGCGGCGCGGAGTTGCTGGTGGAGATCGCTCGTTTCTGGTCGAGCCTGGCGCGCTACGACGCCGAGCGCGACCGCTACACCATCCGTGGCGTGATCGGCCCGGACGAGTTCCATTCCGGCTATCCGGACGCGCCGGAGGCCGGTATCGACAACAACGCCTATACCAATGTGATGGCGGCCTGGGTGATCCTGCGGGCGATCGACGCGCTCGCCCTGCTGGCACCGCGCGAACGATCGGAGCTGCTGGAGAAGCTGTCGGTGCGACCGTCGGAATCGGAGCACTGGTCCGTTGTCGCTCGGCGAATGTACGTCCCGTTCCACGACGGAGTCATCAGCCAGTTCGAGGGATACGAGCGACTGGCCGAACTCGATTGGGATCACTACCGTCGTCGATACGGCAACATCCAGCGGCTGGACCGGCTACTCGAGGCCGAGGGCGACGATGTGAACCGCTATCGGGCCGCCAAACAAGCCGATGTCCTGATGCTGTTCTATCTACTGTCGGCCGACGAACTCCGGGAACTGCTGGGACATCTCGGATACGAACTGCCCGGCGAGATGATTCCGCGGACCATCGACTACTACCTGTCGCGCACGTCGCACGGCTCGACGCTCAGCGCGCTGGTGCATTCGTGGGTGCTGGCGCGGGCCAACCGGGAGCGCGTCGTGGAGTTCTTCGATCTGGTGCTCGGCTCCGACGTCGCCGATATCCAGGGCGGAACCACCGCGGAGGGGATTCATCTCGCCGCGATGGCGGGCAGCGTCGATCTGCTGCAACGGTGTTTCACCGGTATGGAACTGCGCCGCGACCGCCTGGTGTTCTGCCCGTTTTGGCCGGAGTCCTTGGGCGCCTTGTCGTTTCCGATGATCTACCGCGGCCATCGGCTGACCGTGCGCGTCAGCGGCGATGGCGTCGAGATCGGCTCGGATCCCGGCGCGTCGCCGCCGATCGAGGTCACCTGCCGGGACCAGACCGCGCGGCTCGAGGCGGGAGCGACGGTCCGGCTGCCGATGAACTCGGTGAGCGAGTGATGATCACCGGCTCTTCCGCCCGTGCGGCGGCACCGCTCGCCCGCGGTCGTCAGCCGGAGGTGCCCATTGGTCGAGTCGTTGATCTCGTGCGTCGTTCCGGTGCCGGCAATCCGGGTGCGAGATCCGGTCCAGTTCGGTGTGGGCGATGCGCGCGGCCCAGGCACGGGCGCGTTCCAGCTCTCCTGGCCCGGGCGGGCCGGTCGAGTCTTCGAGGAGGAAATCCATCGGGTCGTCGGCGAGGGAATAGCCCAAACGCCGTAGTCGTTTTCCGATGCCGCGTGCGGTCGATCCGGGTAGCCACGACTGACCGACCGGCTTGGTGGCGAAGGCGATGGCAGTGTGCCCCCGCGGAACGGGCAGTGCCGCTTCGAGCCACTCCCGGACACCGATGTCGGCGATCAGCGCATCGGTTCGCTTGGCGGCGTCGCGGCGGGTACGCCGACAGCTGAGCCGGAAGGTGCGGGTCGGTCCGCCGACCACGAGCAGATGCACCTTCGGAGCGGGCACTTCGGCGGCCGCGGCCACCGGCACGACTTCGACGTCGGCGTGCTCGCGCAGCCCTTCCGCGATGGCTTCCGCGACCGCCGCGGTGTTGCCGAACATCGATTCGTAGACGACTCGTGCGCGCATGGCTGGCTCCTCCGCACCGCGCCTTGCCGAACGCGGGTACCACGGACGCTATGCGGCGGGAAAGACCGTGCACAGAGTCGAACCGACACTTGTCGAGGGAC
The DNA here is from genome assembly GCF_040681035.1 of Nocardia sp. NPDC051911. Taxonomy (NCBI): domain Bacteria; kingdom Bacillati; phylum Actinomycetota; class Actinomycetes; order Mycobacteriales; family Nocardiaceae; genus Nocardia; species Nocardia sp. NPDC051911. The sequence continues at coordinate 23,873 of NZ_JBFAXY010000028.1, forward strand.
CTTGGCCCCGTCCTCGGCGTGTGATCGGGCGGGTTCGGAGACCGCGGATCAGCAACCGGCGTGAGCTGGCTGCTCGACTGGGCGAAGAAATACTGGTGGAGTTTCCTGGGCCGGGATATGAGCCTCGATCATGAGCTCGCTGCCGGCCGCCCTCATCGATCGCGTCAGGAGATGACCGAGGTACACCGCACGGTGACCGGCGCGGCGCCGATCGAGCCCGCCGGGGCAGCGGACGGCCGCGCGGTTATCGATGCGCCCATCTTTTCGCCGCGGTGTGGTCGTGGGTGGGAACGACCTCGACGTCCGCGGGCAGGCAGTGCAGGCGGTGGATCGCTGCGAAGGCGGCGGATCGGTCGTGGTCGACGAGAAGCCCTGGCAGCGGGGGTTTCTCGCGCAGCAGCGGGATCTGCTCCCGCCGCCAGACGGCGTCGCCCGCCAACAGCACGGTGCCCCCGTCCGCTACCGCGAGAACGAGCCCGATGCTGCCAGGGGTGTGCCCGGAGAGGTCCACCGCCAGCACCGAGCCGTCGCCGAAGAGGTCGTGGCTGCGGGAAAAGGTGAGTACGGGAGGCCCGTCGAGGTCGAAGGACGGCGTCGGTCGTGAGCCGAGCGACTCCGCGACGCCCATGGGGGCCGTCTCGGGGTTCGTCGCCCATTCCAATTCGGCCGTGGTCACCCGCAACGCGAGGGATGCCGGCAGGTCGAGCAGTCCGGCCACGTGGTCCCAGTGGATGTGCGTCGCGATCGCGAAGTCGAGTGCGGCCACGGGGACAGCGGACATCGCGAGCGAATCAGCTAGGCCGACAAGCGATTTACGTGGAGCGACGAGATCGCGATACGGGCGGCGCAGCTGCGGCAGGACCCGGGCGTGTACGTCGGCGCACATCGCCGGATCGACCACGAAACGAGCCTGTGGGTGTTCGACCAGAAAACTGGTCATAGCGATCGCTACCGCGGGCGGCCGCAACGCTCCTTCGATCACCCCGTAGGCCGGAGCGGGCCGCACACCATGGATGAGCGCGGTCAGCCGGACCCTGGCTCGCGCCGGGGGCAATCCCGCGTCGGTGAGCGTGTCGAGCAACTCCGTGTCGCGACGTCGCGGCTGCAGCGTGCGCCACGGCATCGACATCCCGGCGGCGCAACACGACCACCACGTCCCGGCGGTACCTGTCCGCGCCGTCAACGGCCCCGCTGATGGCAGATCCACACCGGCCCCTTCCAGCCCGACCGGCAGCGGCGCGGCCGACGAACAGCTTTCTCAGGCAAACCACGATGTTAACTCAGGTTCCGGCAGTCGACCGGTGCGCGATCGCGGACCCGCAGCGCGCCGGCGGGATGCGCGCGATGATGGAGGGGTGCGCACCCGCTTCCACGATCACCTCGAGCAGCTCGCCGACCACTTGCGAGCGATGTGCGTGCGCAATCGGGAGGCCATCGCGATGGCCACCGACGCCCTTCTCGGCGCGGATCTGGAGCTGGCCGAACGCACCATCGACTACTGCGCCGAAACCGCCGCGATGCGCGAGGACGCCGAGCACGCCGCGGTCACCCTTCTCGCCCTCGAAGCTCCCGTCGCGGGAGAACTGCGGCAGGTGGTGACGGCGCTGCAATTGGTCGATGACCTCACCCGGATGAGCGCGCTGACCGAGCACATCGCCGACGCCGCCAGACGCAGGCATCCCGCCGACGTGGTCCCCGAACCGGTGCGAGATCTGGTGACCCATATGGGTGCGGCGGCCGTCGACCTCGCCGACGCCGCGGTCGGTGTGCTGACCACCGCCGACCCCGGCGACGCCGCGGACATCGACGCTCGCGACGACACCATGGACGATCTACACCGCGCGCTGCTGGCGGCGATCCTGGCCGAAGGATGGGACAACGGCACCGCGGCCGCGGTCGACGTCACTCTGCTCGGCCGCTATTACGAACGCTTCGGCGACCACGCCGTCGAGGTGGGCCGCCGCACCCTGTACATGACCACCGGGCGCCGCCAGGACGACGAGGTCGCGCAATCGCTATAGGACCGCGAATCGTGGGTGCGCGGAACGGAATTCGTTGCGCTCGACGGTCCATCGGACGGCGGGTGACGAGACGATCCAGGCCGGCCCCGAAGAACCGGCCCGGATCGTCGAATATCGATCAGGCGAGATCGAACCGGTCGTTTTCGACCACCTTGACCCACGCCGCGACGAAGTCGTCGACGAACTTCGCCTTCGCGTCGTCCTGCGCGTACACCTCGGCCACCGCCCGCAGCACGGAGTGCGATCCGAAGATGAGGTCGTTGGCCGTCGCCGTCCACTTCGCCGCACCGGAGGCGCGGTCGAAGCCTTCGTAGACGTTCTCCGCCGACTCCGACGCCTTCCACTCGGTGTTCTGGTCGAGCAGGTTGACGAAGAAGTCGTTCGTCAGCACGCCCGGCCGGTCGGTGAATACACCGTGGTCGGTGCCGCCGTAGTTGGCGCCCAGAGCGCGCAGACCACCGATGAGCACCGTCAGCTCCGGAGCGGTCACGTCCAGCATGTACGCCCGGTCGAGCAGCAGGCGCTCCAGCGGAGCCTTCTCGCCGGTCCGCGTGTAGTTGCGGAACCCGTCGGCCCGCGGTTCGAGCACCGCGAACGACTCGACGTCGGTGTTCTCCTGGGTGGCGTCCGTCCGTCCGGGTGCGAACGGCACCGTGACATCGTGGCCCGCGTCCTTGGCGGCCTTCTCGATCGCCGCGGACCCGGCCAGGATGATCAGGTCGGCGAGCGAGACCTTCTTGCCGCCGGAGGCCGAACCGTTGAAGTTCTGCTGGATCTGCTCGAGCACCGGCAGCACCTTGGCCAGCTCGTCCGGCTCGTTGACTTCCCAGTTCTTCTGCGGCTCGAGCCGGATCCGGGCACCGTTGGCGCCACCGCGCTTGTCGGTGCTGCGGTAGCTGGCTGCCGAGGCCCAGGCGGTCTTGACCAGCTGCGCGACCGACAGGCCGGACTCGAGCACCTTGCTCTTCAGCTCCGCGATGTCCTGCTCGTCGATCAACTCGTGATCGACGGCGGGAACGGGATCCTGCCACAGCTGCGGCTCGGGAACCCAGGGGCCGAGGTAGCGGCTGATCGGGCCCATGTCGCGGTGCAGGAGCTTGTACCACGCCTTGGCGAACGCCTCGGCCAGCTCCTCGGGGTGATCGAGCCAGCGCCGGGTGATCTCCCGATAGATCGGGTCTTCGCGCAGCGACAGGTCCGTGGTCAGCATGGTCGGCGTACGCGCGGGCCCGCCGAACGGATCCGGGATCGCGCCCTCGCCCGCACCGTCCTTCGGCTTCCACTGCCAGGCCCCGGCGGGGCTCTTGGTCAGCTCCCATTCGTAGCCGTACAGGTTCTGCAGGAAGCCGTTGCCCCACTTGGTCGGGGTGGCGGTCCAGACGACCTCCAGGCCGCTGGTGATGGCGTCCTTGCCCTTGCCGGTGCCGTAGGCGCTCTTCCAGCCCAGGCCCTGCTGTTCGAGGGGAGCGCCTTCCGGTTCGGCGCCGACCAGGCCGGCATCGCCCGCGCCGTGGGTCTTGCCGAAGCTGTGGCCGCCGACGATCAGCGCGGCGGTCTCCTCGTCGTTCATCGCCATGCGGCCGAATGTCTCGCGGATGTCGCGCGCGGCGGCCACGGGATCCGGCTGACCGTTGGGCCCTTCGGGATTCACATAGATCAGGCCCATCTGGACGGCGCCGAGCGGGTTGGCCAGCTCGCGGTCACCGCTGTAGCGCTCGTCGCCGAGCCAGGTGTCCTCCGGACCCCAGAAGACCTCCTCCGCCTCCCAGATGTCCGGACGGCCGAAGCCGAAGCCGAAGGTCTTGAACCCCATCGACTCGAGGGCCACGTTGCCCGCGAACACCAGCAGGTCGGCCCACGAGATCTTGCTGCCGTACTTCTGCTTGACCGGCCACAGCAGCCGGCGCGCCTTGTCCAGGTTGGCGTTGTCCGGCCAGCTGTTCAGCGGCGCGAAACGCTGCGCGCCCTGACCGCCGCCGCCGCGGCCGTCGGAGATGCGGTAGGTGCCCGCGGCGTGCCAGCTCATCCGGATGAACAGGCCGCCGTAGTGGCCGTAGTCGGCGGGCCACCAGTCCTGCGAATTGGTCAGGACCGCCGCGACGTCGGCCTTGAGGGCGTCGACGTCGAGCTTCTTGAATTCTTCTGGGTAGTTGAAGTCCTCTCCGAGCGGGTTGGACTTGGACGTATGGGCGTGCAGCACCGAGACGTCGATCTGCTCCGGCCACCAGTCCTTGTTGCTGCGGGGGCGGTGGTCCGTCTTCGCGGTGGGCGACGGGATCGCCGGGTTCTCGCTCTCGCTCGCGCTGTGGGTCTTGGTGTCAGGATTGGGCGGGCGGCTATCGGATGACACAGCATTCCTTCCTGAATGAGTGATGTGGGCTGCGATCACGAATGTGATCGGGAAGCCTGTGATTCCACACAATCGGGGCACAGGCCCCAGTAGATGACCTCGGCTTCATCGATCGAGAACCCGCTGTCATCGGACGCGGTCAGACACGGGGCCTCGCCGATGGCGCAGTCGACATCGGCGATCACCCCGCATCCTCGGCATACGACGTGATGGTGGTTGTCGCCGACCCGCGATTCGTAGCGGGCGACGGACCCGGACGGCTGGATACGCCGGACCAGGCCGGTGGCGGTGAGTGCGTTCAATGAGTCGTAGACCGTTTGGTGGGACACCTCGGGCAGCGCGGATCGAACAGCGCGGATGATCGACTCCGTGTCGGCGTGCGGGTGGTCGTGGACCGCGCTGAGCACCGCGACCCGCGGGCGGGTCACACGTAGCGAAACTCCTCGCAGCATCTGCTGGAACTCCGAGGCCGTTGGCATGCTCGGAAGTCTCGTCCGTTTTCTGGAACGAGTCAAGAGTTTGTTCGGAAGTTGCGCGGTACGTGCCGCGCGGAGGCCGCCCCGGAGGGCTCGTCGGGCAGCGTACCCACTGCCGCGCAGAGCACGTGGGCGTTTGCGGCGATTCGATCGAGCCGACGAGGCGCGGATGATCCGGCTACCGGATCGGATGGGCAACCAGCGAGCTATCTCGGCGCTGCGGCCCCATGGGCCCGCTCAGGGCCGGAAAACGGAGCGGATGCAGCCTTCCTTTTTGTGCTTGAAGATGTCGTAGCCGTATACCGCGTCGTCGAGCGGCATGTCGTGGGTGATCAGGTAGGAGGGGTCGAGATCGCCCTGTTGGATGTAATCGAACATGCGGGGTACGAACCGCTGGCCGTATTGCTGTGCCGTGCGGATGGTGAGACCCTTGTTCGTCACGACGCCCATGGGGAATTTGTCGGTGAGACCGTATACGCCGAGCACCGAGACGATGCCGCCTTTCCGGCACGCGAGAATCGCTTCCCGCAGCGGTGTCGCCCGATCCGATTCCAGCCGGAGCAACTGTTTGGCCCGATCGTAGAGTTGCTGGAGTCCGGTGCCGTGTCCTTCCATCCCGACGGCCTCGATGCAGGCGTCGGGCCCGCGGCCACCGGTACTTTCGCGCAGGATCTCGTGGACGCTGTCGACGGCGGTGTAGTCGATGGTTTCCGCGCCGAACTGCTCTTCCGCCACGCGCAACCGCTCGGGAAGGCGGTCGATGACGAAGATCCGCTCGGCGTCGAGCAGGCGTGCCGTGTGCCCGGCCATCAATCCGACGCCGCCGCTGCCCCATACCGCGACGGTGTCGCCGGGGTGGATGTCGCAGAATTCGGCGCCCATCAGTCCCGTCGGCACGGCATCGGACAGGAACAATGCTTGTTCGTCGGTGATGCCCTCCGGTATCCGGAAACAGTTGGTGTCGCCGAAGGGAACACGGACATATTGCGCATGGGAACCCTGATAACCCCCGAAGGGATGGGTGTAACCGTAGATTCCGCCCGTCGGGTAGCCGAAAAGCGGTTGTTGCAGAGCGCTGTTCGGATTGGTGGTATCGCAAAGGGAATACAGTTCGTGGTCGCAATACCAGCACGATGCGCATCCGATGAAGGACGGGACCACGACACGGTCACCCACGGCGATCGAGGTGACTTCGGCTCCGGTTTCTACGACCTCGCCCATGAACTCGTGTCCGAAGACGTCGCCTTCCCGCATTCCCGGCAGATATCCGTCGATGAAGTGCAGATCGGACCCGCAGGTGGTGGTCAGGCGGACCTGGACGATGACATCGTGCGGATTGACCAGAACCGGATCGGGGACGGTTTCCACGGCGAGTTCGTTGACGCCGTTCCAGCAGAGCGCGTGCATGTCTCCTCCTGTTCACCGAGCGGAAGAGCGGGCGCTCGGATTGTGGGCCAGGGTGGGCATTTCGCCGGTCTGCAGCCGGGCTCGGGCTCGGTAGAGCGCGGTGAACATGCCCGCGCCGGTCAGCAGGTCGGGCAGCGGGGTCCGGGCTCGCATCGTCACTTCGGTCCCGAGATTCCGCGGTGCTTCCCGGAAGGTGAGCTCGATTTCGAGACCCTGGCCTGCGTCCTGGTCGGCGGAGCCGACGAACCGGAAGTGTCCGTCCTCCTCGCGCAGTGTGGTCTTCCAGGTCGTGTGTCCGTCGGCGCCCGCGTACAACCTCCACTCGTAGGTCGACGGAGCCGGAGATCTGACCTCGGCGACGTCGCCCAGTACCTCCGACAGGCTCGTCGGGTCGCGCCAGAACTGCTCGACCTCGGCTCGTGGCCGGGCGATGGTCACGGTCTGACTGCCCGAGTAGCTGGTCGCCGACTCGATCACCCGTCCCACGAGATCGCTGAGCAGGTGTTTGGTGTCATCGATGTAGTGCATAGGGCCCTCCTCTCGCTCTCCGTGGTCGCAAGACACCCGGCACACACGAAAGGCCCCTGCGATCCGGATACGAACCATCGGCCGCAGAGTCGTGCGCTTCCTATGCGGTCTCGGAGCGGCTACCCGCCGCCGGAAACGCCAAACCGTTTCCGTCCCGCTTCGACGACCTCCGCCCACACCGCGCCGCCGCCGTTCATCTCGATCCGCCGATCTCGGCCTGCTTCGCCGCCAGGCGCGCGGCGAATTCCGGGGAGTCGAGGGAGGCGACCTGCGGCACGATCTCGGCGTCGACGGCATCGGCGTGGGCGTCGAGATTCGCGGTGTGGCGCATGGTGCGTTTGGTGGTGATGAGCAGATCGCGCGGCGCTTCGGCCGCGCCGGCGGCGAAGTCGATCGCTCCGGCGAGCAGCGCGTCGTGATCGCCGTCGATCACCCGGTGCGCCAATCCTGCGCTCAGCGCCGCCTGGGCGTCGAGGATCTCCCCGAACAGCGTCATCGCGGCGGCCCGTTGCGGTCCGACGGCGCGTTGCAGCATCCAGGTCATCCCGCCGCCGGGATGAAGGCCCAGTCGCAGGAATCGCGCGTCGAACCGCGCGCGAGGACCGGCGACCCTGACATCCGCGGCCAGCGCCAGATTGAGTCCCGCGCCGACGGCGGCGCCGCCGACCACCGCGATGGTGGGCAGTGCGCAGCGCGCGACCGCGAGGAATCCGTCGTAGATCACCCGCAGCCCCTCCTCGCGTGCCGCACCGAGCGCGCTCAGATCGGCTCCGGCGCAGAATGCGGGCGGGGTTCCGGTGACGAGCACCGCGTGCACGCCGGTATCGCGCTCGGCCTCGGCCACCGCGGCGGCCAGTTGTTCGGACAGCGCCGGTGTCAACGCGTTCCGCCGATCCGGGTCGTGCACGGTGATGACCGCGACCTTGTCCCGCCGCTCACTCCTGATCTCCGCCATGACCGGATCGTAGGCGCCGGGGACGGTCAGAAGACGCACGGGACCGCGCACAGACTCGTGGAGCGCTCTGACCGCCGAACGGAGATCCATCGCCGAGCTCACCGGGGCCGCGGATGCGTGGCGAACAATTCGGGTTCATTCCGCGTCGAGTACCTTGCGGGCACGGTCGTAGTTCTCCTTGCGCTCCGAAGCGCCATTTGAACCTCCGTTGATCGATCTGGTGATCGCGCCGACATCCGATTCGTCGGCCCGGTCGTTCAAATTCTTGGCGTCCCAGAACCACCCGGCGGTTGCGAAGGCGTACTTCGGATCCGCGGCCAGCTTGTGATCGCCGACGAGATCGACACCGAGGGCCTCGCCCGCCTCCTGGTAGTTGTTGCGACCGGTCAACTGCAACGCGCCACGGCCGTGGAAGCGGGCGCCGTCGCCGGGCTTGTTGTTGCCCAAGTTTCGGCCGACGCCGGAGCCGGGCCCGTAGAGGCGGTTGAAGTATTCGTCGTCACCGTATTCCTCGAGCGTTTTCAGGTCGTCGGTTTCCACCCCGATCTGGGCTAGGAAAGCGGCTTCCCGCTTCGGCGTGTCGATCCCGAAGTCGCGCATCGCCTGGTCGAGGTAGGGCAGGTACTCCTGCAATTTCGCGCGGGATGTGCCGGGGAAGATCCGCTCCAGTTGTTCCAGGGTCAGCGGGCCCGTTGTCCCGGCCCGGTCGGCATTGTGCCCGGCGACCGCGGCGAATTTCGTCTCCACCCGCACGAGTGTCGCGACGACTTCGGTCAGGAGTGACTTCTCCTCGGTCGGCGACAATTTCTTCGAGCGTGCCGAGACCGCCACCGTGGCAGCTTGCAGCACCGGTGCGAGACGTGCCGCCTCGTCTCTGATCGTTCCGATCAACGCGATGATGTCCTTCGCCACGTCGCCCACCTTGCCGGATATCCCTGTGGCTTGGGCTTTCAGATCGTCGGCGAGGCGGGCCAGCTTTCCGGACTTCTCGTTGTAATGCGTGGTGACGATGGACTCGTTGGCTACGTCGTACAAGTCGGCCTTATCGAGCAGGACGATCAGGTCCGGAATGTCCTCGGGGTGTCCGTTACCGAGTTGGTCGACCATGAGATCGAAAGCGTTTCGGGTGAATTCGATGACTTTCCGCAGCGTGGCGGAGGCTTGTGGTGGGGCGATCAGACTCTCGATCTGTTTGCGGGTATCGGCGACCGCCGAAGACGCCTGCGGGGTCGGATCCGCCCCGAGTACCTTGGCCGGTAGTGCGAGCAGACCGTATCGTGCCCGCCCCCAGGGATCCGCCTGCAACGGGTCGTAGGGGGAGCCCATGTCCACGATTCTCGCATGACCAGCGCAAACGTCCGCCATTCTCTCCCCAGCTGTGACAAGGCGGGAATATCCAGCGGGCGCTTCGAGTGTCTGTCGACTCCGGCGGTGACGACTCCGCGCAAGCGGCGTGCAAGCCGGTGCAAGTGCCGGGCAATGCTTTCGCCGCAGCGTGTTTCGTATGAACGAGACACGTGAAGTGGTGGTGGTCGGCGCCGGGCCGGTCGGGCTCATGCTGGCTTGTGAGCTGCGGCTCGCGGGGGTGGATGTGCTCGTGGTGGAGCGTCTCGCCGAGCCGGACCGCACGATCAAAGCGGGGGCGATCAATGTGCCCACCGCTCAGGCCATGTACCGGCGCGGGCTGCTGCCGCAGCTGCGCGCCGAGCAGGACGCCGCATTCGCCCGGTTCGCGCAGTTCCGTCGCGATGGCGGCATGCCGCCGATCGACCGGGGGCGGCGGCCTGCGGTGGGTCACTTCGCGGGCATCATGCTGAATTCGGACGCCGTCGACTTCGACGATCCGGAATTCGCCGAGGTCGGTCCGGCCGCCGAGGTCTTCCTGGTGGCCCAGCAGTCCGTCGAGGCGATCCTGGGTGGCCGCGCTGCCGAACTCGGCGTTGAGGTCCGGCGCGGGGTGGAGGTCATCGGGCTGTCCGACGACGGCGCGGGTGTCACCGTCGATTGCGGTGACCGCAGGGTGCGCACCGGCTGGCTGGTCGGCTGTGACGGCGGGCGCAGCACGGTCCGCAAGCTCGCCGGGTTCGAGTTCCCCGGCCTCGACCCGGAGATCACCGGCCATCAGGCGATCGTGGACATGACCGGAGCCGAGAACCTTCGAATGAGCTGGAATGCCACCGAGACCGGTATCTACGCCTATGGACCGATGCCCGGCCGCGTGCTCACCGTCGAACTGGACGGCCCGCCCGCCGACCGGGAGACCCCGGTGACGGCGGCCGAATTGCAGCAGAGCATCCGTGCCGTGAGCGGAGTCCCGGTGGTCGTCACCGCCGTGCATTCGGCCACCCGTTTCACCGACAACACCCGCCAGGTCCCCGATTACCGCAAGGGTCGGGTGCTGCTCGCCGGTGACGCCGCGCATGTGCACTCACCTTTCGGAGGTCAGGGCCTGAACCTCGGTATCGGCGACGCGGTGAATCTCGGCTGGAAACTGGCCGCCGAAGTGCGCGGATGGGCGCCCGGCGGTCTGCTCGACACCTACACCGCCGAACGCCATCCCATCGGCGCGTGGGTGCTGGATTGGACGCGCGCGCAGGTCGCTTTGATGCGCACCGATATCCGCAGCCGTGCCCTGCGCGCCGTCGCCGCCGAACTGCTCGCCTCGCGCGACGGCGCGACCGGCGTGTTCAAGAACATCTCCGGTGTTCGGCATCGCTACGACATCGGCGGGGGGCACTCGCTCGTCGGATCGGTCGCTCCCGACATCGAATTGGCCGACGGCACTCGCCTCGGTGAGTATTTCACCGGCGCGGAGGGCATTCTGCTCGACCTCGTCGATTCCGGCGACTTGCGATCCCGCGCCGCGGGATGGTCCGGGCGGGTGCGGGTCGTCACCGCGAAAGCCGCTCAGCCGCGCGAGCTTTCGGCGATTCTGGTCCGTCCCGACGGCTGTGTGGCGTGGGCTGCCGACGGCGGCGACCTGGACGGCCTCGAGGAATCGCTGGCCCGTTGGTTCGGTGCTCGCGCGCACACCTGATATCCGCGCGGACCGCGCCCACCCGGTGATGCCGTGGGTGACATCGCCGGGTCGGTGCGGCGGGCGCCGCGGTCAGCTCAGCAGTCGCTGTTCCAGTTGCGCGAGGACGGCTCGGTTGCGTTGCGCGTCCAGAGCAAGGGCTGCCGCCCAGACGTGCGCCGAGATGACTCCGGTCTGGACTCGGTCGATCCAGTCGTGAATGGTGCTGCGCCGATCGAGGGTGTCGCTGTCGAAGGTGATCGGTTCGAGCTCCGGCAGATGCACGTAGCGCAGCTGGGTGATCTCCCTTCCGCGGGCGTCGAAGATGCTGGCGGCCCACACTTCCTCGGTGGTGGAGGATTCTTCCGGCCCGTCCGGCGATGAGGTGATCGTGTCGGGCTGGTTGTCGATCCCGTGCACGACGGCGTCCGCGGCGGCCTGGTGGGCCAGCCCGAATCCCCACAGGCGGCCGTTCATACCCGCCATCATCCGCCCGGCGATGTCCAGGATGGGAGAGCCCGCCACGGTGGGGGTGTCGTTGGGCGAGAATTCCGCGAAGCCCGCCGCGCTCGCGCTGTCGTCCTCGCCGGTGCCGGTGAAACCCCAGATGTGGACGAGGCCGGTGTCGGTGGTGGGCGCACCGCTGCGGCGCGTGATCATGGCGGGCAGCAGGATGTCGATGACGGATCGGGCCGGATACCGAATCGCCGGTACGGTGTCCGGACGACGTGAGTTGTTGTTGCGCTTGGGGTTCCGGCGGCCGCACATAGAACTTCTCCGTCGAAGTGTGGTTTCGGACAAGGCGTCGATCCGGTGGTGCTCAGCGTTGTCAGTGTAGATAGATCGACCGGTGACGTTGTCGACAACAGCGCATACTCGTCCGCGTCGCATGTCCGAACCCACGGCCTCCGCTACCGCGCTCGGTTCACCGTCTCACCGACTGCTGCGGGTTGTTCGTCCAGGTCGGCGCTGCGGCGGGCCTGCTCCCCGCCGTGTGTGCTCGGACCCGCGCGGGCGGCGTCGGCATCAGGACGTGTTGACAAGCGTGAACCCAGCGGCGGCGGCCTTTCCCGGGCGGCGTCAGCCGGAAAGCTCGGTCCGCAGGAGCCCGGTTGCGTAATACCCGTCGACGGCGGAGGCGGCGACCGCTGCGGCATCGGTGTCGATGGTCCCGATTCCGTTGTCGCGCAATCCGTCCCAGGATGTTTCCCGTCTTCGGGGAAGTCGAGTTCCTCGTCGAGATTCTCCGACGCGCCGCCGATGTGGGTTGTCCGGCAGCGCCTGCGGGGTCGCGCTGCCGGATCGGCGGTCAGGCGGTGCGATCCAGCCGCGGCGCGGAATGCCCTATCGTGGCGCTGGTTTCGCCGATGAGGCGCCGCAGGAAGGCTTCCTGCTGCTCGCGTCCGTGGATGGCGGCGCGGTCGAGGCCGCCCGGAGTCAGGTGGGTGTAGGCGGTGCGCACGAGGTTGACGGGGATGCGCAGCGCGGGGTACCAGGGCGGGACATAGGCGGGCAAGCCGAGGATACGCATCGCCTTGGGTCCGAGGAAGGCGCTGCTGACGGACAGGTGCTGGGCGCGGGCGAGCCGGCCGCGCAGCGCGGGCAGGTTGGGATAGGACCAGTTCAGTGGATCATCGGCCATAGGTAGGGCGAGCTGGCGGCTGGTCTCGTCGGGATTGGTGATGGCGGTCAGGCAGTGGTCGAGGATGGCGATGCCGTCGCGGAAGCTGGTGGGCAGCCATTGCTCTTCGACGCCGATCAGCCAGCCGACGTAGCGGGTGAGGTGGGCGGCGGCGGCCAGCTCACGGGGGGAGAGGATGACGCCGAGCGCCATGCCGCCGACGACGGGTGCGAGCAGGGCGCCGACGAGGGTGGCGGCCATGTCGGTCTGGTTGATCGGCAGACCCCATTGCTCGGTGCGCCAGTCGGGCATGGCGGCGACGTGCCTGCGGACCAGCGAGTGGATGAGGCGCACGTGCAGGGTGGAGCGGTAGCCGACACCGTAACGGTCCATGCCGTTCTCGGTGGACACGTCCATCGCCCATTGCAGGGTCTCGGCGAACCGGCGGGCGGGGCCTTTCTCCAGGGCGCCGGTGCGCAGCAGGGTCTTGTTGAAACCGGAGGCCAGATAGCCGCCGATGAAGGAGACGTCACGGGCGAAATACAGCCCGTCGTTGCCGCCGGAACGGAACACACGCTCGCCGTCGCGCAACAACTTCGGGTCGACCCAGGCGGGGGTGTCCTCGACGGCGGTGAAGAACTCGCGCAGCGGCGCGGGCGCGCCGGGGATGCTGTCGATGCCCGACCGGAGTGCCTGCTCGAACAACGGCCGCGTGACGGCCATGCCTTCGGTGTACATCCACTCGACGAGGCTGTCCATCGGCTCGTCGCCGACGAGCAACGAGGCGCCGAGCAGCTGCCAGCGCTGCGGGGAGGGTTTCCCGATGCGCAGCAGCGCGGCGAACGGGCCCAGGCCGGGCGCCTTACGAGGCCGATCGGGATGCCGGGCCGGAATTGTCGCGGACGTCGTCATGGGTGGGCTCCTCGTCGGGGCGGGTGATGCCGTGTTTCATCAAAGGCACGATGGTGGTGCGGACAAAGGCGCGGGCGCGGTCGTCGTCGGTGAAGTCGACGCTGCCGCCGCCGGGGGTGAGCATCAGCGAGTGGGCCAGGCGGGCGACGAGTTCGGCCACCGGGCGCGGGTCGTACTCGTCGACGAGGCCCGCGGACTGGGCATGAGTGAGCATGCCGACGATGTACTCGATGCCGATAGACACCAGGCGTTCGCCCTGCACGGTGGAGAAGCGCAACGCTTCGTCCGGCGCGACCCGCAGCAGCTGGGTGACCAGCCGGTGGATGCGGGTCTGCAAGAGGACGTACAGCATGGTGTCCTCGATCTGGGCGTCCACGCCGGTGGCGGTGGCGGCGATCGCGGTCACCTCCGCGAGCATGCGCCGGGTCTCGCGGGCCAGTACCGCTTGGATCAGGTTGTCCTTGCCCGCGAACCGGCGGTGGATGGTGATCCGGCTGAGCTCGGCCATGCGGGCGATGTCCTCCAGGCTGGCCCGGCGGATCCCGACCTGCAGGATGCGTTCGAGCGCGGCGTCCATGATCCGTTCGCCGACGTCGTCGGAACCCTCGCTCATGATACAAACATACAAAGATTGTGTCATTGAGTCAATGATTCGACGAGTGTGGCTGCGGCACCGGTCGCGTTCGTCGCCGCGCCATGTTGTCGCTCCCGTATCACCCGCCACGAATAGAATTGCGCGGGAGGCGGACTCGCGATCCGTGCGGCCGCGGGAAACGTGGGAGACGATGACCGGACCGCGATGGCCGACCGTAGCGCTGCGCTGGTCCGCCGTGCTCGCGATCGCGGCTTGGACGGGCGGATGCGCGACCTTGCTCGGTGAGCCCGCCCCGCCGCCTTCGGCCGAGGAGATCGCTGCCGCCGCAGCGGAATTGGCCGGACTACCGGCTTCGGAGGTGGCCGAGCAGCGGATGGCGTCGGTCGTCGAGGAGATCGCGAACGCCGCCTCGGCGATCGAACCGGCGCTGCGGTGGATCCGAAGCGAGGACCGCGCCGTGGGACCTTGCTATGGGCCCTATGCGCACACCGGCGGCAGGCGTGTCGTCCTGCCGCGCTATCGCGCCGACGGTTCCCTGCCCGCAGGAGCCTGGCCCGGGTTCCAGGAAACGGCCCGAGCGCTGGCCGCGTCCGTGGGTGCGACGGACATGCTGCCGAGCGCAGCATCGTCGCCGGACCGGTACGTCACGTTCGAAGGCCCGGATGGGGCCGAGTGGGACAGCAACACCGAGCTGTCGGTGTTCGCCGATGCCCGGTCGATGACGATCACCGCGACCGTGGGTTGCCGACTACCCGCGGATGAGCGGTCGCCTCGGTGACTTTCCCTGTCACATCCGTATTCCCGAGCCGCGGAACGCTCGCCGGTAGGCCCCCGGGGTCGTGCCGACCTGGGCGCGGAAGCGGCGGCGCAGGTTGACCGCGGAGGTCAGGCCGACCCGTGCCGCGATCGCCTCCACCGGCAGGTTCGTCTCCTCCAGGAGGGTGCGCGCCTCGGCCACCCGGCGCGACAGCAGCCATGCCCCCGGGCTCGTGCCGAGCTGATCGGCGAAACGCCGGGCCAGCGTGCGCGGCGAGACGCTGAGGTACGCGGCCAGATCGCCTACCGACAGCGCTGTCCCGAGCCGCGCGCCTGCCCACTCGAGCAGGCCGTCGAGCGCGTCCGTGGGTGGTGCGGGCGGGGCGTACTGTGCTTGGCCGCCCTCGCGGTGCGGCGACATCACCATGTGCCGCGCGACGAGGGTGGCATGCGCGGCCCCGTGGTCCTTCCGGACGAGGTGCAGGCACAGGTCGATGCCCGCGCCCGCTCCGGCGCTCGTGGCGACATCGCCGTGGTCCACATAGAGCACGTCCGGTTCCACCCGAACTTCCGGGAACTCCCGCGCCAACTGTGCGGCGCGCGCCCAGTGCGTGGTCGCCGAGCGTCCGTCCAGCAAGCCCGTGCGGGCGAGCGCGAACACTCCGGAGCAGATCGTCACGAGCCGCGCCCCACGGGCGTGCGCCCGCAGCAGCGCGTGGCGCACGGGGGCCGAGAGTGGCGCCTCCACCGGCGCCCAGCCCGGGATGAGCACGGTGTCCGCGGAAGCGAGCGCCGAAAGGCCCTGCGACACCTCCAGCGTGTACCCGGCCGATGTCGGTACCGGTCCTGGCGTCTCCGCGCACACCTCGAACTCGTAGTAGTGCGGCACCCCGGCCCGCTGTGTGCCGAATACCTCCGCGGCGCAGCCCAGCTCGAATGTCGACTGCACCGGCCGCACCAGGGCCACCACGCGATGCATGGCAAGAATGTACCCGGTGGTGTCCGACTGGACACTTTCTCGGCCTGCTTCCGCGCGGCACCGTGAAAGCCATGCATTCCGAAATCCTCGCCCAGGAGGGCTACACCGCTGTGTCCGTCGCGGAATCTCCGGCTCGGGAGCTGTTTCCCGGAATCCGGGTACGGCACCTCTGGACCGGGCCGTCCGGTGCGAGCGCCAACGTGCTGGAGATGGACGCGGGTACGTCGTGGCCGCGCCGCGACGTCCACGAGCCCGGCCCCGAGGAGGTCTACGTGGTCGCGGGCACCTTCAACGACGGCGCGCGCGACTACCCGGCCGGGACGTTCCTGCACGCCCCGGCCGGATCGTGGCACGTGCCAGGGACTGCTACCGGCTGCACGCTGTTCGTCTTCTACCCGGAAGGCTGATCGCGCCGGCGGTCTCCGGCCCCGACGGGCGTCGAGGTTTCGGCGAGGCCGGTCAGCGCCTGCGGCAGTGGCCCCTGGTGCAGCACGCCGAGACGTTGGGTGGCGCGGGTGAGGGCGACGTAGAGTTCGGCCGCGCCGCGCGGGCCGTCGGCCAGAATTCGTTCCGGCTCCACGACCAGGACGGCGTCGTATTCCAAACCCTTGGTCTCCGCCGCCGCCACCGCGCCCGGCGCGTCCGGTGGCCCGATCACGACGCTTGTGCCTTCGCGGGAGGCTTCGTCGCGGACGAATTCGTCTATGGCGGAACCCATTTCGTCGGCGGCGACCTGCCTGGACCACGGCCGTACGCCGCATGCGCGAACCGACTCCGGTGGCTGGACGCCGGGTGCGAACGTGGCGAGCAGCTCGGCGGCGACGGTCATGATCTCCGCCGGGGTGCGGTAGTTCACCGTCAGCGATCGGTAGACCCACCGGCCCGGTACGTACCGATCCAGCATCGCGCCCCACGAGGTCGCTCCGGCGGCCGCCCGGCGTTGGGCGAGATCGCCGACGATCGTGAAAGACCGCCCGGGGCAGCGCCGCATCAGCACCCGCCAATCCATTTCGGACAGTTCCTGGGCTTCGTCCACCACGACGTGCCGGTAGGTCCAGTCCCGGTCCGCCGCCGCGCGTTCGGCGAGTTCCCGGCTGTCGCGCTCGAGGAAGCGATCCGCCAAATCCTCCGCGTAGAGCAGGTCCTGGGCGAACAAGTGGTCCTCGTCGTCCATCATGTCCTCGCGGCTGACCAGAATATCCAGCACACCCGCCGCGTACTCGGCCTGGGCCTGCTGTTCCCGCTCGGCGTCGTCGTCCCGCTTCACACGGCCGAGTAGATCGACCAATTCATCGAGCAGCGGCACGTCCGACACCGTCCAGGCATCGCCTCTGCGGCGCAAGAGGGCCGGGTCGGCGCCCGCCGCTGCCAGCCGTTCCGGGGATTCGTACAGCTCCGCCAACAGCGTCTCCGGCGCCAGGATCGGCCAGAGTTCGTCGAGCGCGGCGGTGAACCGGTCGTTGTCCGCGAGTTCCGCGCGCAGGTCCGACCGCAGGTTCTCCCATGCTTCGCGGTCGTCGCGGGTCAGCCAGCCCCGGCCGATGCGGGCGATCGCCCGCTCGGTGAGCACCCAGGTGACGATCTCGGTGAACACGGCGCGAGCTTCGTTGTGCGGTAGCCCGCTCGCCCGCGCCTCCTCCCGGCCCCACTCCGCGGTTTCGGCGTCGATTCGCACGGTGACGTCGGACAACTCGATCGACAGCGGATGCTCCGGCACCCGCTGCCGATCGGCTACGGCCGCCGCGAGCACGTCCAGGATCCGCAGCGACCCTTTGTGCCGGGCGGCGTCCGGGTCGTCCTCCGCGGTGACGTGCAGGCCGGGCACCAGGTCGCCGGTGGTCGTGAACACGACGTTCGTCTCGCCCAGCGACGGCAGAACGCGGCCGATGTGGTTCAGGAACGCCGGATTGGGGCCGACCACGAGCACGCCGTGGCGTTCCATCCGCTCCCGCTGGGTGTAGAGCAGATACGCGACGCGGTGCAGCGCCACGACGGTCTTGCCGGTGCCGGGGCCACCCTCGATCACCAGCACGCCCGGGTGGTCGAGCCGGATGATCTCGTCCTGTTCGGCCTGGATCGTCGCCACGATGTCGCGCATCCCCTCGCCGCGCGGCGCGTCGACCGCCGCGAGCAGCGCCGCGTCGCCGCGCTCGGCGCCGCCGGGGCGGCCGAGGACCTCGTCGGTGAAATCGACCACTCGGCGCCCGCGGGTGTGGAACTGCCTGCGCCTGCGCATGTTCTCCGGGCTGGCGGCGGTGGCGACGTAGAACGCGCGCGCCGCGGGGGCCCGCCAGTCGAGCAACAGCGGTTCGTACTCGTTCTGCGCGTCGAACAGGCCGATCCGGCCGATGTAGGAACGTTCGCCCGACAAGGCGTCCAATCGCCCGAAACACAGCCCGTTGTCCGCTACGTCCAGCCGCTTCACCTCCCTGGCCAGCGTGCGCACCTCGACATCCCGTTCCATCGGCGTTCCGCCGTTCCCGCGCAGAGCCGCGGTGTATCCGCGCCTCGCTCGCGCGCGCTCGGCGTCGAGCCGCGTGTAGAGCCCGGCCACGTAGCTCCGCTCGGACCGCAATTCGTCCTCGTACCCCTCAGTTGACACAGGCCCCTCCGTTTCGTGGCTCGACGATCCCGCGCGGACGCCGCTGCTCGCCTGATCACATCGAGCAGTAACGCCGCAGCCAGCGATTCTGCGGCACCACCCGGGTCTTGCCGCAAGCCCCCGGGTGCGCTATAGGTTGTAGGTGGAGGGGGTCAGAGGCGGGTGAGTTCGAACAGCGGAATGACGCGTTCGGTCTTCGCCTGGTACTCCGCGAGAACGGGTGCCAGCTCGACGACTCGCTCGAAATACCGGTCGCGTTCGTCGCGCGGCAACTCACGAGCGATCACGGCGTAGGCATCGGTGCCGACCTCGACTCGGGCACGCGCGTCGGCACGCAGGTTGTGCACCCACGCCGGATCCTTGGGCGAGCCGAGGTAGGAACCGACGACCAGCATCCGCCCGTCGACGGTCACATACGCCAGCGGTGACAGCCGGGGCGCGCCCGACTTCGCGCCCGTCGTGTGGAGCAGCAGTAGTCTGCCGCCCGGTAAGCCGCCGACCTCGCCGCCGTTGGCGCGGAACTCTTCCACGATGCCGCGGTTGAAGCCGTCCAGCGCGTCGGTGTCGGAAGCCAGTCTGTCCTTGTCGAACTCGGTCATGTGCATGGCAACTGTCCGAAGGGCGAGGTCCATTCCGGGCATGTCGCGGCGGCCGAAATCGTGCCGGCCCTACTCGACCAGCCTCGCGCTCTTCAGCCAGTCGTAGGCGACGTCGGCGGGGTCTTCGCCGTCGATGTCGACCCGGCCGTTGAGATCCTGCATCAGCTCGTCGGTGAGGTGCTCGGAGATGGTTGCGAGCAGCGCGCGCAATTGCGGGTACCGATCGATGATCGCGCCGCGCACGACTGCGGTGCCGCTGTAGGGCAGGAAGAACTTCCGGTCGTCATCGAGGACCACCAGGTTCAGGTTCTTGACCCGGCCGTCGGTGGTGTAGATCATGCCGAAATTGCACGGGGCGCTCTTGGCCGTGGCCGTGTAGACGACACCGGCGTCCATCCGCGTGACGTTGCCGGAGGGGACACCGTTCGGATCGTTGTAGGGAATACCGTATTTCTGCAGCATCGGAATGAAACCGTCGGAGCGGCTGAAGAATTCGTCGTCGACGCAGAACGTACGGTCGGGCACGGGGAGCACGGCCACGTCGGACAGCGACTTCACGCGCAGGCGTTCGGCGGTCGGGGTCGACGCGCCGAAGGCGTACGTGTCGTTGAAGTTCGCCGGCGGCAGCCACTCCAGATCGTGGTCGCGCTTCTCGATGTCGTGCACGCGCTGCCAGAGTTCGGTCGGGTCGGAGATCGTCTCGGTCCGGTTGTGGTAGTTGACCCAGCCGGTGCCGGTGTACTCCCAGAGCACATCGGCGTCGCCGCCCAGCTGAGCCTGCCGGGACGAGGCCGAGCCCGGCGCCCCGGTCAGGTCGGTGACCTTCGCGCCCGCCGCGGCCAGGTAGGTCGCGGTGATCTTGCCAAGCAGCACGCCCTCGGTGAAGCTCTTGGAGGTGACGACCAGCTCGGCGCCGTCCAGCGGCCGGTCACCGCCGGGCAGGCGCGCGTCGTGGAAGGTTCCCGAGGAGCTCACCAGACCGCACCCGGCGAGCGCCGCCGCCGATACGACGAGTGCGCAGAGCAGGGCGACCAGCCGGGCTCGTGGCGACCTCATGAGATACCTCGTGGGGTCGCGGCCAGTTCCACCAGTCGGCCGAGCCAGTCGATGATCAACGCCAGGAGTCCGACCAGAATCGCGCCGGAGACCAGCAGTTTGGGCAGGAAGAGGGTGACGCCGGTGGTGATCAGCGTGCCGAGGCTGGTCGCGCCGATGAACGTGCTCAACGTCGCGGTGCCCACGAGGATCACCAACGCCGTGCGCACCCCGTTCAGAATCACCGGGACCGCGAGCGGCAGTTCGACCTGCAACAGCGTGCGCGCGGCGGAATAGCCGATGCCGCGGGACGCCTCGATGGTGCGCTGATCGACTTGCCGGAGCCCGACGATCGTGTTCTGCAGGATGGGCAGCACCGCGTACACGACGAGACCGACGATCGCCGTGCGGAATCCCGTGCCCAGCCAGAAGGTGAACAGCACGAGCAGCCCGACCGCGGGCGCGGCCTGGCCGATATTGGCGATATTGACCGCGATGGGCTCGAGCCGCCGCAGCGCCGGGCGGGTCAGCGCGATGCCGAGCGGAATCGCGACGACCACCACGATCACCGTGGCCACTACGGTCAGCTCGATGTGCTGGACGATCGTGGTCTGCAGGTTGTCCCAGCCGAGGGACGCCTGCTCGGTCGCGGTGAATGTCGTCGACCGGTACCAGAGGACATATCCGACAGCGATGACGAGGATGACGATCGGTTCGAACCACACGTCGATCGGCAGGCGGCGCAGACGGCTCATGACGGCTCGTCCGATCCGGGTTCCTCGTCGGCGGCGACCACCGGCGTGGGCGCCGGATCGGTTCCGTCGACGTAGGTGACGTAGGAGAGGTCCTCCGCGTCGGCGCGGCCTTCGGCGAGTTTGGTCCGGATCACGTCGGTGACCGTGTCGATGCTGAGCGAGCCGAGGACCGCGCCGCGGCCGTCGGTGACCAGGGCGGCGCCTTGGCTGGTGGCGAGCATGGCGTCGAGCGCGTCGTTGAGCGTCGAGGATCGTGCGACCACGGGCAACCGCCGATCCAGGTAGTCGGAGACCTCCGGTTTGGTCGCCAGTTCGGTGAGCGAAGGCCACGACCGGGGCCGCCCGGCCTCGTCGACGACGACGACCCAGGTCTGTCCGGCGGCCTCGGCGCGGTCGATCACGCCCTGCGCCGACTCGCCGATCCGCGCGGTGATCACGTCGTCGTAGGCGACGTCGCGCACCCGCGACACGGTCAGATAGGCCAGCTTCGCGCCGGACCCGACGAACTCCTCCACGAACGGTGTGGCCGGATCGGTGAGGATCTCCTCCGGGCTCGCGTACTGCTCGACCTGGCCGCCTTCGGACAGGATGAGCACCTTGTCGCCGAGCTTGGTGGCCTCTTCGAAGTCGTGGGTGACGATCACGATGGTCTTGCCGAGTTCCTGCTGGATCGCGATCAAGCTGTCCTGCAGGCGAACCCGGGTGATCGGATCGACCGCGCCGAACGGCTCGTCCATGAGCAGCACCGGCGGATCGGCGGCGAGCGCACGCGCTACGCCGACCCGCTGCTGCTGTCCGCCGGACATGTCCTTCGGCAGCCGGTCGGCGAAGGTGGCGGGATCCAGACCGACCAGATCGAGCAGGTACTCGGTGCGTTCGGCGATCCGCTTCTTGTCCCACCCGAGCACCCGGGGGATGGCGCCGACGTTCCTGGCGACGGTCCAGTGCGGGAATAGGCCACCGGACTGGATGACGTATCCGATCGATTGCCGGAGCTTGTCCGGGTCCTCCCTGGTGACATCGCGGCCGCCGATGAAGATGCGGCCCTCGGTCGGCTCGATCAAGCGGTTGATCATCTTCAAAGTGGTCGTCTTGCCGCACCCGGACGGGCCGACGAACGCGACGATGTCTCCCGCCTCGATCTCGAGGTCGAGGCGCCGCACCGCAGGCTTGTCCTGGCCTTTGTAGCGCTTGACGACCGAGTCCAGTGTGATGGACGCGCCGGTCACCGCGCGTTGCGCCGGCGCGGGAGCGGGCCCGGTGGTCACATCGTCGGTCATGACAGTCCCTTTGCGATCGTGAGGCGTCCGAGCAGGACGAGGAGTGCGTCGAACACCAGCGCGATGATGACGATGAGGATGGTTCCGGTGAGCGCCATCTCCAGGGAGTTCGCGCCGCCGAGGCGGGAGAGTCCGTTGAAGATCAGCGATCCGAGGCCAGGTCCGAGGACGTAGGCCACGATGGCGGCGACCCCGACGATCATCTGGGTGGACACCCTGATACCGGTGAGAATCACCGGCCAGGCGATCGGCAATTCGACGGTCAGCAGAATGCGCCGGCGCGAGAAGCCGATCCCACGGGCGGATTCGACGACCGAGGCCGGCACCGACCGCAACCCCACGATCGCGTTGCCGACCACCGGCAACGCCGCGAAGAACGCCAGCATCACGAACGACGGGACCACCCCCAGCCCGAACGGGACCAGCAGGATCGCCAGCAGTGCCAGCGAAGGAATCGTCAGCGCGACCCGGCTGGTGGTCAGCGAGAGCGCGGACAGCAGCGGCAGCCGATAGACCGCCACCGCGATGAGGACGGCGACCACGGTTCCGACCAGCACGGTTTGGAACGCCAGGGAGGCGTGTTGATAGGTCAGGAACGCCAGGACTTCGCCCCGCCCCCGGATATAGCTCCATAAATTCACGGGATTCCCATCGTCAGCCGAAGACCGGTCGGTACCTGTCCGTGTACAGCCGCGCGAGCCGGCGAAAAGTCGTGGACACTGCGGGTTCGATTTCCGGCGGCGCGCGGAAAGCGAATCGCCGCACGACCGAATTCGCGCTCCTTTTCGACCGTAACCGATTCTTTGCCGGACAGGAGTTCTGTGGGCACGAGTCCTCTGGTCACGAGAACGGGTTATGCCGCCTGTGCGACGGGGTCGACCGTCGAGTGGAGCCCGGCATTGCCCGCCATCACGGTGCTCGGCGCGCCGACGTGACCGCCTGACCCGACCACCTGCGGAGCGGATGCGATGCCGGCTGTGTGATCGGCGGACATACCAGGGCCTTTCGCTCGAACCGGATGATCGGGTCAGAGGAAACCACGCCCACCCCGGTGCGGCCAGCATTACAGTCAGCCGGATCGAAATGGGCGACGCGATCGTTCCCGTCGGGAGTGATCGGGCGTCGAATGCGCGGAATCGGCCCTCCGCCTGCCCCAATAGGTCTGTCGGCACCCGCCGGCGCGAAGGGCCCGCTCGGATCGAATCGCGCCCCGCCGCATCGGCGAGGGCTCGGCGAGCGCCCGGACATGGACGGGTTGGCGGCCAGATGATGTCGACGACGCGCGCCGGAGTCGGGCCCACCGGCTCGTTCAGCGGAAATCCACACCGAGCACGCGGTGCAGCGCTCGCGGCCACCGTGACCACGCCGCGCGGGGTGCGATTTTCGGCGCTGTCGCCGGTGCACCGGATTCCGGGCATTTCGCCGACCGGATCCGCCCGCTCGCGGTCGTCGCCGCGGTGCTGTGGGTCGGCGCGTTGATCGTGACGCTCACCAGTATCGAGAGCTCGTTGCCGCTGGCGCGGCCGTCGCGATGCTCGGCGAGACGGTGCTGAGGTACCGCACACACCGTCGCGGCCCGGGATCTGCGCACGGTGCGAGGTCGGTGAAATGCCGGGAACTCAAGTGCTGGAACGTAATCCGTCGACGAACAGGTCGAGCAGCCGCCCGGCCTGTTCCCGGCGTTCCGGGCTCTCGGTGGCGAGCGATATGCCGCTGAGGCCGACGAGTATGTCTTCGGGTTCGACGTCCGCCCGGAGCGTTCCGGCCGACGCTCCGGCTCGCAGCAGGGTGGCGACTGCGGCGGTCAGACGGTCGCGGCTTTCGGAGAACGGATTGCCGCCGGAGGCGATGACGGCGCGCAGGGCGTCGCCCATCCCACGCTTGGTGGTCGTGTAGTCGACGAAGCGGTCCATCCAGGTGCGCAACGCCCGGTCCGGTGGAAGTGCGGCCGACAGGTCGTCGGCCGAGTCGCACAGCCGGGCGAGTTCGCTGCGGTAGGCGGCGTCGACGAGGGCCTCGCGGGTGGGGAAGTGACGGTAGAGCGTGCCGATGCCGACGCCCGCTTCCTTGGCGATGGCTTCGAGCGTGACGTCCGGTCCGTCGTGGGAGAACGCGCGCGTGGCGACCTCGAGCAGCCGGTCTCGGTTGCGTTGCGCGTCGGCGCGCAGCGGGCGTGCGTTCGTCATCAATCCTCCCGGGAACAAAGTGGAGGGTCCTCCGGTTATTGTGAGTACCGGAGCCTCCTCCGGTTCGAGTCTACCGAGATGGGACACGTCATGACCGATCGCATCACCACCCCGTTCACCGCCGAATCGACCGCGGCGGAGGTGCTAGCAGGCATCGACCTCGCCGGGCGGCGCGCCATCGTCACCGGCGGCGCCTCCGGGATCGGTGTCGAGACCGCACGGGCACTGGCCGGCGCCGGGGCCGAGGTGACCCTCGCCGTCCGCGATCTCGCGGCCGGCGAGCGCACGGCGGCCGACATCCTCGGCACCACCGGTAACGACCGGGTGCGCGTCGCCGCGCTCGATCTCGCCGATCAAGCGTCCGTCGCGGCGTTCGTGGCCGGTTGGGAAGGGCCGCTGCACATGCTGATCAACAACGCGGGCGTGATGGCCTCGCCGCTGACGCGCACGCCGCAGGGCTGGGAAATGCAGTTCGCGACCAACCACCTCGGTCACTTCGCGCTGGCCACCGGCCTGCGTCCAGCGCTGGCCGCGGCGGGCGCCGCGCGCGTCGTTTCGGTGAGTTCGAGCGCGCATCACCGTTCACCGGTCGTGTTCGACGACATCCACTTCGAACGCAGGCCCTACGATCCGTGGTCGGCCTACGGCCAGTCCAAGACGGCCAACGTGCTGTTCGCCGTGGAAGCGACCCGGCAGTGGGCCGCGGACGGCATCACGGTCAACGCGCTGATGCCCGGCGGGATCCGCACCAACCTGCAACGCCACGTGTCCGACGAGGAACTCGAACGGCTCCGCGCGGCCGCGGGTGGGGCGCGGATGATGTGGAAGACGCCGCAGCAGGGTGCGGCCACCTCGGTTCTGGTCGCGGCGTCGCCCTTGCTCGCCGGTGTCGGGGGGCGTTACTTCGAGGACTGCAACGAAGCCGAGATCGGCGTTCTCAGCGCACGCAACGGAGTCGCCGAGTACGCGCTCGACCCCGATGCCGCGGCCCGGCTGTGGCAGGTGTCGAGCGAGATGCTGGTCGCTTGACGGGGCGCGTCTTCAGCTCTCGGAGCCCTGCCCCTGGTGCGTGGCGACAGGGTAGCGAGAGCTGAAGCCGTTCACCGGAAGAATGTTCCCCACACTCGGTAGCGGTGTTTCGAGATGGCGGTGAGCGGCTCCGCCGTCAGCGCACCCGGCGTGATCTCCGCGAAGCTCGACACGTCCCGGCAGAGGTGGGACTGGTCGGTGTAGCCGCAGGTCGCCGCGACGTCGGCGGCAGGAAGGCCCGTCAGCAGGCCTTCGACCGCGTGCCGGAACCGGACCAGCATCGCGGCCCGCTTCGGGGTCAGTCCGATCTGGGCTTCGAACCTGGACCACAGCCGTTTGCGGCTCCATCCGCAGGATCCGGCGAGTTCGCCGACCGAGACCTGCCCTCGGCTCGCGACGATGCGCCGCCAACTGGCGACGACTTCCGGGTCCGGGGTCCGGGTCGGGTCGGCACACTGCCGCAGAAACGAATTCGTCAGCGCGAAACGCTCCTCCCATGTCGCGGCACCGGCGAGCCGCTCACGCAGCAACAGCGCCCCGCGACCCCACAGATCGTCCAAGCCGACGACCGTGCGGCCCAGATCGACCGGATCGATAGTCGACAACGAATAGAACTGCGGCGGCGACAAGCGCGCCTCGATGCATTCGGCCCGCTCGGTGCGCACCCGCATCGTCCCGTGCGGAAACCCGGAGACGAAGCCGCTGAGTGCCTGCCGGCCCGCCGTGCTGTCGACGATCAGTTCGTTCTCCCCGAACTCGATCAGCACCGTGACCGCCGGTAGCGCGGTGACCCGGAGGTCCAACCCGCCGGCCCCATGAGCGCGATACCCGATCATCGCCGTGCCGCCCACCGGCGCGTCACCGGCCGAACGGCGAAAATCCCACCCGGTGTCATGCTCGAGCCCGATCGGTCCCACCCGCTCAGGCTAACCGCCTCGACCCGCGATGGGAGCGGGCCGCTCAGGACGGGTTTGCTCTGTCATCCCCCATATGCCGATCGCGTCGAGTCCTGGTTCTCCACGCCCGGCCGCACGTCCTCTCCGATGTCGGCCGAGCGGTGCCGCCGTCCCGCGACCGTGGGTTCGTCGCGGAACACGGCTGCGATGTAGCCGTCGGGACGAATGAGTACCGCGGTGTCACCGGTGATCTCGTAGTTGCGGTGGACACTGCCGTCTCCATCGATCAGAGTGTCGGCCCCGGTAGCGGCTGTGTCGGTGGTGATCCGGATCGTTCGCGTCGCTGCGGTGCCGCGGGCGTCGGTCCGGTCGGGAGCGTTGCCCTGGTCGAAGGTGAGCAGGGTCCAATGGGGACCGCGCAGCAGATCGAACACCCGGACTTCGCGACCGGACGAGGCCTCGATACCGACGGCGTCGGGAGCGCGGTCACCGGCGCGAACGCGGCCGGTCCTCGGGCCGGGGCCGGTGAGCGGACTGTCGGGGTAGGCGACGGTGAGCCCGGTGGTGAAATCGTCGGTGAGCCTGCGGACGGCCGACGCTCCGTCGCCGTTGCCCGCGGAGCGCATGAGTGCGTGCATACGGTCGGTGCTGTCGTCGAGGACGGCCCGCGCGACCGCGCGGCGTTCGAGTTCATAAGTGTCCAACAGGCTTTCATCGTCCCCGTCGAGAACGGCGGCGAGTTTCCAGCCGAGGTTGTAGGCGTCCTGGATGCCGGTGTTCATGCCCTGCCCACCGGCGGGGGAGTGGATATGCGCGGCATCCCCGGCGAGGAAGACCCGCCCGACCCGGTAACGGTCGGCCAGGCAGACATTGATCCGGTAGAGCGACAACCAACCGGCATCCTCGATGCGGACCTCTCCCAGTCCGGAATGCTCGGCGAACAGGCGCCGGAACAGGTCGAGCGTCGGCGCGGCAGGATCGGGGTCATCGGCGGGAATGGACGCCTGGAATTGCCAGACATCGGTGCTGGGCAGCGGGAACAGCGAGAGGATCCCGTGCTCGGGGCTCATCCACACGTGCTGGCAGCGATTGTCCAAGCCCTCGATCCGCACATCGCCGAGCCACCAGCGGTGGTCGCCATAGGACACCCCGGCGAGTGTGGCGCCGATCCGCTCCCGGACCACGCTGCGCCCACCGTCGCAACCGACGACGTAGAGGGCGCGCATTCGCCGATCACCGGTGGTCGTGGACACGGTCACCTCCACGGCGTCAGCTGTCTGCGCGACGGCCGTCACCTCGGCTCCCCACTCGACCCGGCCGCCGAGTTCGGCGAGCCGATCGCGCAAGATCTGCTCGAACAGCGGCTGTGACAACCACACCGGCGGGTACGGCACCCCTGGATCGCGTACGCCCAGCGCGGCCTCCACGGCCTCGGAGATCACGCGGTCACGGTCGTAGTGCCGGGTCGGCACATGCACCCGCCCCAGCTCCAACACTCGATCGATCACGCCGAGGTCGTCGGCGACCTCCAAGGCCCGGGGCTGGATCGTCTTGGCGCGCGACGCCGTGCTGGGTCCGGCGGCGCGGTCGACGATGCGGTAACCGACGCCTCGGCGGGCCAGGTCGATCGCGAGGGCCAGACCGGTCGGGCCCGCGCCGACGATCAGGATGTCCGTTGATGTCTGCATTTTCATCTACCTACCTTAGGTATCTATTTTTCGACCGCACGTCGTCGCTGTCGAGGGGTGGGATGCCGAGTACTATATACCTAACTTAGGTATCTGAACAAGGTGGGAAATGAGCGGCGACAACGACGCGCTGAAGGGGCTGCTGCCGCGCATGACGCAGCTGAGCAACACGCTGGGTCGTGGGCAGTTGTTCGAAACAGCCACGGCGGCAGCCGGAATCACCCTGGAGCGGCCCGCGGTCACAATACTCGTGATCCTGGAATCCGCGGGGCGACCGTTGCGGGTAGGGGAGATAGCGGCCCGGATGCAGGTGGCCGGGCCGCACGTCACGCGCCAGCTCAACGGTCTCGAACGGCGCCGCTTGGTGCAGCGTGTCCCGGACCCGGACGACCAACGCGCCCGATTGATTACCCTCACTCCGGCCGGGGAGAAGCTGATCGGCCGTTATCTGCGAGTCATCGACGGATGGTTCGACCAGGCCCTGTCCGGATGGTCGGAGTCCGATCAGCGCGACCTCGTTCGCCTGCTCGGTCGCTTGGTCGACGACCTGTCGACGCACCTGGACACCGTCGTCGAGGATCCTCTCATCGAATAGAGTTGCGGCGCGGCATTACTCACCAGCGGCGGCCGGGATCGGTGAACCATCGTGGACAGCGCGCCCGACTGCGGGCCGCGCGACCGGGAGCACGGAATGGGACGACCGGCTCGCGCTCGGGATTCGAATCGCCGTTCTCCGCGGGGAACTGGTCTTCGGCGGGCTTCTCGGCGTGGAGCTGCGTCGGTGCCGCGTCACCCCTGGTTCCATGCCACGCGCAGCACGCCGTTGACGAGGTAGCAGGCGAACAGGATCGCGGCCGGGGTGAGTGACGCGGCGCCGTACAGCGCCAATGCGCCGGTGCCGAACCAGGCCAATTCGAACAGCATTCGAGCGAAACCGTGTAAAGGGTACGTGGCATTGGTTCCGCCGCCTGCGGCGAACAGTCCCCACAGCACCGCGAGCAGCAGGGGTGCGCCGATGCCCGCCACGATCTTGATCGGCCACTGCGCATTCACGGTGAAACCCCAATATCCGGCGCTCCCCAGCACGCTCAACTCCAACAAGAACATCAGGCCGAGATTGGCCGCTTTGACCGCGCCGAGCACAACTACCTCCAGTGATAACCGCTCTTTCTTGAGAGCAATGCTCTCATTCAGGTGGTGATGCGTCAAACGGCGACGGTCACCGTCTGGTGTGTGGGTGATCCGGTCCGATCGGTAGGGTGGCGGAATGCAGGTCGGGGAACCGAGTAGAACCGCCATGGCCGTAGCGCGAGCGAGGGCCCACCATCAAATCGCCGACGAGCCGCGGGTGTTCACGGATCCGCTGGCTGTGCGGATCGTCGGTGAAGCAGCCATAGGCGCCAGCGAATTCGAGCGAGGGATCGACCAGGATCTGGCTCGTCGACGGCGCTTGTTCATCGCGGCGCGCAGCCGCTTCGCCGATGACGTGGTGGCGGCCGCGGTGGCCCGGGGGACGAACCAAGTAGTCGTCCTCGGTGCGGGGCTGGACACCAGCGCTTACCGCAATACCCACGAGAACGTGCGATTCTTCGAGGTCGATCATCCCGACACCCAGCAATGGAAGCGGCGCAGGCTTGCCGAGGCCGAAATCGCCGTCCCGCCATCGCTGACTTTCGCCCCGATCGACTTCGAGGAGTCCACGCTCGCCGCCGGATTGGCCGCGGCCGGTCTGGACCGCAGCAGCGACGCGTTGTTCGTCTGGCTGGGTGTTGTCATGTACCTGACCAGGGCATCGATCGATGACACACTGCGCTACATCGCCGGTCACGGCGCCGCCGCGGAGGTGGTCTTCGACTATCTGTACCCGCCCTCCTCGGCGCCGCATGACGTCGCGGCCGACGACAGGCAGGCACGCGCGGATCGCGTCGCCGCGGTCGGTGAGCCGTGGCTCAGCTTCTTCACCGCGGAGGAGATCCGCGATGCGTTGCTGTCCTTCGGCTTCACACGGATCGAAGACCGTACTGCGACAGAGTTGTTGAGCGCGTATGGCGTCGGAGCCGCCGCTCGGCCTGCGAATTCGGTGCCGCACCTGGCGCACGCCGGCACGGTGTGAACCCGGGCGTCCTCGCCTCCTCGGCATAGGTGACTCCGAGCCGAGACCGACCGATGCGCCAGGCGCTGGACCTGGTCCAACCGGTGTCGCCCTCGCGGGCGCCGTCACCGGCGTCTTGTGGTCGCTCGGTTGGTCGTGACGGTCGAGATCGTCGCCGTGGCCGTGACCGAAGCCCTTTCGGGCACGGGCGATAGGCGTCACTCGGCTGTGCACGGCCCTCCGAACCGATTGTCAGTGCGTGTCGTGCTCGGGAAGGAACAGTTGCCATGCGTATCACGGTGTTCGGAGCCAATGGTCCCACCGGCCGTCTGCTCACCGGCCAGGCGCTCGATGCCGGGCACGAGGTTGCCGCGGTGACCCGCCGTCCGGATTCCTTTCCGCTGCGCCATGCTCGGCTCGAGGTAGTCGGTGCGGCGACTGGGGTCAGAGATCGGCGACCAAGGCGGCGGCCGCTTCGATCGCGGCCGCCTCGTGGTCGAGGAGGACGTCGCCGCCTTGCGTTGTGACGATCGGTGTGTACGGGTCGTCCACGAACGGTTCGCCCAGCAGTTCGCGGAGCACCGCCAGCCCGCAGAACGGAACATAGTGCGGGCTGTAGCCGCCTTCTTGCACGAAGGCGATCCGGCCCGCGGAGGTCGCGGCGGCGATGTCCAGCATCCGGCGGGTCAGGTTCCGGAAGCCGCCGCTGGTGACCATCTGCCGAGCCAGCGGATCGAGGATGCTCGCGTCGAAGCCGGACGCGACGATGATCAGCTCGGGCGCGAAGGCGTGCAGCGCGGGTTCGACGACTCGGTCGATCGCATGGAGATACGCGGCGTCTCCACTACCCGGCGGGAGCGGCACGTTGATCGCGTAGCCGTGTCCGTCGCTCGTGCCGCGCTCCTCCCGGTAGCCGGAATCCGGTGGGAAACACAGATGCTGGTGGATCGAGATGGTCAGGACCGACGGATCCTCATACCAGATGTCCTGCGTGCCGTTGCCGTGGTGGACGTCCCAGTCGACGACGGCGACGCGTCGCACGCCGAGTACGTCTTTCGCGTAGGCGGCGGCGATGGAGATGTTGTTGAAGACGCAGAAGCCCATGCCGGTAGCGCGGGTAGCGTGGTGCCCAGGCGGATTGACCAGCGCGTAACCATGGTCGACCGTCCCGGCCAGCACATGTTTCACGAGTGCGATCGCACCGCCCGCCGAAAGCGCGGCGATCTCGTATCCGCCCTTGCCGAAGGACGAGACGCCGTCGCCGGCATCCCCGCCCTTCGGCTGCAGACTCTCGGTCTTGATGCGCTCCAGATGTTGCGTGGTGTGCACCCGCAAGATGTCGGCCTCGTCGGCCGGTTCCGCCTTGATCGAGTGCAACTCGTCCAGCAGTCCGGACACCGAGACCAATTCGTGGAAGCGTCGTTTGGTGTCGGGATGCGCGAGGTGGTGGCCGATCGGCTGGAGACCGACCGTGACGTCGGACGGGAACAAACTGCCGCTGCCGGTGTCGGCCCACCCGTAGAGGGTGTTCCACACGTATCCGGTTGTCATCGTGCACTCCTCGCGGTCGGCGGACCGCCACGCCGTCCACCTGGGTATCACCCCGCCTCAGCGGGTGCTCGCGCTCATTACAGGCGCAGCAGCGACCTCGCCGCAACCGGACGACTTGCCACCTGTGACGGTGTGCGGTGCGAACCCTCGCCGCTCGGGTCGGGGGCCCTCGCGGTCCGGGGCGGGAGCCGCTACACATCGGATAGGCGGTCGCCGACGATCCCGGCGCAGCCGAGGACGTCGGGCCGGATCCGCCGCCCGGGTGCGGTCCGCTGGGCGTCCTGGCGCAGTGCCCGTGATTCCGGAGAGCCGGTGCGCGATTTCCTCTGGCGCGGTGGAGATCCGAAGCGGTTAGAGTGGCCTCGTGACATACGAGATCACGGCCGAGCAGATCGAAATCCCCCAGGATGACGCGACACCCATGGCGGCTTATCTCGCCCGGCCGGAGGGGGCGGGCGACTACCCGCTCGTCCTGGTCGGAGCCGAGTTGTGGGGGTTGACCGATGAGGTCCGGGCCGTCGTGCGCGATGTCGCCGCCCTGGGATATGTGGCGATCGCGCCGAATCTGTACCACCGCAGCGGTCCCGAGACCTCTGCCGGGTTCGAGGAGAGCGATGCCAACCGGGCCCGCGCGTTCGAACTGCTGGGCCGATTGACCCGCGACGGTGTCGAGGCGGACCTGCGCGCCGCCGCCGACCATGCCCGCGAGCATGCCGGGGCCGGTGACCGGGTCGGCATGCTGGGCTTCAGCCTCGGTGGCCACGTCACCTATTTCGCGGCGACCCGGCTGCCGCTGCGCGCCGCCGCCATCTACTACCCGGGATGGGTGCCCGACTCGGGTATGGCGTTGAGCGTTCCGGATCCGCTGTCGGCGGCGACGCCTGGTATCACCGCTCGGCTGGCGCTGTTCTTCGGCGGGCAGGATCACATCATCGATGCCGATCAGCGGGAGCGGATCGGTGCGGCGTTGTCGGCGGCGGGTGTCCGGCACGACGTGGTGGTGTATCCCGAGGCTCGGCACGCCTTCTTCTTCCCCGGCCGTGAGGTGTATGACAAGCAAGCCGCCGAGGATTCCTGGCAGCGGGTGCGCGAGCTCTTCGCCGCCGAGCTGACCGCGTCCTGATCCGGTTACGCGGTAACGATCCGGAGCCCGCCGGGCCGAGCCGGCGGGGTGGGGAGAGATCACTCCTCGTGCATCCAGGCAAGTGTGGTCCGCGACTCCCTGAGTCGCCAGCCCGCCTGCGTCCGTACGACGGTGCAGGCCATGCGCAGGCCGCTCGTTCGATGGGGTGCTCGGCCTTCACGGAAGAAGTACACGAGCGAGTTCGCCGAGGCGGCAGCCTGGTCGCCGTGGACGTCCACCAACAGGTCGGTGGTCACGTGCTGGGTGTGCTCCTCCGCGACCTCGGCTTGTCGCATGAGGCCGACCAGGTTGTCGATGCCCTGGAGGTCGCCGTTGCGGGGCGAGTGGATCGCCACATCGTCGGCGAAGACGGTGGCCGCGTCCTCCCATCGCTTCTCGTCGAGCAGGCGCGCCAGGCGCGCGAACAGATCGGCGATCTCGATCCGATCGGCGATCAGGGTATTCGTGGACATGAGAGCCCCTTTCGTTGGCGCCACTAACATTGGCGGTGCCAACTATACCTACCTTTGATTGGCATCACCAATGAAGTCGTGTTCGTGGTGTGCATCAGACGGCGAACGCGACAATGCCGCGAAATCCGGTGCGAGCCGGGCGGTGGGGACGGGATGTGCGCTCCAGCGGGACCGATTTCCTGCGCCCCGGATCGGGGGCCGACCCCGGGGGGCCGCTCGGCTCGGTCGGATAGATTGGGAAAGAATCCGTGGTGGGCGAAGTGGTGGAGGAGGCGCGGTGGGCGCGAGTGCGGAGTCGGCGACGGGTCCGGCGACATTCGACGATCTGGTCACCGAGATCCGCGCCAGATGGGATTCGCTGTCGGCCTCGCACAAGAAGCTGGCCGAGCGCGTGCTGTCCGACCCGGAGGCGGTGGCGTTCATGACCGTGTCCGATCTGGCGAGCGCGGTCGGCGTCAACGAGGCGACGGTGGTGCGGTTCGCGAATGGCCTCGGGCTGAAGGGATATCCCGGCTTGGCCCGCCTGTGTCAGGAGCGGCTGCAGGAGCGGGCGCAGTTGCTGCGCCGTTTCGAGAATCTCGAACACTTGGTGGCGCAGGGTGCGGGCCTGCGGGAGAGCCAGGTGGTGTTGGACCAGGCGAACATCGCGCGTTCCTTCGCGGGCATCGCGGACACCACTTGGGACGCGGTGGCCGCCCAGCTGGCGCGCGCGCCCCGCGTCCACGTGATGGGCCTGCGCAAGTGCCACGCGCCTGCTTATCTGCTGGGCTACCTGCTCGGTCTGTTGCGTGAGGACGTGGCGACCGTGACGGGGACCAGGGGGTCGCTGACCGACGAACTGCGCCGTGTTCGCGCGGGGGATTGCTTCGTGGCGATATCGATCCATCGCTACAGCTCCGACACGGTCCGTGCGGCGCGGTGGGCCCGCCAGCGTGGCGCCCACGTCGTGGCCCTGACCGACACCCCGGCCTCGCCGCTGGCGGCGGCGGCGCACGAGACCTTCTACGTCGAGGCGTCGAGCGCGAGCGTGCTGCGCTCGATCACCGCCTTCACGTCGATCGTCCAGGCGTTGTCCGGCGCGGTGGCGCACCTCCTCGGCCGTGAGGTCCGCGAGACCTTGTTGGAGGAGGAGAGACTGCTGGGCGAATTCGGCGTATACGCCGCCGACGGCGTCTGATCCTGCTCTGCCGGTGGCTATTTCACCGGCGTCATCGCCGCGACCCGGTCGGCGCGACGTTGGTGCAGCAGGCCCGCGGCGACGGCCAGGGTCGTGACCACCAGGGTGAGCGCCAGCGGCGTTCGGGTATCGGAACCGAACACCATCCCCACTACGATGCCCAGCAGAGTGACCAAGACCAGGTACGGCAGATAGGGAGCCCCCCACATCCGTACGGCCGGCGCGGCGGATTCCACGGCGGCGCGGTTGCGTCGGCCGGCGATGTACGTGGCGCAGATGCACAGGTAGACCACCACCGCGACGGCGCCGGACGAGCTGAGCAGGAAGCTGAAAACCGCTCCGGTGGGCAGGAAGTAGTTCGCGGCCACGGCCAGGAATCCGGCGCTCGCGGCGGCGAGAACCCCGGCCGTCGGCACACCGGAGCGGGTGACGCGGCCCAGCGGTCGCGGCCCCTCTCCGCGTTGGGCCAGCGCGAACAGCATGCGCGACGCGGAGTAGAGCCCCGAGTTCAGGCACGACAGCACCGCGGTGAGCACGATCAGGTTCATGATGGTCCTGGCGCCGGGAATCCCCAGCAGATTCAGCACCGCGGTGTACGGACTTTCGGTGATCTCGGCGCTGTCCCACGGCAACAAGGTCACGACGACCAGGATCGAGCCCACGTAGAAGACGAGGATGCGCCCGGCGACGCTGCGCATGCTCGCTCGCACGGCGTTGACCGGATCGTCGGCCTCACCGGCGGCGATGGTGACCAATTCGGTGCCGAAGTAGGAGAAGAAGACCGTCAGCGACGCGGCCAGCAGGGGAGTGAATCCGTTGGGCAGCAACCCGCCTCGTCCCAGCAGGTTCGTCGTGCCCGGTGCCGTGTAGTGGGCGAACGCGCCGCAGATCGCCGCGATGCCGACGCCGATGAAGACGACGATCGCGGCGACCTTGATCAAGGCGAACCAGAACTCGAAACGCGCGAACGAGCTCACCGCGGCCAAGTTCACTCCGGTCAGGGCGCTCAGGAAGAGCAGGGCGAACGCCCAGGCGGGCACCGCGGGCGCCAGCTGGTTGGCGATCGCGCCACCGGCGACGGCCTCGAAAGCGACCGTCACCGACCAGTGGTAGCTGTACACCCAGCCGACCGACAGTCCGGCCCATGGCCCGAGTTCGCGTGAGGCGTAACTCGAGAACGAACCGGTCTCCGGGCGCGCCGTGGACAGTTCGGCCAGCATGCGCATCACCAGGATCACGACCAGGCCGGTGAGCAGATAGGCCAGGACGATGCCGGGTCCGGCGGCCGCGATCGCGGTGCCGCTGCCGACGAACAACCCGGCGCCGATGACGCCGCCGATCCCGATCATCGTGAGCTGACGAGTGGTGATGGTGTGCTGGAGATTTCGCGTAGGGGGAATTGAGGTGGGCACGATGCCTCCCAAGGACCGTGGGCTGTGACCCGGGTAACTGATGGTCGGTCATGCAACACCCGCGTCCCCGTGCGTGCAAATCGATTTGCATTCAGAGATGGGAATGCAACTGTTATGGCATAGTGTGACGTCGACCCGAGCAGGAGGAGATGAGCGAATGTCCATGGTGCTGGTGAGCAGGTCCGGTCCGACAGCGACGCTGACGTTGAACCGTCCGGAACGGCTCAACGCGGTCAGCGAAGAGCTCTACGAAGCGTTGATCGGCCATCTGGTGGTCGCCGATTCAGATCCGGCGGTGCGCTGCGTGGTGCTGCACGGTGCGGGCCGCGCGTTCTGTGCCGGCGCCGACCTGAAGGCGCACCACGCCGGCTCCCGCACGCCCACCGAGCAAGCGCACTACCTCGATCTCGCCCAGCGGGCGTGCGAGCAGATCCAGCGAATGGACACGCCGGTCGTCGCCGCCGTCGGCGGATACGCGCTGGGCGCAGGCGCCGAAATGGCGGTGAGCGCGGACTTCCTCGTGATGGCCGAGGACGCGCAGCTCGGTTTCCCCGAGGTGAGCATCGGGACGTTCGTCGGCGGCGGAGTCACCCATCGGTTACCGCGTTTGGTCGGTCTGCGCCGCGCCACCGATCTGCTCGTCCTCGGCGAGCGCTGCACCGGCACACAAGCATTCGAGTGGGGATTGGCCTACGCGTCGGTGCCCGGTGACGTCCTTCTCGATACTGCGCGCGGACTCGCCGACGCATTGGCGGGGAAAGCGCCGTTGTCGCTGGCGCGGATGAAGGCCGCGCTGCGCCGTGACGATCCCCTGGAAGTCGCGCTCGCCGGTGAGCCGCGCCAGATCCTGGAGTTGATGGCGACCAGGGACTGGGCCGAGGGCGTCGCGGCGTTCGCCGAACGCCGCACCCCTGTGTTCGAAGGGAAGTGACGTGCCCACACTCGACGCCTCGGTCCGCACCGCGCTCGAACGTCTCTTGGATCCACGCTCCGTCGTGGTGGTCGGTGCGTCTTCCGACCCGGCGAAGCGTGGTCACCAGGCCATTCGCGCTCTGCGAGAGGCCGGTTACGAAAACCCCGTCTATCCGGTCAATCCCAATGCCGGGCAAATACTCGGCCTGGATGTCTGCGCATCGCTCGATCAGGTTCCTCCCGGCGCCGATGTCGCGCTGATCGCCCTGCCCGCCGCAGCCGTGCCCGGCGCGTTGCGTGAATGCGCGACCGCGGGCATCGCCGGAGCAGTGGTGCTCGCCAACGGTTTCGGTGAGATCGGCGTGGACGGCGCCGATCTCGCCGCCGAGCTGGCAGCCGCGATCGACGAGACCGGCATTCGCGTCATCGGTCCCAACACCTCCGGCCTGCTCAACCTCACTTCGGGTGCGAATCTGGTGGGGCTGCAGGGTGTTCCGCGCGGACCGATCAGCGTCATCACGCAGAGCGGGAACATGCTGTTGTCGCTGGTGAACGACAACAACGTCCTCAGAGGTCCCGGCTTTCACGCGTACGTGGGGTTGGGCAACCAAGCCGACGTCCGTTACGACGAATGCCTGGTCGAACTCGCCCGTCATCCGGAAACCGGTGTCGTGGCGATCCATTCCGAGGGATTCGCCAACGGGCGGTCGTTCCTGGTGGCGGCCGCTCGGACCGTGCCGGACACGCCCGTCGTCCTGCTGCGCGGCGGCCGCTCGGAGGAGGGCCGGCGTGCCGCGGCCTCGCATACCGGCTCGATAGCGGGCTCGGACGCGGTGGCGACCGCCGTCCTGCGCCAAGCCGGGGTGGAACTGGTCGATCGCTCCGACGAACTCGCGGTCGTCGCGGGAGCCCTCGCCGTGTGTGCTCCGATCACCCCCGGGCGCACGGTCGCGATTCTGAGCGACGGCGGTGGACACGCCGCGCTGGCGGCGGACGGCCTGGCCGCGTACGGGATCGAATCCGCGCGGCTCGCGGAGCACACCCGGCAACAATTGCGGAAAGTGCTCGGCGCCGCGGCCGCGGTCTCGGGCCCCGTCGATGTGGCCGGCGCCACCGATACCGACCCGATGGTCTTCGCCGAAGCCGCCGAGATCCTCATGCGCGATCCCGCGGTGGGCCTCGTGCTGATCATCGGGCTGTTCGGTGGCTACCACCTGCGTTTCGACGCGGGATTGCGCGACAGCGAAGACGCGACGGCGGGCGTCCTGCTCGCGCTTTCGGCCGAATACAACGTGCCCTTGGTGATCCAGAGCTGCTACGCCGGTCTCGATATCGCCAATCACGACCGGCTGCGCGCCGGCGGCGTACCGGTGCTCGGCTCGATCGAGCACGCCGTGCGAGCGGCGGCGGCTCTGCACCGGCGCGGCCGCCTGATCGCCGAACGCGCCCGGCGCTCCCCGCTGACACTGCCGCCGCCCGCCCCGCCCATCCCGGGTTCGGGGATCCTCGACGAGCCGACCGCGCGGCGGGTGCTGGCCGACGGGGGAGTGGAGGTCGGCATGTGGACCTTCGCGCGCGACGTGGATGCGGTGGCTCCGGCAGTCGCCGCGTACCGGCGACCGTGTGCACTGAAAGTCGTCTCAGCACAGGTGATCCACAAGTCGGACGTCGGTGGCGTCCGGCTGGGAGTGGTGGCCTCCACCGCGACCGAGAACGCCGACTCCATTGTCGACGCGGTGACCGCGAAGGTGCCCGACGCCAGGATCGACGGAATGATCGTGACCCCCATGGCCGACGCTGGTGTGGAGTTGCTCGTCGGCGCGACCCGGGATCCGATCTTCGGGCCGGTGCTGGCTTTCGGCTCCGGTGGGGTGCTGGTCGAGGCGGTCCGGGATGTCGCGTTCCGAGCCGTCCCCCTCACCGAATCGGAAGCTCACGAGATGATCGAGGAGACCATCGCCTCCCGCATGCTCGACGGCTACCGGCACCTGCCCGCGGTCGATCGTGACGGGCTCGCGCGATTCCTCGTGCGCATCGGGGATTTCGTCGCCGCGCACCCGGAGATAGCCGAACTCGATCTCAATCCGGTGATCGCGTCCGGGCACGACCTCACGCCGGTGGATGTGCGAATCGTCCTGTCCGAGTCGGCGTCCGGAGGTCGCGATGAGTGACCCGATCCTGATCGACCGGACCGGCGACGTGGTCGTCTGGACCTTGAACAACCCGCGAGCCCGCAATCCGATCTCCGAAGCGGACACCATCAGCGCCCTCGAGGACGCGGTGGCGGCGGCCAACCGGGACCATAGCCTCCGGGCGGCCATCCTCACCGGTGCGGGCTCGGCGTTCTCCTCCGGCGGCAACGTCAAGCACATGCGCGACCGGGCCGGAATGTTCGGCGGCACACCGGCGCGGCTACGTCAGGAATACCGTCACGGGATTCAGCGCATCCCGAGAGCGCTGTATCACTGCGAGATACCCACCATCGCCGCCGTCAACGGCCCGGCCATCGGCGCGGGTTGCGACCTGGCCTTGCTGTGCGACCTGCGGATCGCCGTTGCCACCGCCGTGTTCGCCGAGAGCTTCGTGAAGATCGGCCTGGTCCCCGGCGACGGCGGGGCCTGGCTGCTGCCCAGGGCGATCGGCATGGCCAGGGCCTGTGAAATGGCGTTCACCGGTGAGCCGATCGACGCGCACACCGCACTCGACTGGGGGTTGGTCTCGGAGGTGGTGGAGCCCGGCGCACTCTTGGACGCGGCCCACCGGCTCGCTGCCCGCGTGTGCGCCAATCCGCCGCATGTGCTGCGAATGACCAAGCGGCTGCTGCGCGAAGGAACACACCAGACCTTGGAAAGCCTGCTCGAGCTGTCGGCGGCCATGCAGGCCGCCGCGCATCACACCGAGGACCATCGCGAGGCCGTCGCGGCCGTGCTGGAGCGCAGACCACCCGAGTTCACGGGTGGCTGAGCAACTTCCCCGGTGGC
Source organism: Nocardia sp. NPDC051911 (assembly GCF_040681035.1). Classification (NCBI taxonomy): domain Bacteria; kingdom Bacillati; phylum Actinomycetota; class Actinomycetes; order Mycobacteriales; family Nocardiaceae; genus Nocardia; species Nocardia sp. NPDC051911. The sequence continues at coordinate 63,280 of NZ_JBFAXY010000028.1, forward strand.
GCACAAGCCACTCCGCCGACAGCGCGTTTCAACCGACCAGGCCTCTCCGATACGGGTGCGGCGAAGGCTGGACCGCGGTCGCCGGGCAAGCTAGTCGGTGATGACGATCTTGCCTCTGGCGTGGTGTCCGAGCATGTGGGCGACCGCGTGCGCGGCTTCGCCGAGGGGATAGGCCCGCTCGATGATCACCTTGACGTCGCCGGACACCAAGAGCGCGGCGAGATCGTTCAAATCGTCCTGGCCGGGGAGGCAGGTGACGGTGCGGACGTCGGTCGAACCCCAACCCATCATCTTCGCTCGGGCGATCCTCGGCAGGCTCCCGAAAAGTCCTCTGGCGCTGCCGATGCTGTTGGGGATGAATATTCCGGTGGGTGTCAGCAGATCGGCTGTCGCGGAGGGCGGATGGTTCAACACGTTGTCGAGGATCACGTCGTAGCGTTGTGTGCCACGGGTGTAGTCCTCCCGGGTGTAGTCGATGATGTGGTCGGCGCCCAACGACTGCACGAACTCGACGTTGCGGGTACTGCACACGCCGGTGACCTGAGCGCCGAGCGTCTTGGCGATCTGCACCGCGAGCGTTCCGACACCGCCCGACGCGCCGTTGATCAGGACCCGTTTCCCCGGCCCGGCCCGGCCCACGTCGCGCATGGCCAGCAGCGCTGTGATGCCCGACATGACCGATGCCGCGGCCTCCGCGAACGACAGTTCGGCGGGTTTGCCGATCAGCTGGGACGCCGGTACCACCGTGAATTCGGCGAACGTGCCTGCCAGCGATTTCGCGCTGTTGCCCCACAGCGAACCGAATACCTCGTCGCCGGGGCGGAAGCCGGTCACGTTCTTTCCGACGGTCTCCACGGTTCCCGCGATGTCACTTCCGCGCACCGGTGTCGCAGGCCGGCGGAGTCCGAACCCCAGTCGCAGGAGGTACGGCACACCGGTCACCGCGAGCCAGTCCGGGGTATTCACGCTGGTGGCGCGCATGCGGACCAGGACCTCGTCGTCGGAAGGAGTGGGACGGGCGATGTCGTCAGGTGCGAGTACCTGTTCCGGTGCACCGTAACCGCGTTGGACGATCGCCTTCATCGTGGCGTCGCGTTCGGGCGTGGTCGCGTTCGTCGATGCCGACATGGTTTTCTCCCTCGGATGGTCACGCCGGGCCGCGAGCGGCGTCGGTTGTGCGTCCATCCTGGCGAACCGGCCGACGGACCACATCGGACGAGCGGTTCGATCCGAGTCGGCCGATAGGACGGGGCCCGGGGATACTTTCGGCCGAGGTGCTCCGGTCAGCGCCCGACGCGGTCGGTCTCGTACGCCCAGATGACGAGTTCCACCCGGTTGCGCGCCCCGAGTTTGGCCATGAGGCTCGCGATGTGGGTCTTGACCGTGCTGAGGCTGATGTGCAGCTCCGCGGCTATCTCGTTGTTGGTTCGCCCCCGGGCCACAGTGGCCAGTACGTGCTCCTCGCGGTCGGTGAGTTCCATGGCGGGCCGGGCAGGCGCTGCGGCGCGTCCGGTGCCTGCGAAGGCGGTGAGCAGACGCGCGGTGATACTCGGGGCGATGAGCGCGTCGCCGCGAGCGGCGGCATGGACGGCCTGCGCGAGCATCGCGGGTCCGGCCTCTTTCAACAAGAAACCGCGTGCGCCGGCACGCAGCGCCGCGTAAACGTACTCGTCGAGGTCGAAGGTGGTGATGACGACCACGGCGAGAGGGTCGTCGACGGCAGGCCCGGCGAGCAGGCGGGTGGCCTCGATGCCGTCGACGCCCGGCATGCGGATATCGAACAAGCACACATCTGGGCGCAGATCGCGAGCGAGCCGGACGGCCTGGGCCCCGTCCGCGGCCGCGCCGACGACTTCGATACCCGGTTGGGCGTCGAGGATCATCACCAGCCCGGTGCGGACGATCTCCTGGTCGTCGGCGACGACCACCCGCAGATCCGGCGTCATCGGCTCGCCTACGGTCATGTCGCCGCACCCTGCCGGGGCAGCACCGCCGTCACGGTCCACCCGCGGTCGGAGTTCGGGCCCGCCGCGCAGGTGCCGCCGAGCAGGTCGGCGCGCTCGGCCATGCCGACCAGCCCGTAACCCGGAGATCCGGCCGGGCGTGCGGGACCGCCGTCGCCGTCGTCACGGACGAGCAGCCGGACGGCTGTGTCGTCGCTGGTTACACGCACTTCGATGCGGGTGGCGTGCCGGGCGTGACGCACCGCGTTGGTGATCGACTCCTGGGCCAAGCGGTAGATCGCGGTGCCGACCGTCGCGGGCAGATCGGTGACATCACCACTGATCTCCACCTCCACGGAAGGACCGTTGCCGGTGGAACCGGCGAGCTGTTCCAGATCGGTGATGCCGGGATTGGGCGAGCGGTCCCCATCATCGATCGGCTGGTCTCGCCGGAGCACACGCACGATGGCGCGCATCTCGGCGAGCGTGCGCGCGGCTTCGGCCTCGATCAGGCGCAGCGCGTCGACGGCGGCGCCGGGCGTGGACTCCGCGATCGCCAGACCGGCTTGGGCGCGAATCGCCATGGCCGACACATGATGCGCGACGGTGTCGTGCAGATCGCGGGCCAGTCGTTCACGTTCGACCAGCTTGACCTGATCGAGTTCCCGAGCCTTCGCCCGTGCCCGGTACCGGAATGCCAAGCCCAGCGCGACGGCCGCGAACAGCACGATGAACGCTCCGGCCGCATCGGCGGCGGGGAGGCCGCCGGTCAGCATCGCGATGCCCGCACTGGGGAAGACGATCGCCGATCCGATCACGATGTCGCGCCCGGACCCCCACCGGTACAACGCGTACGGCAACAGCAGCGTCGCCCCCATGGCGGCGATGTCCGACTGATCGCCACCCAGCAGCACCGTCGCCGAGGTCGAGCCGACGAAGGCGATGCCGACCATCGCCAGTGGTCGGCTCCGGCGCCACAACAGCGTGGGCATGATCGCGACCGCGACCGCGATCCACACGAACCGGTGCGAGATGTCTTGTCGAAGCGAACCTTCGAGAACCGCGAGCGCGATGAACGTTCCCACGAGCGCCCGATCCCGCCATGACCGAGGTGGAGCGTCGGGGGCGTGCGGCTCGTGCCACACCGAGCGGATCAGGTCGTGCACGCCTCAATGATCGCGCTCGGACCCCTGGAAGGGAACGGCGGGTGCTTCCACTCGGCGTATGGCGCTCGTGCGTCAGACCTTGCGGTTCTCCGACTTGATCATCCACGCCAGTTTCTCCAGCGACGCGGTGATCTGATGCAGCAGATCGCTGGTGCTGGGGTCCTCGGCGTCCACCGCGTCGTGCACGTCGCGGATGGTGTCGATCGCCGCGTAGGTGCGAGTCGTGATCAAGTCGACGACGTCGGCGGAGTTCACCTCTTGGGCGGGGAACGGCGGGAGGCTCGTCGTCGCGGCGACGATGTCGGAGCGTCCGTCGGGGACCACGTCGAGGGCTCGCATCCGCTCGGCGATGGTGTCGCTGCCCTCCCGTGCCGCATCGACGAGCTCATCGAGTTGCAGGTGCAGATCGCGGAAATTGGCGCCGACGACGTTCCAGTGGGCCTGCTTGCCTTGCAAGTGCAGTTCGACGAGATCGACGAGAACGCGCTGCAGATCGGCGGCCAAGCGGGGTGAACCGGTGAAATTGCGGACCTCGTCGGCGAGACGGCGATTGGTTCGGTGCTGAGTCTTGTGTGCGGTAGTCATGGTTGCACTCCTCTCGTGGTCTTCACGGAGAACAACTCCGACTTTATTGGAATCATTCCAGATTGTACTGTCGCGTGGATCACCCCGCCTCGGCGTGCGCACGGCTCGAGGTCACGGCACGAACGTGTGCGCCCGGTCGACGGCGCCATCGTCTGCGCGCACTCGATGCAGGTGCTCGCCGCCGCCGAACGTCCGCCGCACCCCGAGGCCATCTCCGTCAGCGGCGGCCACTACGAGCCGCGCCTATTTCGCTCGCGGCGCGGCGCCGCCGCCGGGGATGACGGCACGATGGACGGTCGTGTATTCGGCTTGCACTTTGTAATACCGCGAGTGCGGGCCGTAGGCGGCGTAGAGGGTGAAGCCGCGTGGCCCTTCGAAGGCGCGCGGCGCCCCGTCGACGAAACGGGCCAGCACCGGATCGAGGTCGCGCGGAAAATTCGATTCCTGATAACGCTGCGGGAAGCAGATGCGTCGCATGCGCGGCGAGGTCCAAGAGAAGGTGCGGTAGACGTTGAATGTGCCGTCGAACAGCGTCCGTTCTTCGTCGGTGGCAACGACGAAATCCAGGTCGGTCAGGATCGCGGCGATGTCGTCGGAAGTGATCGCACCGGGCGGCAGCACCTGGGAGTACAAGTTCATGGTGCGACTGGCGAAATCGAGCGCCAGAATGCCGACCTTGCCGCCGTAGCGGGTCAAGTGCTCGGCGTGCGAGCGCGCCGCGTCCGGAATCCCCGGGAACGCGAGCATCCGCTGGACCTCGAGGACATCGGCGAAGAACAGCCAGACCTTCTGCACACCACCGGTGAGGGACAGGTCAACGGCCGATCCCGCCGGGACCTCGGCACAGACCTCCGCCAGCAATCGCTCCATGGGATGTCCGATGAAGGTGATCAGTCCGGCACCGCGCAGCGTCTCGACCAGTTCTGCCGGTGGGCCCGAGTGCTGCACCCTGGCGTTGACCTCGCGCTCGGGCACCGGATGGGTCGTGGTGCGCACACCGACCACCGAGCCGGTCCACAGATCGGCGAGAGCGTCCAGCGCCGGATCCACCACCGCGGGGTCGTAACGCGCTTCGGCCAAGCGCGCGAATTCGCGCAGATCCCGGCGCAGCCGGTCGAGCGTGACAGCGGCCGATGTGCTGCTCATACGTCAACCTCGAATACTCCCACCGTGGGGTGAAAAGCCAAGTCCACCAACAGATCGACTCGTCACGATAGTCGCGCGGCCGGTCGTGTCGCTACACGGACGCCGGCGTTTCTCCGCGGGCTGGTCGGCGTCGTAGCCGGTCCGGCAGTTCGTTTCGGTAGGGTCGCGGCGGCGGGTCCGTCCGCGGCGACTGCGGCCGCGATTGTGGTGACAGTCTTGGTGGTTCGCCACCGTGTGCGACCGCGTCGGATTTCGACCATGTGGTTCGTCCTTCGAGCAGGTGTGATGCAAGTCGTGTGGTCCACTGTCGGGTCGTGCGGCATCCCCGCCACATCCGTCAGGTGACGCTGTACGCGACGTAGTTCGGTGACCGAGCTCTTCGAATGCGCCGCACCGGTGCGGGCGAGTTCGTCCCATCGGGCAGCGAAATCGCGAAGTGCACTCGCGCCCGAACCATGGCAAGTTTGCTGCGTGAACGTGTCAGAGTTGATCTACAACGTCGTAGTCGTCGCTCACCTGCTCGGCATGGCGGCGGTAGTGGGTGGTTATGTGGCGGGGCGGCCTCGGGTCTCGGAGGTGATGGTCTGGGGTGCGCGGTTGCAGGTGGTCACCGGATTGATCTTGGTCGGCATGGCCGAGTCGATCGATTCGCTCGGCAAGGACCCGAACATGGTGAAGATCGGCGTGAAGCTGGTCGTCGCGGTGGCGGTGGCGGCGTTCGCGGAGATCGGGCACGCGGACGAGAAGCGAGGCAAGCCGGTGCCGTGGCTGACCGATGCCGCGGGCGTGCTGGCGATCGTGAACGTCTTGGTGGCCGTGTTGTGGACCTGAGGTGTCCGGCGCCGCATGGGCGCCGAACACTTCTCACGCCTCGAACAGCGGTTGCCCGAGATAGCCGCCCGGTGACGCGACCCCGGGCGGGATCGCGAACACCGCGGAACCGATGGGTGTGGTCCACACATTGAGCGCGTCGAATTCCGCGAGCCGACGCTGGACCGGAAGGAACTGGGTGTCCACGTCCCGCTGATAGGCGGCGAACAGCAGACCCGAGTTGGAGGTCCCGCCCGGCGTGGGGGCGTCGTCGTAGTTGTAGCCGCGCCGCAGGAAACGCTCGCCGTCGTGGGTGTGATGGGCGCGAGCGATGTGCGATGACGGTGGGATGACCGGTATCCCGTTCGCGTCGACGGCCGCGAAGTCCGGCTCGTCGAACTCGCCGGTTCCGGTCAGCGGCGCGCCGTCGGCGATGGTGCGGCCGACGGTGAGTTCCCTTTCCTCTCGGTCGATCCGGTCCCAGGTGTCCAGCGTCATCGCGATCCGCCGCAGTACGCACGAGGTTCCGCCGCGCAGCCAGGGCTGCGTGGCCCCGTCGTCCCACACCAGACGGGCGAACTCCGGTGTGCCGGGCGCCAGGTTCACCGTGCCGTCGACCTGGCCCATCAGGTTGCGCGGTGTCCGGCCTGGTGCGGCATCGCGAAATCCGCGTTGCACCCAGCGCACGGTGACCAGCGAGGTCACGCTCCGGCACAGCACACGCACCGCGTGTGACACCGTGGTCGCCTCCTCGGCGCATATCTGCAGGAGCAGATCGCCTCCGGTCCAGGCGGATTCGAGCCGGTCGATGGCGAAAGGGGGCAACGGCCGCAGCCACGACGGCCTGCGATGCTCGAGCCCGGCCGCCGTGAACACCGCCGGCCCGAAACCCACCGTGACGGTGAGCCGCGCCGGGCGCAGCGCGAGTTCGGCTTCGGTGTCCGCGAGCGCGGGCCGCCCCTCGGTCAGCCGGGCGGCGTCCCCGGTCCATATCCTCAGCAGTCCGACGAGGTCATCGCGCCGGACACCCGGTCGCAGATCGAAGGCGACGAATGCCGCGTGCGACTGCGGGAGGGTGTCGATCCCGGCTTGGTGCGGGCCGTAGAACGGCACCGTCGCTTCCCGGGCCGGGGGACCGGGTTCCCGCCGTCCGAAACGCGCGGCCGCGCCGAGCCCGGCACCGGCGACGCCGGCCGCGGCGGCTCCGCCGCCCAGTAGACGCCGCCGGTTGATCCGTGCGGGACGCGGTTCGTTGCGGTCAGCCACCGTGCGCGGGGGTCTGCGCGCCTGCATGTGCCTCGCCGCCCGTGTGATCGGGCACGTAATTCTCCTGGTTGCCCGCGAAGTCGCGCACCTGAGCGGTGAAGGTGGTGGTCGAGCCATCGTCGAAGGTCAGCGTGACCGACGTCTCCGACCCCGTGCGCAGCGGCCCGTGCAGGTCCATGAACATGATGTGGTCGCCGCCGGGCCGCAGCTGGGTGCGGCCGTGCGCCGGAACGACGAAGCCGCCGGGCTTGGGCCGCATCGCCTTGGTGCCGTTCGCGTCGGTGACCACCTCGTGCAACTCGATCCGGCCGGAGGCGGGACTGGCGGCCGAGACGATGGTGCGCGGGGTGTCGCCGCTGTTGGTCAGGTCGCCGAACGCGGCCGACATCCCGCTGTCGGCGGCCTTGACCCACTGGTCGGAGATGGTCACCGCATCGGCGGATGCGACGGTGCCGGTCTTGTCGGCCGACGAACACGCGGTCAGCAGAAGGGGCACCGCCGCGGCGGCGAGCGCGCCACGCAAGAAACGAGCGGTGCGCGGTGCGACGAAAAGGTTGACGGTCATGAGAACTCCGCAAGTCGTGAGATTCGGTGTGGTGCGCGCTGACGAAGGCCTCGGGAGTTCCGGGCATCGACCGATCCGTCGGCGGGCCCGGGTCACTCGGTGCTGTCGGTGGACACGTCACATCCCGCCCGCCGCGAGGAGGCCGGGCACCGAGTCGGCGGCAGCCGATCTGGCCCTGAAGCCGCACTGCGAGTCGCCGAAAACGCCCGCTTCGCAACCGGGTTCACGGCGAGTCGATTCTCCGGCGCTGTACCGCCGTGATATCCGAGGTCGGAATGGCATTCGCGAGCCGGAGTGGGCAGGCATGATCCGAAGCGAATCGTGGGCAGGGTCGTCTCGCGCGGCCGGGTGCTCCGGCGATGCTCGTCGGCGCGATGTGGGGGTCAGCGGATCGGTGGCGGGCCGCGCAGGCCGGGGCCCGAACTCAGTAGCGGGCGGCGCGGATGGGGGAGAACATGCCCGGACGCGGGCGAGCCGATCCGGACCGGCGCGCTGGGGCCTTCACCGAGCACGCGCACCGTGCGGCGCACATCGGAGACCGCGCGCACGACAGCGCGTTCGGCGGCGCGGATGAGTAGCGCGCCGAGCGGGACGGCCGCGAGATGCGTGCCGAGCATGACCGAGGTCGCGCCCGCGTCGTGGTGATGAGCAGCCGACAGGGTGGACGCGAAATGCGCGACGGCTTGCGCCACCGCCAGCGTGGCGATCATCTCGCCGAGCCCGTGCCGGTGGGGTCGCGCACCGGCCAGCACGCCGACCGCCGCGCACGCGGCGATCAGCAGGGCGATCGGCGCCGCGCCGGGTGCCATCGCACCGCCGCCGAGCGCGTGCGCGGCGATGCTCACCGCCCCGGCCGCGGATCCGACGAACGCGCCGCGCAGCCGCGCCGCCACTACCGTCGGATTACGCACCGACTCATACTACCGCCCGTCGTAGCGCGAGGAGGTGCCGGATCGGATGCCCGACGGACCCGCGTGCCGAACTCGACTCGACGGGTCCCGGCCACAGACCGGAGCCGAATCGTTCTGGCGTGGAGTATCTCTGCCGCGGGCGGGTGACGACGTTCGTCGTACGCGCCGAGGTCGTTCGTGCTGCCCGGAATTCGGGACCTGGGCGTGACCAGTCCGGGTGCTGTTGCGGCGCACGTGACACGGCAACGACTCACTGGGGTCGAAGACGCGCTGCCGCTGCGGAACCCGCTGTGTGCGCGGGAGATTTCGCGACCGCGGACATCCCGGCTCCCTCCCCGAACTCGCCGATCATGCCGTGGCATCCCCGCTTTCCGGAACTTCCGTTGCGACCTCCGGCACGGGTCGACCGGAATCGCCGCGGCACCGAACTCGTGGCCCGCCCGGCATCGGCAGTACGACGGCACCGACGCGGACCCCGGCCGACTCACACCATGACGCTCGCATGGACGAGATTGTGGTCGGACACCCCGCCGATGTCGTCGACCGACGCCGCCGTGACGGTCGCGCCGTGGACCACCACGTGGTCGATGTGCTGCGACTTCGTTCCCGAGGAACGCGGGCGGGTGGGCAGCCCACCCGCGACATGTTCGGCGACCATGAAGTGGTCACCCAACCCGGCGGCGACGGTGGCGCGGTCGATGTTGAAGTCACCCAGCAGCACCGCGGCGTCCTCCGGGGCATCGGTGGCGAGTTCGGCCAGGCGGGCGAGCTGGTCGGTGCGCCGCCGATCGCCGGTGACATGGGTGGCGATCACCGTCAGCCCGCCGACGTCGACGACGAGGGCGCCCTTGCCGTGGTCGTGCGCGAAGGATTCGGCGGTCACCTCCCTGCTCGGCTCCGCGGTGAGCACCACCAGGTACTCCCCGCCGTCGAGCAAGGAGCTGGGCATGCGCCGCGGCGTCGGCAACCGCTGGTACCGCATCGCGTGGAAGGTTCGATCCGGCAGCGCCATTCGCAGGCTGGCCAGTTGATCGCCGCTGACCTCCTGTAACGCGATGATCCGCTCGGTGCGTTCGGCCACCCGCGCGGTGACTTCGGCGATACGTGCGCCCTCGTCCGGCCAGCGGGTGGCGACGTCCTCGTACCAGTTCTCGGCGTGGACGCGATGCAGGACGTTCCAAGTGGCCACCGTGATCACCTTCGCGATGGTATGCGACCGATTGAAACAGGTTGCGGCGCGGGCTGTGCCGATCCGGCGCGCGTTCAGCCGGCGCCCTGGATGTCGATGCCCCGCTGGAGCGACGCGATCGCGCGATCGAGGACCCGGTGCAAGGCCGGGATCGAGTGGTCCGCTCCCATCATCCAGTGATCGAGGCCGACACCGAAGGCCGCGAAACAGGCCGCGGCAGTGAGCTGCGGTCGCAGGTCATCGGCGGGAAGCCCGGCGCGGGCGGCGAAGTTCAGCGCCATCGCGCGCTGGCGTCCCAGCGCCCCGATGAAGTTCTCCCGGCGCAATTCCGGATTGCCGACCAGCAGCTGCCTGGCTCGGCGCGCGGTCTCCGCCTGGCGGTCACGCGACGGTGCGTCCCGCTCGTCGAGCAAGAAGTCGCGCAGCGCCGCGCGCACCGCGGTCAGCACCGATTCGCTCGCCGGGCGTCGGTCGACAGCGGCGAGCAACTGGGCCATGAGGTCTTCCTCGTGGCTGAACACCACCGCGAGCTTCGACGGAAAATGACGGTGGAAGGTCCGCCGGGAGACCTGTACCGCGTCGGCGATCTGCTGCACGGTGGTCTGCTCGAACCCATGCAGCTCGAACAGCCGCAGCGCCGCGTCGACCAATTCCCGCCGCACCCGCGCCTTCTCGCGGTCGCGTGGACCGTTCACACCCGTCATGCCCCGCATTCTCTCTCGGCGATGTCGTCCCTATTGATGTCTCAAAGTGACACATTAGCCGAAAATCGGGCTACAGTGTCTCGACGAGACACCAAATTGAGAACCGAGAGGTGGCGCCATGTCGGTGCGACGTGCAGGAATCACCGTGGCCGCGGCCGCATTGCTTTTCGCGGGTCCGCCGGTGGGGGCGGCCGTGGCCGACCCCACGGGGCCGGGCGCGGCTCCGGGTGCGGTCGCCAGCGACGAGGCGCTGCCCGAACAGCTCTGGATCGAGGGCGCGGGCGCGGCCCGCCGCCTGACGTATTGGACCAGGACCTCCGATGACCGGTCGGCGCTGGCCGGTGGTGCGGTCTTCGTTCCGGCGGGGACGCCGCCGAGCGGTGGCTGGCCGGTGCTGTCCTGGGAGCACGGGACGGTCGGCCTCGCCGACGAATGCGCGCCGTCGACCGCCGGCCGTAGCAAGCGCGACCTGGATTACCTGGCGACCTGGTTGCGCCAGGGCTACGCCGTCGTCGCGACCGACTACATCGGTCTGGGCACCCCGGGGCCGCACGCGTATCTGGACGGACGCGCCGAGGCGCACGCCGGGATCGACATGGTGCGCGCGGCCCGCGCCGTCGAGGATTCGCTGTCGTCGAAATGGGTGGCCATCGGGCAGTCGCAGGGTGGCGGAGCCGCGGTGTTCACCGCCTCGCTGGCCACGGCGTACGCCCCTGAACTGGACTATCGCGGCGCGGTCGCCACCGGCCCCGCCTCCAATGTCGTCGAGGCCGCCTCGTTCCTCGGGCCCGACGCCCCTCCGATCGACAATTCGCACCTCACCGCCTATATCGCGTATGTCATGAACGGACTGCGGGCGGCGCGACCGGGCTTCGATCTCGACAGTTACCTCAGCCCGGTCGGCAAGCAATTGGCCACCGCCGCGGAATCGCTGTGCTTCCAGCCGCTGGCCGAGCGGGCGCAAGGGATCTCGGTCAACCGGTTGTTCTCGCGCCCGCTGGCGGACGGCGATTTCGTCGCCACCGCCCGCTCCGTCATGGACGTTCCGCTCACGGGCTACGACCGGCCGCTGTTCATCGGGCAGGGCACCAACGACACCGACGTCCCGGCTCCCCTGACCGCGAAGCTGGTCACCGATCTGGAATCGCACGGCGTCCGGCCCGAGGTCCACGTGTATCCGGGCAAGGATCACAGCGCCACGATGGCCGCTTCGCTGTCCGACAGCATTCCGTTCGTCGCCCGCCTGTTCGCCTGACCCCGCGCGGGCCGCGGCGCTCAGGCGCGCGCGGCCGCGGGCTCGGGGTCGGCCTCCGGCAGCGTCGCGGCAGACTTGCGAACCGGAATGGCCAGCGCGATCAGCGCCGCCAGCACCGCGACGCCGCAACCGATCAGCAATCCGGTGCGGAAGCCGGCCTCGGTGGGGATGGTGTGCCCACCGAGGCGGGTGCTCATCTGCGCGAGGACGACGCCGACGACCGCGGCCGACACCGTGGTGCCGATCGAGCGCATCAAGGTGTTGAAGCTGTTGGCCGACGCGGTTTCCGACAGCGGGACCGCGCCCATGATGAGCGCGGGCATCGAGCCGTAAGCGAGGCCGACGCCACCGCTGCACACGCAGGTCACGACGAGTAGCCCCCAGGTCGACCCCATCAGCACGACCGACGAACCGTATCCGAGGGCGATCACCGAGCTGCCGACGGCGAGCGTCACCTTCGGCCCGCGCGCGGCCGACAGCCGGGCGCCGAGCGGGGAGACCGCCATCATCACCAGGCCGGCGGGAGCCATCCACAATCCCATCGCCAGCATGGACTGCCCGAGGCCGTACCCGGTGACCACCGGCAGTTGCAGCAGTTGCGGGATGATCAAAGACTGCGCGTACATGGCGAACCCGACCACGATCGAGGCCGCGTTGGTCAGCAGGACCTGCGTGCGCGCGGTCACGCGCAGGTCGACCAGCGGGTCCGCGGTACGCAGTTCCCACCAGCCCCACACCGCGAGGACCAGGACCGCGACCGCGAACAGGCCGAGGATGGTTCCGCTCGTCCAGCCCCAATCGGCGCCCTTGGACACCGCGAGCAGCAGGCACACCAGCGCCGTGCCGAGACCGAGTGCGCCGGGAACGTCGAAACCGCCGCCGCCGCGTGCCGGGATGGCGGGCACCAGCAGCCAGATCAGCGTGGCGACACCAGCGCTCAGCACCGCCGAGCCCCAGAACAACACGCGCCAGCTGGCGTTCTCGGCCACCGCCGCGGCCAGCGGAAGACCCAGCGCGCCACCGATTCCCATCGACGCGCTCATCACCGCGATGGACGTGCCGAGTCGTTCGGCGGGCAGGACGTCCCGCAACGCGCTGATGCCGAGCGGGACGACACCCATGCCGATGCCCTGCAGGCCGCGACCGGCGATCATCGGCACCACCGAACTCGCCAGCGCGCAGACCAGCGATCCGGCGATGAGCGGAACCGTGCACGCCAGCAGCATGCGGCGCTTGCCGTAGAGATCGCCGAGGCGTCCGGTGATCGGGGTGGCCACCGCGCCGGCGAGCAGCGTCGCCGTGATCACCCAGGACGCGTTGGACGGTGTGGTGTCCAGGATCCGGGGCAGGTCCCCGATCAACGGCACCACCAGGGTTTGCATCAGTGCGGCGACGATGCCTGCCGCCGCGAGTACGCCGACGATGCCCTCGGACCGAGCTGCCGATGGTGCTGCCACGCGGGTCTCCCTCTCTTGCGATTCTTGTGCACAGTACATACGAATTGCATGATGCACAAGAGTTGTACTATGCAAATGTGCTGGTCGGCCCGCGGGAGTGTGGTATAGGTGCGGAGATGAGCCCGTAGCTGGCGAATATCGGCAGGAGCGTTGTGTGGACAAGCCCGTATCTTCGGTGGAGTTCGAGACCATGCTGCTGGGGCGGCACAGCCTCAGCGCCAAGGCCCGCCGGGGGCGTGGCCACCTCGACCGCAGCGCCTACACGGTGCTGAGCAGGCTGCGGGTACAGGGCCCGATGTCCGTGGGAGAACTCAGCGATGCCTTCGGCCTGGACACTTCGACGCTGCACCGGCAGACCACCGCCATGCGCGGAGCCGGTCTGATCGAACGTATTCCGGATCCGGACGGCGGCATGGCGCGCAAATTCCGGATCACCGCCGAGGGCGGGCGCCAGCTCGACGCCGAACGCGCCTACAACGTCCGCGCTCTCGAAAACGTCCTGGCGAACTGGACGGCGCAGGACATCGCCGCGTTCGCCGAATTCCTGAAGCGGTTCAACACCGACATCGAACGCATCGACAAGCGTCCGTGGCCCCGGCCCTGAACGCGGGCGCGCCCGCGCGGATGCACACGAAATCTCCACAATCGAGCCCGGATCTCTCCACAGCCGGTGGCTAGGGTTCGGTGCATGGAACACAGCGCACCGGCGCAGGCCGCACGGCGGATCCTGGTGGTGGACGACGAGATGACCATCGCCGAATCCGTCGCGGCTCGCCTGCGGGCGGAGGGGTACACCGTCGACCTGGCGCACGACGGTCCCTCGGCCGTCGCCGCCGCCGAGGCCGTCGGACCGGACCTCGTGGTGCTCGACGTCATGCTGCCGGGGTTCGACGGATTGGAGGTGTGCCGCCGTATTCAGGCGCGCCGCCCGGTGCCCGTACTCATGCTCACCGCGCGCGCCGAGGAAACCGACCAGCTCGTCGGGTTGGGTGTCGGCGCGGACGACTACCTCACGAAACCTTTCTCACTGCGCGTGCTCGCGGCCCGGGTGCACGCGCTGCTGCGCCGGCTGGACCGGGCCGCCGACCGCGGCGGCGCGACGATCCTGGTCGGTGACCTGCGAATCGACGTCGACCAGCGCCGAGTCTGGCGCGCGGACGTCGAGGCCCTGCTCACACCATTGGAATTCGATCTGCTGGCCCGGCTGGCCCGCCGCCCGCGCATGGTGCTTGCGCGCGAGCGGCTGCTCGAAGACGTCTGGGACTGGTCCGACGCGGCGGGCACCCGCGCGGTCGACAGCCACATCAAGGCGTTGCGTCGCAAACTCGGCGCCGACCTGATCCGCACCGTGCGCGGCGTCGGGTACGCCCTGGATGCCCGATGAGTACCGAACCCGAGAGCGCACCGGAGGTGGAACGCGAAATACCCGTCGGGGGAGCGGAATACGGCGAACGGCGGTGGGTGCGCCGAGCGAGCGATCGGATCGCCGAGCTGCTGCCCCGGCCGCTGGACCCGGTGAAGTCGATCAAGCTGAAGCTCGCCATCCTCATGCTGTGCTCCGGCGGGGTCGCGTTCGGATTCTTCCGGTTCAAGATCGGATGGCTGCCCCCGCGCACCACGCTCACCGCGGTGGTGATCGCGCTGCTCACTTCGCAGTTCCTCGCCCACGGCATCACCAGGCCGCTGCGCGAGATGACCGCGGCGGCGAAACGGATGGCCCACGGCGACTACACCCTGCGGGTGCGGGCGAGTTCCCGGGACGAAGTCGGGCAACTGGCCGAGGCGTTCAACCAGATGGCGGCCGACCTCGCGGCGGCCGACCGGCAACGCCGCGACCTGATCGCCAACGTCTCGCACGAATTGCGCACGCCCATCACCGCTTTGCAGGCGGTACTGGAGAACCTCGTCGACGGCGTCTCCCAACCCGACCCGGCGACCCTGCGCACCGCACTGGCCCAAACCGAACGGCTCACCCTGCTGGTGTCCGAATTGCTCGACCTCTCCAGCATCGAAGCGGGCGCCTTCCCGCTCGACCGCGAGGAGTTGCCGATCGCGCCGCTGCTGGCCGACGTCGTCGCCGAAGCGGAGGTCATGACCGCCGCGCTCGGGCGCGGCGTGCGATTCCGCACCGACGTGCTGCCCGGCGCCGCCCGCGTGTACGCCGACCGTGCGCGTCTGCACCAAGTGCTGCTCAACCTGCTCGACAACGCCGCCCGCCACGGACCTGCGGGCGGGGAAGTCCGCGTGGCCGTGCGTGTCTCGCAAGGCGAGGCCGTCATCGACGTCGACGACGACGGCCCCGGCATCCCGCACGCCGAACGCGCCCGGGTGTTCGACCGGTTCACCAGGGGCGGCCGGACCACGGGCGGCGGCACCGGGCTCGGCCTCGCCATCGCCCGCTGGGTGGTCGACCTGCACGGCGGCACCATCGCGGTCGCCGAGCCTGGCTCCCGTATCCGGGTCGTTCTGCCCGGGCGCTGACCTGCCACTCATCCGACCCGGACCACCAGAACGGTTCCGGGGTGATTCCGCACGCCTATCGAAGGGACGAACCATGCCTCCCGAACCCGAATCCGCCTCGACGGCCGAACCCGAGGCCTCTGCTGCGTCGAGCACCGAATCCATCTCTGCCGCAATCAGTTCCGGCACTGCGATGGTCGATCCACCGGTCGCCGGATCGGACATGCGGGCGGCAGGCATCGCCGCTGCGGGTACACCGACCGGCGGATCCGCCCAGCCCTGCCCGGGCGGCCCGACCGCGTGGCAGCGGCCACCCAAGTGGCGGCGTGTGGTCTGTCCTCCCGGGGTGGTGCCTGCCGCGCTCGTCTCCGGTCTGGCGGCGGCGATCCTCGTCCACTGGGACCGGCCAGGCATCGGCTGGGTTCTCGCCGCCGCGGTCGCGGCGACGGCGGTCGTCCTCGTCGACCGGAACGCCCGCAGGGCCGTGGCGAGCACGACGAAAGACAGCACAGGGGACGCGGAACAAGCGGCCGAACGATCGGCGGCGACATCGCATTACGCGCGAAGAGCGCGGTTCGCGGGACGCGCGTGGTGGGCGACGCTCGCGCTCGCCCTGCTCGCGGTAGGCGCCGTCCGCGCCGCGGGCTGGCTGTTCGCCTTGTGCGTGCTCGCGGCGTGTGTCGCCGGTTCACTGGCGGTCGTGGGACGCCGCTCGGCGAACGGCATCCTCTACGACACCCTGGCGCTCGGCCTGGAGGCGGTCTCCGCCGTGCCGTGGGTGTACGCCGGTACCGCCAGGGTGCGCGGTGCGCACACGCCGCGGGCCCGGCGGCTCGGGCTGTCGGTTGCGGTGACCGTCGCGCTGCTCGCGGTCTTCGTTCCGCTGCTCGGCAGCGCCGACGCGATGTTCGCCGCGCTGCTCGAGACCGTGACGCCGGACCTGGACATCCCCTCGGTGGTGCGGTGGATCGTCCTGTTCGCGGTGGTCGCGCTCGGTGCGGTCAGTGCCTTGTTCGTGCTCGCGGGCCCGCCGCCGCCTGCCACCGCGAGCGCGGGTGGGCGAACACTGCGCCGTTCGGAATGGGCACTGCCGGTCGGTGCGCTCGCGATCCTGTTCGCGGCCTTCGTCGTGACCCAGTTCGTCGTGCTGTTCGGCGGCGACGAGCATGTCCGGAAGACGTCGGGCTTGACCTACGCCGAGTACGCCCGCACCGGCTTCTGGCAGCTGTCGGCCGTCACCGTCCTGACACTCGCGGTGCTCGTTGTCGTGTTGCGCTGGGCGGCCCAGGACACGCCCGCCGACCGGTGGTGGCTGCGCGGTCTGCTCACGGCGGTGAGCCTGCTGGCGCTGGTGATCGTCGCCTCGGCGCTCGGCCGGATGTGGACCTATCAGCGGGCCTACGGCTTCACGGTGTTGCGCCTGCTGGTGGAAGTCTGTGAACTGTGGCTCGGCCTGGTCTACGTTCTGGTCCTGGTCGCGGTGCTGCGACTGCGCCGGGCATGGTTGCCGCGCGCCGTGCTCGGCACCGCCATGGCGACCTTGCTGGCGCTGGCCGTGGTGGACCCGGAGCGACTCATCGCCGAGGAGAACATCGATCGCTGGCAGCGGGGCAAAGCGCTGGACACCGAATACCTGGTGACGCTGTCGCCGGACATCATGCCCGCGACCGAACGGCTGCCCGAGCCGCTGCGTGCGGACGTACGTGCCAGGTTGCGCGCCGACCTGGGCGAGGACAGCTGGCAGAGCTGGAATCTGTCCCGGGCGAGAGCGCGGTGAGCTTCCTTGTAATACACTTGTATTATCGCTGATCGTGGGTTATAACTGGCCTGAGTGGGCACTGTTGTCGCTGGTGGGAATCGACCCGCGTGAAGTGCTGCAGGTGCTCATGGGCGCCCGCCGATGGCCTCGGCAGGCGCACGGCCGGAACGAGCTCGCGGTCCTGACGGTGTGGGGCCGGACCGAGGCGGGCCGGCCGCTCATCGTCGCTGTCCGCCGCACCGAAGGCTGGCAGTGGGACATCCTGGGCGCGGTCGAGATGACCGAGGCCCAGGTGGCCGAACTCGAGCGTTGGGAGCACACCGATGACTGACTATCCGACGAACCCGGAGGCCGTCCGGGACTTCCTCTCCGGTCTGGAATACAGTGACGCGCCGGTCGACGCGGCCGAGCTGCCCCCGCCGTTGCGCGCCGAGGACACGGTCACCGTCACCACGTCGCTGCGCATCCCACTGGAATTGCACCAGCGGGTCAAAAAGGCCGCCGAGCAGCGCAACATGACCATGTCCGCGCTCATCCGCGACTGGATCGAACTGGAACTGGCCGCCCTGGAGAACGACCAGCCCATCTCACGCGCCGACGCCCTGCGGGCGCTGGCCGCCCTGCATCCCCTGCGCCAGTCGGCTTAGTCCGCGGCGGCTGGTGTGTCGCGGGTCAGGACGCGATCGAGTTGGGCGGCGAACTCGTCGGCGGCCATGCGATAGCCGACGTGGTCGCCCGCGAACTCGACAAGGTCCAGGCCGAGTTCCTTCGCGAGTACGGCGTTCGGAAGTCCGGGAAAGGTGTCTCTCGATTCGTGTCCGACGCCGAGTACCAGCCGGTCCGACGACGCGCGCAACGCCGCGAGATCCGGGGCGTACCGGGGATACTGTCTCAGCTCGTGTTCCATCCAGAAGACCAAGTTCTGCTGGATCCTGGTGACTGTCGCGACGGCTTCCGGCGGCAGCTGTTCGAGCGGGGGAAGCGGCGTGGGCCGCATGCCGATGCCCGCCGAGAACGCGGCCATGGCGGCGGAGGTGCCTTCGGTCTTGCTCTGCTCGTGAATGCTGTCCAGGAAGGCCAGCCACTTCTCGCCGTCGGGCAGCAGCGTGGCCAGCGGTGGTTCGTGCGCCACGAGTGTGCGCACCAGCTCCGGCCGGGCGCGCAGCAATTCGAGCGCCACGATCGCCCCGGAACTGCTACCGAGGACGTGGGCGGGCTGGTCGGTGAGGTGCGTGAGCAGCGTGGCGGCGTCCGTGCCGTCGGTGATCACGCGATCGTGCGGCGGTCCGTCGAGGGGGCTGCGAGTGAAGCCGCGCCGGTCGTAGGCGACCACGGTGTAGCGGTCGGCGAGCCGCTCGGCGACGGCGTCGAAGGATGCGGCGTCACCGTTGCCGCCGGGAATCAGCAGCAACAGCGGTCCGGTGCCGCGGATCTCGTAGTAGAGGGTCGCGCCGGGGACGGCGAGAGTGTGCTGGGTGGGGACATCCATCGGAAACGCTCCTGGGAGAAGGGACAACTGCCGCAACGCCTCCCGGATGACCGGTAGCGCGGGAACGGGTGGATCGGCATCGACCCATCGGTCGATGGCCACGCACAGCGCTGCCGTGAGAGCGCCGGCCATGATCCTCGGGAACATGTCGGCGTCGATCGGGCGGCCGGTGCGCTCGGCGATGGCTTCGGCCAGCGCGCCCTCGATCACCGCCTGGGATCTGCGGTACTCACCTTGCAGCAGCGGCGCTCGGGTGATCAGGCGAACGCCCGCGGTCCACGCGGGATCGGGTGGCTCGGCGTCGCGGAATTCCGCCAGCACGGCGTGGATCACCGCGGGCCACAGCGGCTCGGCGACCGGGCGGGCGCGCAGGTCGTCCGCGATCCGGCGGGCCCGGTCCACCGCCACCGAGCAGACGGCCTCGTACTTGCTCGCGAAGTAGTTGTTGAACGTCCGCGGCGACACCCCGGCCGCCGCGGCGATGTCCTCGACGAGAACGTTGTCCAGCCCCCGCTCCACGGCCAGTCGCAGCGCCGCGAAACCGAGCGCCTCACGGGTGGCGAGTTTCTTGCGTTCGCGCAAGCCGAGTACGAATGCCACGACTCCACGGTAGCGAAACTTGCGTGATGCGCAAGATTGCGTGATCGGAAAGATCTGGGAGAGCGCAGATCAGGCGTACCTCCGCCTTCGCTCCGGCCATGCGCGGGCTGAGGACGGACTACGTCCGACCGCACCCATCAGGCGATTCGGCAATCCGGAAAACTAGTCGCAGTGTCGCGCCGGCCACAGAGGCAATCGCAGCGCCGATTTTCGGCGCAGGGCGGTTGAGCCGAATTCACGCCTGGCGCAACGACCGTCCGCGGTGCATGCCGCCCGAGGCATGGTCGGCTCCTCTTGTGCACCGCGCCGTCCGCCCCGGATCGATCGGTGGCCTCAGGTCGGCTCGGCCGGTGCGGAATCGATCCCGTCCAGCGCCCGGCGCACCGCGTCGGCCGGATCGGCCGCGCCCACCGTGGCCGCCACCGGATGTCCATTCGCGTCGCGAATCTGCCAACCGCCCAGGGAGACAACCGGAATGCCACCACGCCTGCGGGCCAGCGCGACCTCCGACAGCGTGCCCCACGAACCGCCGATGACGATCACCGCGTCCGCCGACTCGACGAGGATCGCGTTGCGCGCCTCACCCATGTTCGTGAACAGCACCGCCGACAGCCCGGGACACACCGCGTCGCGGTCGGTGTCCGGACGCACGCCGATCACCAGTCCACCGACCTCGGCGGCACCGGTGGCGACCGCGGCCATCACCCCGGACCCGCCGCCACACAAGACGGTGATCCCGGCCCGCGCCAAGAGTTCGCCGACCGCACGCGCCCACTCCGCTTCCTGCCGCGTGCACTCCCTGGGTCCGCACACCGCGACCTGCCGCGTCACCTTCGTCATCCCGCGGGCCGTGGCGACACGAGCGACGCCAGGCGCTCCCGCAACGCCATCGCGTCGCGCGGTGCCCGCACTTTCGCGTCGTTGTCGAAATAGGTGTAGACGTCCAGCGATCCGGCCCACGAGCGGATCTTCTCCGCCCACATGTCCAAACCCTCGTCGGTGTATCCGCTGACGTAGAGTTCGTCGTGCCCGTGCAACCGGATGTAGACGAAGTCGGCGGTGACTTCTTCCAGCAGCGGATACTTGCCCGCCGCGTCGGCGACCACGAGGGCGACCTGGTGGCGGCCGAGCAGATCGGTGCAGGCCGGGGTCACGAAGCTGTCGTGCCGGACCTCCAGGGCGTGCCGCAACGGCCGGTCGGCGTCGGTGCTCGTATGCGCGGGATCGACGCGGTGATCGTGCCGCCGTGCGATCTCGGCGGCCTGCTCGGTGCTGCGCGGTAGCCCGGACAAGAAGGCGTCCAGCACATCGGCGTCGAAGCGGAAGGTCGGCGGCAGCTGCCACAGAATCGGCCCCAACTTGGGCCCGAGCGCCAGCGGGCCGGAAGCCAGGAAGTTGGCCAGCAGATCGTCTCCGTCGCGCAGCCGCTTCATGTGTGTGATGAACCGGCTGCCCTTCACCGCGAAGAGGAAGTCGTCCGGAGTCTGCTCCGCCCACTTCTGGTAGCTGGACGGGCGTTGCAGTGCGTAGAACGAGCCGTTGATCTCCACGCTGTCGAGCTGCTCCGAGAGATAGGCCAACTCGCGCTTGTGCGCCAGGCCCTGCGGATAGAACGTCCCGCGCCAGGGCGGGTAGACCCAGCCCGACGTGCCGATCCTGATCTGGCCCATGTCTCCATGGTGGCGCATTCGCTACGCCGATGCGGTCCTCGCCGCCACCTTGCCGACCAGCCAGGCCACCGCCAGCGCCGCCAGGAACGACAGCAGCGATGCGCTCATCCACGCCTGCGCGGTGAAATGCAGAGCCTGCCGAACCCGATCCCAGAACTCGGTCCACACTCCGGCGTCACCCGGGTTGATCAGTTGATACACCGCGAAGCCAGCCAGCCACGCGACCACCATGCCCCACCGCGCCGGCGCGTCGGGAGCGGTGTTCCACTCGCGGTGGGCCCGCAGGAAGAAGTCGGCGACCAGCACGCCGAGCAGCGGCACGAACACCGAACCGATGAGTCCGAGGAAGCCGAAATAGTTGCTCATGTCCAACCGCAGGGCCAGCACCGTGATCAGGGCGCCGAGGCCGATCGAGAGCACTCTGCGGTCGACGCGCGGCGCGAGGTTCTGGATCGACACGGCGGTGGAGTACACATTGGCGAACGATTGGTCCGCCTCCCGCAGCACGAAGACGAAGAAGAACAGCGCACCGAGGCTCACCTGCAGGAACGGTGCGTACGGCCCGCCTGCGCCGGTTGCCAGCGCCAGCGCGAACAGGCCGAGGACGTAGGCGATGATCTGGGTGAGCGCGTACGCGCCGCTGGCCGCGCCGAACGCCGAGCGGCCGGTGCGGGAGTGCCGGGTGTAGTCGGCGGCGACCGGAACCCACGAGATCGAGACGGCCAAGGCGGCATCGGTGGCGACCCAGAAGAGGTTCCAGTCGACGCCGAACGGCCCGCTCCCGCTCGGTCCAGGGTTCGCCCGCAGATCGGGCAGACCGGCGCGGAAGAACTGCGCGTAGAACCAGATCAGGGCGATCACGACACCGGCGGTCACGAACCTGCGCAGCAGACGGACCGAGCCCAGCGGCCATATCGTGAGGACGGTCGTGAGCAGGCCCGCGACCACCACGTAGAGCCAGTGCGGGCCGCCGCCGAACAACTCCCCGGCCGCGTCGCCGATGACGATCAGCTCGAATGTGCCCCAACCGATCAATTGCGCGATATTGAGGACGGTCGGCAGATAACTGAGTTTCGCGCCGAACAGTCCGCGCAGCAGCACCATGGCGGGTTGTCCGGTACGCGCGCCGGTCAGCGCGGCGGCGCCGAGCATCAGCCCGCCCACCAGGGTGCCGAGGACGGTCGCCAGGATGCCCGCCGCGATCGAGATCTGCGCCGCGCCCTCGGCATTCGGCGCGAGCACCGTGTACGCGCCGGAGAACGCGATGAGGCTGACGCCGAGATTGGCCCAGAACGCGCTCTGGTCCCAGAACGAGAGCACTTTCGGCGCGGGCTGGTCGAGGGTGAGCGGGGCTTCTTGCGCCGCGCTCGCGCGGGTCGACGACATGACGGAAACGCTCTCCCTACGCCGGCATTACCCGGACAGGTTCATGCGGTCGGCGACGCGTGCGGTCCGCCCTCTCAGCCCGGCCGTGCCCGAGCTCCCGCGGTGGGGTGATTCCGGCGAATAGTACACCCGCGCCAGTTTCGTGAGTTGGGAACGAGAACAAAGCGGCCCGAGGTCCGCGGCGCAGTGGCGAGTTCCTATGGCCCCGGATCGCTTCGCGCACTAAACCGACGAGCGGGTGCGCACCACCGCGTCGGCCCTTTGTCAGGGCATCTACGACGCAAACTGACCCCCCGAGCGCCGCGCGGTCACGGGTCCGTCGCGGCGGCTGCCGACGCGCGGTTCAGCCCATGAGGAACGAGGCGGCGAACCACGCGAGCAGGACCAGCACCGCACCGACCAACGCGCCAGGGAACATCGCCCGTCCCTGCCGGGCCGCCAGCACCGACAGCAACGCGCCCAGGGCGAAGCCCACGATTCCGCCGCCGACCATGATCCAGACGCCCGCGCTGGTGTCGACCCGGCACTCCGGCTTGGACTCGCAGATGCCGCCCGCCATCAGGAACCACGGCGCGAGGATCGTCGACATCGCCGCCAGCGTCGCGGGCAGGAACCACAACAGCGCGCTGACGACGAGATCCGCGGTGCGCGGCGGCGTGACGGCACGGGTCTCGGGCTCGCGCGTGGGATAGCCGGAGGGGGTCGTGCTCTGGGACACCTGGTTCAGGTAACCGTGCATCGTTTCTCGCTATCGCTTGTCGGTGGAGTCGACCGGGCCGATGGAAGTTATACACCAGCCACTTGCACGTCGAAGTGCTTGTGCTCCCGGGGATGCGGGCGCGCGGCCGGGCCGCCGTTTCGGAGCGGACGCGTCCGTCGGTCCTGCGTTCTGTAGCGAATACCCAGCGTCCCAGAGGGATTCGCGTGCCCGCGCGGCGCCGCCGGTGAACGTCCGTCGGTGGCCATGTCGGCCGGGCGAGGACGACCGTGCGTCGAGCCGTCTCGAATCAGGTTGCGGTGCAGCGGAGCAGTAGCATCATCGCAGGTCATGCGCGGCTACCGATGCCCGCGTTCTACCTACGCGACCATCCTGTGTGTCGATCCGCTGCGCGGTCGGGACGATGCGTCGCAGTGGTGCGCCGTATGGACCGGACGACGCCGCGACGATCCGCGCCGAGTGCGCCCGCGCTCGCCGTGCACGCTTCTACCGTGGGAGTGACGCGTTGACCACGTCCCGAGACCTCGATCGCACCGCGAATAACTCCGGCGTACACCATGGTTCGCCGATCGACCACGACATCGAGCGCGTATCGCTGTTTTCCCCGGAGTTCGCGTCCGATCCGCATGCCGCCTACCGCGACATGCGCGCCCGTTACGGTTCGATGGCGCCGGTCGAGCTCGCGCCGGGCGTGTCGGCGACCTTGGTACTGGGCTATCACACGGCCGTGCGAATCATGCACGATCCGGCCCACTTTCCCGCCGACCCGCGCGCCTGGCAGGCGAACGTCCCCACCGGCTGCCCGGTGCTGCCGGTGCTGGAGTGGCGCCCCAACGCCATGCGCAGCACGGGCGAGGAGCACGCGCGCTACCGCCAGGCGAACACCGCGAGCATCGATGCCGTCGATCTGCACGCCTTACACGAGACGGTGGAGCGGATCGCGGTCCCGCTGATCAACGCCTTCTGCGCGGCGGGCAGCGCCGATCTGGTGTCGCAGTACGCTTTTCCGCTCGCCTTCGAGGCGATCAACGCCATGCTGGGCTGCCCGCCGGAGATCGGGCAGGAAGTCGCCGCCGCGACCCGCGCCGTGTTCGACGGGGTGGACGCCGAGGAGGGCAATCGCCTGCTCGTCACCGCGTTGCTGCGGCTGCTCGAACTCAAGCGCGCCGAGCCCGGCCAGGACATCACGACGCGGCTGCTGCGGCATCCGGCCGGTTTGGACGACGCGGAGGTGATCCACCAGCTCGTCGTGCTCTACGGGGCGGGCATCGAACCGCTGCAGAACCTGATCATCAACACCCTGGTGCTGATCCTCACCGACGCCCGGTTCGGCGGCGACGTCCTCGGCGGGAGCCTGTCCACCCGAGACGCCCTCGACGAGGTGTTGTTCACCGACCCGCCGATGGCGAATTTCTCGGTCACCTATCCGCGCCAGCCGATCCTGATCGACGACGTCTGGCTGCCCGCGCATCAGCCGGTCGTCATCAGCTTCGCCGCCTGCAACAACGATCCGGCGATCAGCGGGCACGACCACAGCGGCAACCGATCACATCTGGCCTGGGGCGCCGGGCCACACGCCTGTCCGGCCCGCAGCGCGGCCTACCTGATCGGCCAGGACGCGGTGGACCAGTTGCTGGACGCGCTGCCGGAACTGCGGCCCGCCGTGCCGGTGCACGAATTGACCTGGCGGCCGGGGCCTTTTCACCGCGCTCTGACCGCGCTGCCGGTCGTCTTTCCCGAAACGCCGCCCTGGCAATCCTGAATCCGGCAGTCGGTCAGGACGGCGCTGTCGCCGCGAGCCGGGTGAGGTTCGCCGGCCGGGCGAAGGTGTCGGCGAAGGCGTCCGCCAGCGTCGTGTCGTGCTGGGCGGCCAGCATCATCTCGCGCAGGGCGGGTGGCGGATCGAGCACCGTGGCCGTCCACCGCGCGGCGGGGTGCGCGACGGCCGTCAGCCACGGCGCGGCCGCCCACTCCATCCACGCGCGGTCGTAGGGGCCGTCGGGATCGTGCAGGATCGCCTCGCCGTAGCGGACCGCGCAGTGCACGGCGTTGTTGGCGCCCTGTGCGCCGCCAGGGTCCATCCGGCAGACGACGTCGCCTCCGCCCAGCACCGGCCTGCCCGACGGCAGGGTGCCCACCGGACGACGCATGACCGGAGTCACCGCGCCCACCAGCGTCGCTCCGGCATCGGTCGGCTGAGCGTGCCGGTAGCGCTCGGCGAGTTCGGCGGGCAGGTGCGCGTCCAGCAGTTCCCGGGCTTGCGCCCAACGTCGCGCGGGCGTGCCGTGCTGGTCGAAAACGTCCAGCACGCCGCCAGGCCGCGCCTCGAAAAGCAGGATTTCGCAGCGGCGTTCCTGCCCCGGTCGTCCGGTCAGCCCGGGATAGGAGATCACCTCACCGTGCTCGGGCAGCGTGGTGTAGTAGCCGAGGTTCTCCGGGTCCGGCTGGACGCCGTCGAGATAGAGCACCGCCAGTCGCCGCATCGGTGCGGCGGCTACCGGCCACGCCGCATCGGCTTCGAAGCAGCCGGCCAGCTCACGACCCGCACGGGTCACCACGGTCAGGTCGTGGTCGGCGGCGTGCTGGTCGAGTTCCGGTACCGAGGGCTCGGCGATGCGCAAGTCGCCGCCCTCGGCCAGGAACTCGCCGAGCCAGCGGGCGAACACCGTCCGCTGATCAACGCTCTGGGCGGGGCGGGTGAATCGTCCGGTCCAGCCGACCACCGCCGCGCGATCGATGGCCATGGTGAACCGGATGCCCTCGATATTCGGCGCGGTCGAGCGCCAGAAGCCCAGGCCGATATCCGATTCGAGGTCCAGGGTGGGCGGGAACTTGACCTGGGTGCTGGTCACGGTGCCCGCGAGGACCGCGTCGGCGTCCCGATCGGTCACCAGCGTCACCGTCCGGCCGCCGCGCAGCAGACGGTGGGCGAGGGGTAACCCGCATTCGCCCGCCCCGAGTACCAGTATCCGTCCCACCATCGTGTCCTTCCGGTCGTGCGATCGACTGCCGTGACAGCGCAATCGTCCGCGTATAGGTGGACACCGCGCATCGGTAGAGACCCGCGTATCCGCCGCCGCGACCCGACTACGCTGCCCTGTTGTGTCGGAAGGACGTACGCCGGGTCTGGGGTCTGCACCCGTGGCCACCAGTGACTTCGTCGGGCGTGAGCGCGAATTGGAGAAGATCGGCATGGCGCTGCTGGGCGGAACCCGCCTGGTCACGCTGATCGGCGCGGGTGGCATCGGCAAGACCAGGCTGGCGACCGAGGCGGCGCAGCGGTTCCACAGGGCGCGACGCGTGCCGGTGCACTGGGTGCGCCTGGCGCTGCTGTCCCGGGACTCCGGCGCTGCGGCGGTCGAGGAACTCCTCGCGCGTTCGCTCATCGACGCCGACTTCTCCGGGCGGTCGGCGTGGGAGGCGGTGCTGGACACGCTGCGCCGCCGCGACGCGGTCGGGCGCACCCTGCAGACGATCCTGGTGATGGACAACTGCGAACACGTGCTGGACGGCGCGGGGCGGGTGATCGCCGACCTGCTGGAGGCGGCGCCGGGGCTGACCGTGCTGGCCACCAGCCGCGAGGCGATCGGCTGGGTGGACGAGCAGTTGGTGCCGGTGCCCGCCCTGTCGCGGGAACAGGCGCTCACCCTGTTCCGTGCGCGCGCCGGTCTGACCGGGCACACCGTCGCCGAGGAGGAGACCGACCTGGCGGTGGAGATCTGCCGCCATGTGCACAACCATCCGCTCTACATCCGTCTGGCCGCCGCACGGCTGTTGCGGCAGCCGCTGCGGATGATCCTGCGTGACCTCACCGGCGAGGCGAGCGACCGGCGGCTGCGCTGGTCGCCCGGTCCCCGGATCGGCGCGGAGGCACGGCATCAAGGTATCCGCGACGTCATCGCCTGGTCGTACGACCTGTGCCGGGACAAAGAGCGGCTGCTGTTCGACCGGCTGTCGGTGTTCGCGGCCGGGTACGACGTCGACCCGGAGAACGCGGACCCGGCGGAGTCGGACGTCGGCGCGGAGCTGGAGGCGATCGAGGCGGTCTGCGCCGACGACGAGCCGGGCGGGTTGGCTCGCGCGGAGATCGACGGCCTGCTCGAACGGCTCGCGGACCAATCACTGGTCACGGTGCATTTGACCGCGACAACGGTGCGGTACTCACTGCTGGAGAGCGTCCGCTTGTTCGCCCAGCAGCGACTGGCCGAACGCGACGGCGAACCGGCCCGGCTGGCAGGCAGGCACCGCCGCTACTACCGCGACAAGGTCGTTGCGGCCGGAGCGGGATGGTTCGGCCCGGACGAGCAGGATCTGCTGGATTGGGCGCGCGCGGCCTGGGACAACCTGCTGTGCGCCATAGCGGGCAGCCTCACGGTGCCGGAGGAGGCCGTGGTGGGGCTGGAGATCGCCGCCGGGCTGATCGCGCTGCGCATCCCGTTCCTCAGCGGTTCGCTGCGCGAACCGCGCCGCTGGGCCGAGCGCACGCTGGCCGCCAGCCGGACGCTGGACCCGCAGCCGGTGCCGCTGCAGGTGACGGCGATGTCGCTGATCACGTGGATCAGCCTGTGCCAGGGCATGCACCACGACGCCGATCGGATGCTGGACGAATGCGTCGCACTCTGCCTGCCCGACCCAGCGGCTCGTGCGGGGTGGCGCGAGCGGCTCGACGACATCGAGCTGCCCGCCCCGGTGGAATTCGCCAGAGGCGCCGAGCTGATGCTGGTGCGCCGGGATGTGCGCGCGATCGCCGTACTGGCCCGCGCTCGGGAGCGGTTCCTGGCCGACGGCGACCGCGGCGGGGCCGCGATGAGCGAACTGTTCGAAGCGCTGGCCGCGGCGTTGCTCGGCACACCCGCGCAGGCTTTGGAGACCTCCCGGCGGCACCTGGACCACGCCGAGCGCTCCGGCGCGCGATGGGCCGCGTCGTGGGCCGGTTTGGCGCGGGGGATCGCGCTGACCGGACACGGTGATACGGAACAAGCGCTCACCGTGATACGGGCCGCGCTGACCACTCAGCTGGCGATGCGCGATCAGTGGGGCGTGGTGTGGGCCGTCCACATCACCGCCTGGGCACTGGCGCGCTCGATCCGCGACACCGACACCGGCGGCGGCTCCGGCACGGTGACGGCGCGGGCACGCGATATCGCGCGCCTGGTCGGTGGCGGCGCCACGTTGCGCGACAGAATCGGCGTGAACATGTCCAATCTCGGCCCGTTCGCCATCGAGACCGAGATCGCCGCAGGCACCGCCCGGGCGGTCCTGGGCGAGTCCGCCTTCGCGGAGGCCGAGCGCGAGGGTGCGCTGCTGCGTCCGGAGCTGGGCGAGGTGGTGCAACTGGCTTTGGGGAAGCTGTCGCTGGACCGGCTACCTGTCGAACATCCGGTCCGGCAGCGCCGTCCCTCGCACTGGGAGGAATTGTCGGCGGCCGAACAGGAAGTGGCCGTGCTGGCGGCGGCCGGTTGGACGAACACCGCCATCGCCGCCCGGCGCGGCAGCTCGTTCAAGACCGTCGACGCCCAGATGAGCTCGATCCTGGCGAAACTGATGATCGGCTCCCGAGAGGACATCCGCGCCTTGGTGCCCGCCGAACGGCAGGCTCAGGTAGCTGACGAAGCCGCACGCAAGCCCCAGCGCGGACGGCGCTCGTGAGAACACCGGGTCGAGCCGGGCGGCGTCTCGGCCGTGCCGCCGCCCGGCTCGATCACCGGCAGGATTCGCCGACGGGAGCCGTGTTCACTCGTCCAGTTTGCGCGCGGTGATCTGAATACCGGGCTCGCCCGAGATGCGCCGCACCGTAGCCTCGGTGACCGGGAGATCGGCCACCAGCTCGCGGCCGTCCTCAAGGTCGATGCCGTAGCCGGCGATGTAGGTGCGGAAGAACGGCAGGCAGGCGCGCGCCATCGGCTGCGGCAGCTTCCAGCGGTCGACGAACGACCGCGCGTCCTCGAAGGTGCAGCCTCGATCCGCCTCGATCACCAGCAGCAGACCGCCCGGCCGCAGCACCCGGATCATCTCCGCGAGACCCTTGCGCTGATTCGGCCAGTGCTTGATCGAGCCGGAGCTGATCACCGCGTCGTAGGCGGCGTCGGGGAACGGCAGGTCCATCGCCGAGCCTTCCCGGAACTGGATCCGGCTGCCCAGCGCCGCGCCGCGCTTGCGTGCCCTGCGCACCTGCTGCGGGGACAGATCGATGCCGGTCAGCCGCAACGTGGTCCCGGCGGTGGCCAGCCCGACCGCGAGTTGCCCACCGCCGCAACCGACGTCGAGCACCTGGGCGCCGTCGTCGAGCTGGGCGACGATGTCGTCGAACAGGGTCGGGGTCATCTCCCGTACGGCATCGGAGATGAAGTTGTCGTAGAACCACGAGTCGATCGGGTTGTAGCGTTTGGTCTTGTCCAGCAGGACGGTCATGGCGTGCTCCTAAACGCGGGTGGCGAACTTGATCTTGCGGCCGAGAGTGTTCGGTTGTGCCTGGGAGATGATCGTTTCCTGAACCCGCTCGCGGCTGCTGCGCACGATCTCCATCGCCTCCTTCACCGCGACGTCGATGTCCATCACGGTGGGGATGTCGAGCATCGAGACGATGGATTCCAGGCGCTGTTCGGGGGTGCCGCGCACCGTCACCACCGGCTGCCCGAGCTCGCTGATCGCGTGCAGCAGTTGCCGATCGGAGATGGCGCGGTAGCGCTCGTCGACCGGCCGGTGGCCGTCGGGATCCATCGGCACCTCCACCGGAAGGTGGAAGAAGATGTCGTAGTTCTGCCGGGCCCGCTGCCGGGCCATATCGCCGTAGGCGTTGAGGTAGCGGCGGTAGAACGGCCGGCCGGGCAGGGTGAGGGTGTTCTTGACGGCCTTGTGCCACCGGGTCGACCCGGGGTTCGGGCCGGTGATCAGCCGCGTGGTGCCGTAGACCCACTCGTTGAGCACCGAACCGTCGGCGATGAATCCGCCCTGGGCATCGAGGATCGCCTCGGCCTGGATGCGCAACTCCAGCCTGCGGAAGCCGAGCGCCATCAGTTCGGTTGTGCTCAGGTCCTGGAACCGCATGCCCGGATAGAGTTCGGTGACCACTTCGCGCGCGGACGAGGCGTCCACCCGGGGAATCCCGGTCAGCAGGGACAGCGCCGTGGAGGTCGTGGTCTTTCCGGTCGAGTAGGTCCCGGATATCACGATGCGTCGATAATTGTTTCCCGACATGGGGGTGCCTTTCTGAACGTTCGGAATTGCGCGGGTTAGGCGGGCAGTCGGTGCGCGAGGTCGTATCGGATCTCGCACCCGGCGAAGTCCGACGCCCAGCTGGAGATGCGCCAGTCGCCGCCGCCGAAGGCGAGGACCATCGATCGCGCCATGTGCGTGGTCGCGGTGCCCGAGGTGAACGGTGCCGGGGGAGCGGACGCGCGGGCGGTCATCCGGCGCATCCACAGCGTCTCGCTGTCCTTGCGGGCGATGTTGTCCAGTTCGTAGAGCACGACCTGGGACAGCTGCGCCAGGATCACCGTCGCGTCGACCAGCGTGACCGAGGGCTGGTAGGCGTCGGCCACACCGTGCCACGGCCCGGCCGGATCCGGTTCCGCGAGCGCGAAATCGGCCTGCGCCCGGCTGCCGCCGTCGGAGACGACGACATTGCGCAGGTACTGTCCGCGGGCGTACACCCCGCCGTGGAAGTACCCCCGGCCCGTCTCGTGCACGGTGTGCCGTGCGGCCTGGGCCGGACGCGGTGGCGCGGGCAACGCCACGGTGGCCTCCAGGCTCATACCGCCGCCCAGCGCCCCGGTGATGCTGATCGTGTCGCCCTCCACCGCGACCACCGTCGCGCTGATCGGGAACTCCTCCAGCGACTCCGTCGCGATGGTCCCACTGCTGAACTGGACGAAAGGAACCCAGCACGAACGGATCTCGCTGTCGGTGAGCCCGTAGCACTCGCGCAGGATCACCTCGAGCAGCCGGTAGCCGAAGATCGAGCAATCGATGCTGCTCACGTGCGGGACCAGCACGCGGGTGCTCTTGCGCGACCAGTCCAGCGGATAGTGCACTCCCGCGGTCGCCGTCAGCCGGGGACGGTCCTGCGCGTCGCGGTCGAGGGTGATGTCGAAGATGCGGTGGGTGATCCGCTTGTAGCCCTCGCCGAAGAAGCGCCCGTCGCGGTGCCCCAGCACGGTGTCGATATCGGCGTAAGCGATGAGTTCGGTGGACATGTCGGTGCCTTTCATGCCGCGGCCTGCGCCTGGGCGGGCTCGGCGAACTGGCTGACCACCTTGGCGCCGATGCCGCGCAGCGACAGGCCCCGGCTGAGTTCGAGCGCGGAGATCTTGACGTCGAGTTCCTTCTCGGTGCGGGCCCCGAATTCCATCGCCATGAGCGAGTCCATGCCGAGGTCGGTGACCGGCTCGTCGATGTTGATGGCGTCGGTGTTCACGCCGAGCACCACCGCGAGCTGATCGGCGAGGCGCTGGGCGACGAAGTCGGCGCGCTGTTCGGCGGGCAGCGTGAGGATTTCGGTACGCAGCGCGCCGCCGGCCTCGCCGCCGACGCCGATGTCGGTGAGCAGCTGCCGGAAGCGACGGGTGTCGGTGGACGGCCGGGCCACCCGCGACCACACCGTCCAGTCGATGTCCGCCACCGCGACCTGGGTGGTGTCCAGCGCCAGGCATTCGCGCAGCAGAGCGGTCGCCCGGTCCATGTCGATGGGCAGGAAACCGATCGACTTCACGTAGTCCACCAGCGCCTCGGTCTTGTCGGCCATACCGCCGCCGCTCATGAAGCCCCAGTTCACCGCCAGTGCCGCGGCGCCACGAGCACGGCGGTCGGCGGCGAGCGCGTCCAGGGCGGCGTTGGCGGCGGCATAGCCGATCTGCGGGGTGATGCAGCCCAGCGCGCTGATCGAGGAGTACAGCACGAACATGTCCAGCTCGATGCCCGCCTCCTCGACCGCCCGGTCCAGATGCTGCGCTCCGCGCACCTTGGCGAACAGCTCGTCGAGCGATTCCCGGGTGATCTGCGGGATCGGCAGGTTGTTCACCACTCCAGCCGCGTGGAAGATCCCGCGCAGCGGCGCGACCGACCGGATGCGATCCACCAACGCGGCCGTCGCGGCGTAGTCGGCGACGTCCACCCGCTCCTCGAGCACCGTCACGCCCGCCGCGGTGAACGCCGCAACCTGCTGCCGGGCCTGCGGGGTGGACGCG
Organism: Nocardia sp. NPDC051911; assembly: GCF_040681035.1. Lineage (NCBI taxonomy): Bacteria > Bacillati > Actinomycetota > Actinomycetes > Mycobacteriales > Nocardiaceae > Nocardia > Nocardia sp. NPDC051911. Next base: position 95,544 of record NZ_JBFAXY010000028.1, read on the forward strand.
CCGCTGCGGCCGACCAGCACCAGCTTCCGTGCGCCCTCGGCGACCAGCCACCGGGCGGTGGCCAGGCCGAAGCCGCCGAAGCCGCCGGTCACCAGATAGCAGCCGTCCGGGTCGATCCGGGGGTGGGCGAGTCTCGGGCGCACCATCGGCTGTTCCTCGCGCAGGTCCAGCACAACCCGGCCGATCTGATCGGATCGTGCGACGGACTCGAACGCCGAGGCCAGCTCCGACACCGGATAGGCCGTGTGCGGCAGGTATCGGTAGGCGCCCGCGCGCAATGCCGCGTGGCTGGCGCGCATCGGCGTGCGCAGCAGTTCGGGATCGTGGGCCAGCGCGCGGTCCATGTCGACGGAGAAGAACGTGAGGTTGCGGTCGAACGGCCCCAGATCGATGACGCCGCCGGTGTAGATGTCGGCCTTGCCGATGTCGACGACGCGGCCGAATTCCGCGGCCACCCGGAAGTTCTGGCGCAGGATCTCGCCGGGCGCCGAACTGTAGACCACGTCGACGCCACGGCCGCCGGTGAGATCGGCGATCTGGTCGACGAAGTCGGCCGACCGCGACTCGAACACGTGCTGCGCGCCGAGCGCGCGCACCTGCGCGCGCCGCTCGGGCGTGCCCGCCGTCGCGATCACGGTGGCGCCGATGTCCAGCGCGACCTGCACCGCGGCCATGCCCATGCCGCCCGCCGCGCCGTGCACGAGCACGGTCTCCTCCGGCCGCAGGCGCGCCAGCGTCCGCAATCCGAATTCGGCGGTGAGATAAGGCAACCCGGATCCGCAGGTCAACGGATCGTAGTCCTCGCCGGGTAGCAGCCGGTGCGGCATGGTCGCGCCCGCGTCGGCGGGCATGGTGACGTACTTGCGGAGGATGTCGCGGGCGCACACCATCATCCGGTCGCCGACCGCGACATCGGTGACGCCGGGGCCGACACGCTCGACCACACCGGAGCCCTCCATACCGACCGTCGTGCCGAAATACGTGCCCGCGAGCTCCTTTTCGGTGAGCACGCCGATGACCTTCATCGCGTCCTTGTAATTCAGCCCGGCCGCGTCCATCCGAATCTCGATCTCGCCGGGTCCCGGCGCGACCCGCTCGGTTTCGCGCAACGCCAGATCCGACATCAGCCGCGACTTGGGAATCTCCACCACGAACGAGGCTTCCGGATCCGACAGCGGGGTGGCCCGGTTGCGCTCGTCGAGATACGTGCCGAAATTCCGGTCCAGCCGCACCGCCCAGTGATCGGTTCCCCGCACACCGATCTCGTCGAGCACGTCGTCGGCGAAGACGAGATCCGCCAGCGGCGTTCCCGAGCGCGAGGACGCGTCGACCAGCCGCCAGCCCGCCGCGGGTTGTTCGTTGAGCAGCGCGCGCCGCGCCCCCACCAGTGCGCCGTGCGCCACCTTGGCGGCGCTGTCGGCGGGCGTGCACAGCGCGTCCTCGGTGACGACGACGCTGCGGACCCGGACCTGCGGCGCGTCGGCGAGCAGATGCTCGACCGCATTGGCCACCCGCGCGAGCCAGTAGACGTTGCGCGACCCGTCGAACGCGTCGCCGAATACGCTGATCACCCGGATCCGTTCGGCGATCGGTACGCCCTCGGATGAGCGCAGCGCCAGCCGCAGGCGCTCGTCGTTGTCGTCGGCTTCGGGGTCGGCGAGCACGACGGTGACGGCGGTCCGCTCGCCCAGCAGCGACGCCGCACGGTCGGCGGCGTCCGCGCCGACGCAGACGGCGACCACGGCCTCCTCCTCGGCGGGCCGCGCACCGGACGGTGCCTCGACGATCTCCCAGAGCGGCTGGTAGAAAACGCGATCCAGCTGATGGGTGACATCGATCGCCGCGCTGACCGGACGGAACTCGACGCCGAGCAGCCGCATGGCCACCTCGCCCTGTTCGCCGACGATCGCGATGTCGGCGCGCAGCGGGTCGACTCCGCGCCGGGTCACCACGACACGAGGCCGCTCCGGCAGCGGGCCCAGCCTGCGCACCCCGGCGATGGCGGCAGGCACGATCGCCACGTCGGTGTCCGAGTCCGCTGCCAGCGCGGCGACGCACTGCAACGCGGCGTCGACGAGGGCCGGGTGGGCCAGGTGCCGGATCGGCGTCTCCTCCTCGATCGGCGCGAGCGAGGCGACCACCGCGTCCGCGCCGACGACGGCCGAAACGATGCGCTGGAAGGCGGGACCGTAGTCCAGCCCACGCGCCGCCAGACCGCGATACAGATCCGGGCCCGCGACGGTGACGGCGTGCTCAGGGGCGTCGACATCCACGACCGCGGCGGTGAAATCGGCTTCGATGAGCCTGCCGTGGGCGTTGAGCGTCCAGGTGGCGGCGGTGGCCGAGCGTGAGCGGATCTGGAAGCGCTTGGTCGACTCCTCCACGCTCACCCGCAGTACCGGGATGTCGTGCTCGTCGATCACCAGCGGCGCGACGAATTCCACCGACTCGAGGCCGAGGCTCGTGCGTCCGGTGCGCTCGACGGCGGCGCTGAGCGCGGCATCGAGATAGGCCGCGCCGGGCAGCACGACATGTCCCGCCACGACGTGATCGCGTAGCCAAGGCAGCCGCGACACCGAGAGTTGCACCTCCCATTCCGGGCTCCCCGCCGTCGTGGGATCGCCCAGCAGCGCGTAGCCGTCCGGCCTGCCCAGGCGATCGAGCAGGGTCACCGCCTCGTCGTGCCAGACCCGCTTGCGCTGCCACGGGTAGGCGGGCAGGTCGAGGTGCTCGACGATCGAGTCCGGACGGCCCGGCACGGCCGAACCGTCCAGCGAGCCCGCGACATACAGGTCCGCGACGGCGCGCAGCACGTTGTTGCGATCGCGCAGATCGCGCGAGAGCGTGGTCACCGCGGCGCCGATCACGCCACGATGGATCAGCATCTCGCGGATGTTGCCGCTGAGCACCGGATGCGGGCCCACCTCGAGGAAGACCCGGTGGCCCGCGTCGACCAGCGCTCCGATGGCGTCGGCGAACCGGACCGGCTCGCGGACGTTGCGGCACCAGTAGTCCGCGTCCCAGTCCGTGCCCGCGATCTCGGCGGCGGTCACGGTGGAGTACGTGGTGAGTTTCGCGTCTCGCGGCGCCAGTTGGGCCAGCGCGTTCCGCAGATCGTCGAGAATCGGGTCCATCAGATGGCTGTGGTACGGCACCTCGACACGCAGGCTGCGCGCGAATGTGCCTGTGGCAGAAAGCGTGTCGCGCAGCAGTTCGAGGTCCTGGCTGTCGCCGGCGAGGGTGACCGCGCCGGGGCTGTTCACCGCGGCGATCGAGATGCTGTCGGTGCGGGCGAGCAACTCGCGCGCTTCGCTCTCGGACATGCCCAACGCGAGCATGCCGCCGGTGCCCGCGGTGGTCGCCTGCAGTCGCGCGCGGTGATAGCTGACGGTGAGCGCGTCGCGAAGCGAGAGCGCGCCGGACACGTACGCGGCGGTGACCTCGCCGACGCTGTGCCCGACGACCACCGCCGGATACACGCCGTACTCGGCCAGTTCGGCGGTCAGCGCGGCCTGCAGCACGAAGTTGGCGGGCTGGGCGTACGCGGTCTGCATGATCCGCGAGCCGTCCTCGTCGGCGAGCATCTCGTCCAGGATCGACCAGCCCGCGATCGAGACGAACTCACGGTCGATCTCCCTGGCGACCTTGGCGAACGTGCTGTCGGTGGTGAGCAGCTCGCGGCCCATGCCCCACCACTGCGGGCCCATTCCGCTGAAGACGAAGACGGGTTCGACCTCTCCGTCGCCGATGATCCGGGACGGGGCGCGACCCTCTCCGGCGGCGAAGGCGCGCAACTGGGTGCGCAGATCGTCGGCGTCGTCGTAGGCGAAGCCGACCCGCAGCGGGTGGTGGGCGCGGCGGGTCCAGGCGGCCGCGGTCACCGACTCGGCGGGATGCCGGTCGAGCGCGTCGGCGAGTTCACCGGCGAGCGTGCGCACGGCGGTGTCGTGGCGGCCGGAGATCGGCAGCACCCGCGGTACCGGGCGCTCGTCCTCGGTTCGTGCGGCCGCCGGCGGCGCTTCGACGAGTACGGCGTGGGCGTTGGTGCCGCCGTAGCCGAAGCCGTTGACCGCGACCACACCCTTCCCAGGCGCCGCGGACAGCGGTTCGGCGCTCAGCGGCACCCGTAGTCGTAGCTCGTCGAACTCGATCGCCGGATTCGGCGTGATCAGCTCGAATTGGGGCGCGACCGTGCGGTGGTGCAGGGTGAGCGCGGCCTTGATCAGACTCGCGACCCCGGCCGCGGCCTCGGTGTGCCCGAAATTGTTCTTCACCGAGCCGACCGGCACCGGTTCGCCGCGGCCGTCCACCGCGCCGTACACCGCGCCCAGCGCGGACAGCTCGATCGGATCGCCGACCGCGGTGCCGGTGCCGTGCGCCTCGAGGTAGCTCACTTCGTGCGCCGCGACACCCGCGTCGTCGCGCACCTGGCGAGCGAGTTGTTCCTGCGCAACGGGATTCGGCACCGGTATGGCCATGGTGCGGCCGTCCTGGTTGACCCCCGTCGCGCGGATGACGGCGTAGACGCGGTCGTTGTCGCGCTGTGCGACGTCCAGCGGCTTGAGCAGCACCGCGCCCGCGCCCTCGGCCCGGCCGTAGCCGTCGGCGGCGGCGTCGAAGGTCTTGCAGCGACCGTCGACCGCCAGGAACCGGCCTTTGCACATCGAGATGAACGTCTCCGGCTGCAGCATCGCGTTCGCCCCGCCGACCAGCGCGATCTCGCACTCGCCGTTGGCGATCGCCTGCACCGCCAGATGCGTGGCCACCAGCGAGGACGAGCAGGCGGTGTCGACCGTCAGGCTCGGGCCGTGCAGGTCGAGCAGATAGGAGATGCGGTTGGACAACAACGTGTGCGAGGCGCTCATCGCGGTGTGGCTGGTGATCGCCGAGCGGACCAGCGGACCGCTGCGCCCGAGCACGTTGTCGAGGATGAAGCCGCCGACGTAGACGCCGACCCGGTGGCCGGAGACCCGACCGGCCATACCCGCGTCGTCGAGCGCCTCCCAGGTCACCTCGAGCAGCAGCCGCTGCTGGGGGTCGAGGATCGCGGCCTCCTTCTGGGCGATGCCGAAGAAGTCGGCGTCGAAATCCCACAGCGGCTGGGTGAGAAATCCGCCGCGCCGCGTGTACATACGACCCGGCGCGTCCGGATCCGGGTCGTAGTACTTTTCGATACTCCAACGGTCCGGTGGGATATCGACGATCCCGTCGCCTTTGTTCAACAGAAAATTCCAGTAGCTTTCCGCATCGAATACACCGCCTGGAAACCGGCAGCCGATACCCACTATTGCAATGTCGACCATTATTTCTCCTGGCCTTGAATGCGGGACCATGCTGAGCCCCCCGACCGCAGCAGCACAAATATTGTGACGAGCTCCTTCGCTCGAATGCATGCTATTGCTCGGGCGGCTCGGCCGTCAATTGTCTTGTGTTACAGACGTTTCAATTTACGTAACGTCGCCACCAGGGGCGCGTTCGAAAACATCCCTCGTGTGATGCTCGGATGAATTGCGCTGAGATTCATGAGCACGGCATAGCGCAGACCGTGGTCGCGCCAGTGCGCGAGTTGCTCGACGATCTCGTCCGGCGTTCCGGCCAGACAGAATTCCCGTACCAGTGCGGCCGGGACCTTCTCGATGTAGTCCAGGACGGTGCGCTCGTCCAACGTCTGCGGCAGGTAGTCCTGCAGGCCGGTGAAGTCCTCGCCCAGCGGGTGGGTCGCGCCGTGCCTGGTCCACATCTCCCCGGGGGCGCACAGGGTCAGCGCCCGCGCGCCCACGCTCTCGACGAGCGCGTCCACCTGCCCGGGACGGGCGGCGGTGAGCACGCTGAACACGGCGGCCGGCGCGACCGACGACGGGTCGCGGCCCGCGTCGGAGGCCGCGGTGCGAACCAGGTCGAGGCGATGCCGGTATTCGTGTGGGCGCTGCGCGAAGCCGGGGAACCACACGTCGGCGTAGCGCCCGGCGGCCCGCAGCATGCGCGGGCCCCCGGCGGCGACCCAGATCTCCGGACGGGTGCCCCGGTACGGCGGCACGTCGAAGACCGCGTCGCGCAAGGGGAAATACGGGGAATCCCTGGTGACCAGGCTGCCGTGGGAATCCCACAGGGCCCGGATGGTCGCCAGCGCCTCCTCGAACCGTCCGACCGGAGCCGACCAGTCCACGCCGTAGGGCTCGTTGTTGTCCCGTATGCCGGTGCCGATGCCGAGAATGGCGCGGCCCCCGCTCAATTGGTGCAGCGTGGCCGCGGCCTGCGCGGTCACGGCGGGATTGCGGCGGCCCGCGTCGGTGACGCCGACGCCGAGCCGTAGGCGGGCGAAGCGGTTCTGCGCGGCGAGATAGCCCAGCGCCGTCCACGGTTCGTAGATGCCGTCGGCGTGCGGTGCGAGCCGGGTGATGCCGACGTGCCGCGGTTTCCAGATCGAGGCGGGCAGGATCGAGGGCAAATGGTCGGTCACCCAGAGCGAGTCCGCCCCGCCCGCCATCGCCACCGAGCGGCTGCCGCGAAATTGCAGATCGGGCGCGAACCGGGTGTAGACGCCGGAATCCATCACGCCTGTGCGGAATTTCGCCATGTTGTTCCTATCGCACTACTTGGGTACTGGCTCGAGAGCTGCGCTGGTCTCGGTGATTTCGATACGTTCGTGCCACCGGGCGAGCCGACGCGGGGCCCACCAGTTGGCCGCGCCGAGCAGGCGCATCAGGGCGGGCGCGAGCACGCCGCGGATCAATGTCGCGTCGCTGAGCACGGCCAGGGTCAGGCCGAGGCCGAACAGCTGGATGAACGACACGTGCGAGGTCACCATGCCCGCGAAGGCGATCGCCATCAGGCAGGCGGCCGCCGTGAAGATCCGCGCGGTGCGCGCGACGCCGGTCGCCACCGCGCGGGTGTTGTCGCCGGAGGACAGCCACTCCTCGCGAATCCGGGACAACAGGAACACCTCATAGTCCATCGAGACGCCGAAGGCGATGCAGAACATGAGGATCGGCATGGTCGGCACGAGGTAGCCCGTCGGGGTGAAGCCGAGCGGGCCCGCCAGGTGCCCTTCCTGGAAGATCCAGACCATGGCGCCGAAGGTCGCCGCCAGCGAAAGCGTGTTGAGCAGCAGCGCTTTGATCGGCAGCAGCACGCTGCCGGTGAAGAAGAACAGCACCACCAGCGTCGACAGCGCGATCACGAGGACGGCCACCGGCACTTTCGCCGCGAGCGCGTCGAGCGAGTCGACACTTTCGGCCGCCGCGCCACCGAGCAGCGCCCGGCCCGGTGCGGGGACCGCGCGCACCTGGTCGAGCTGATCGATCGCGGCAGGGGAGTACGGGTCGAGCCGGGTGCCCACCCGCAGGTACGTGCCCGCGTCGTCGCGCATGCCGGGCGGCGCGGAGGCCACTTTCAGCCCGCCTGCGTAGACGCCGGCCGCGGAGAGCACGGACGTCACGTGCTCCACTCGTGACAAACGCTCCGCGTAGTCCGCGATGTCGGCGTCGCCGCCCCGGTACCCGGGCATGGCCACGACCACACCGGCCATGGCGTTCTCCCGGAAACCGGTGCGCAAGGCGTCGCCGACCACGTGGCTGGACGCCCCCGCGATGACCCGGTCGTCGGCGGCGCCGAACCGGATGGACAGAAACGGCGAACCCAGCACCAGCAACAAGGCGATCACCGAGAGCGCGGCCACCACCGGGCGGCGCATGACCAACTGCACCAGGCGATACCACCTGCCTGCGGTGACCTCCACGGGCTCGGGTTGCGGCCGCCGGAGTCGGCGGCGCAGGAGCACCCGCAGGTCGAACGCGTCGACGCGGGGGCCGAGCAGCGCGAGCGCGGCGGGCACCAGCAGCAGCGTGGTGAATACGGCCGCGCCGAGCACCGCCAGCCCCGCATAGGCCAGCGACCGCAGGAAATACAGCGGGAAGACCAGCAGCGTCGACAGCGACAGCGCGATCACCACGCCGGAGAACAGCACGGTGCGGCCCGCGGTGCGCGCCGTGCGCGAGACCGCGGAGCTGGTGTCGTGCCCTGCGGCGAGTTCCTCACGAAACCTGCTGACCATGAACAGGCTCGAATCGATCGCGACCGCGAAACCCAGCGCGCTCATCATGTTCAGCGCGAAGATCGACACGTCGCCGACCTCGGTGAGCAGCCGCAGGATCGGCAGCGTCGCGAAGACGTTGAACACCCCGACCGACAGCGGGATCAGCGCGGCGGTCAGGCTGCCGAAGACCAGGATCAGGGCCAGGCCGGTCAGCGGTATCGCGATCGCCTCGGTGACCAGGAGATCGGTGACGATCTGATGACTCATCTCGTCGAACGCCACCGCCTGGCCGCCCGCCCGCACGGAGACGCCGTCGAAGTCGCCGCTCACGTGTTCGGCGATGGCGCCCGCCCGTTTCGGCGCGTCGGTGTCGTCGCCGGTGACATGAGCCAGGACAAGGCCGGCGCGGCCGTCGTTGCCGCGCAGCCCTTGCCGCAGATCCGGCGGGAGCTCCCAGTAGGACTGGACCGCGTCGACCTCGTCGCGGACGCGCAGATCCGCGGCCAGGCGCTCGCCGACCGTGCGGGCCGCGGGGCTGTCCAGCCCGTCGGGCGCTGTGACCAGCAGCACGAGATTCGGTGCCGCACCCGGGAATTCGCGATTGAGGAACGCCGCGACCTCGGTGGATTCGGTGTCGGACGGGATGTAACCGCCGGACTTCAGGTGGGCGGGCGCCGACCAGCCGAGCCCGACGCAGACGATCCCGATGAGCAGCGCGCCGTACAGGATGGATCGCGGGCGCCGGGTTGCCAGGCGTGCGAGACCAACAAGCATGATGAATGACCTTTTCTCGAACTCCGGCGGTGGCGAATGCCGATGCGGCCGGGCGCTATTCGGCGGCGCCGGGATCGATGTAGCTGGCCAGCGCTCGCCATTCCTTGGCATTGCGGCTGGCGAGTTCGGCGACGGCCGGGATGCAATGCGGTGGGACCGTGGCCACCAGCGTGGTCCACACTTCGCGCTGCATCGAATGGGTGTGCAGCCAGCGCAGCAGGTCACGGCCCTGCTGGCTGTGCCGCATGGCCGGGTCGCGAGTGAGCTGTTGCAGCAGCAGCGCGCTGCCCTCGGGCTGTTCCGCGGTGTTGTCGCGATCGCAGGACCCGGTCTCGCGCAGGCGTTTGCGGATCGCGTGTGCCGTGCTGATGGATACCTCGGCCGCGGCGGCCAGCGCGCGCAGCGGCATGTCCGGCGAGGCCGCCAGCAGCTCGGCGACCCGGCGCCTGCGCTGCGCGCGGTCCATCGGCCTGCGCCTGCCGTCGGCGCCGACGCGGATGTTCGACTGCGGAATTTCCGCACTCGAACGTTGGCGGATCGTGGCCACCGTGCGCGCGGACAGTCCCGCGGTGGACGCGATGGCTCGATCGGACAATTCCGGCATCGTCTCGATGATCCGTTCGGCCGCCGCTTTGCGGTCCGAAAGTGTCAGCGGCAGACCGTGTGTCGTATTGAGCTCGACTCCGCGCAGAAAGGCCTCGGCCGGTGTCCCGTCGAAGAACACGACGTCGATGTGCTCGCGTCCGAGCCATTGCGCGGCGCGCAACCGATGCATTCCGTCGATGACGCGCATGGTGCTGCGATGCACCAGAATCGGCGGTAATTCGGTATCGCTCTCGGCCAGTCGCGCGATATGCCTGCGATCCTCTCCGTTGGACCGCGGCGAATCCGCGGGCAACAGGTCGTCGATCGATACGAGATAGCACGCGTTCGACGCCAGCGGCACCACATCGCCGCTCACCAATTTAAACTCAGCGGACATTTCGAACCCCCAGGGTCGCCCGGAATCAGATCGGTCCTCGATGACCCGATGGCCCATCCGGAACCCAGCTAGGCTTCGACCGACCGATCGGTCACAGCGTAGGTGCGGCCGGTGCACGACACTAGGCTTTTCAGAAAGAGTGGGGAGAATTCGGAAACATGACAGTCATTGCCGACCCCGGTCGCACGGCGCTGCTCATCGCGGGCACCGTGGTGGCGGAACGCGAAGGGCTGCACCGTCTCTCGATCAACGCGGTGGTCGAGGAAGCCGGGATGGCCAAGGGCACCTTCTATCACCACTTCGTCAACCGCCGCAGCTACGTCATCGCGCTGCACCGCCGCTTCTTCGACGCGCTGTCGCAGTCGGTGGCCGCGGCGCTGGCCGGGATTCCGCCGGGGATCGAACGGATCGGCCCCAGCCTGGACGCATTCCTGGATGCCTGTCTCGATGCCCGCGGCACCGAGGCGTTCATGGTGCAGGCGCGCACCGACCCGGATCTGCGCGAGGAGATCCGCCGTCGCCACGAGTTGTTCATCGCGGTGGGACGACCGGACATGGTGGCCGCCGGATGGCCGGACCCCGACGCGGCCTCCCGGATGAAGGTGGCCATGGTCGGCGAGATCTGCCTGGCCGAGCTCACCGCCCGGCGACCCCGTCCGGACCTGCGCATCACGGCCGTCCGAATGCTCACCGCCAACCGCACCGGGCCGCTTGCCCCGGAGTCGCCCGAGGACGGCTGCTCGTCGACCTAGACGGTCGGGCAGTGCGCGGAAAGCTCTGCGGCTGAATATCTCCAGTGTCGCACATCGTGGTGGAGGCCTTCGTTGCCGACGGGACGCTCATGATCGCGGGATCGTCCGCAGCGCTGCGGACGGGACGGCGACAGTCGGCTCGTCGGTTGTTCGGAAACAGCTTGTAGGGTTGGATGGCCGTAACCCAGCACCGACAGAATGAAAAGCTCCGAGCTGGGCGAGATTACGACGGGACGTGATGACACTCCGTAGCTTGGCCGCAGCCACCGTGTTGACGATGGTCTGCGCGGTGAGCGCGGTGACCGGTTGCGGAAAGAATGTCACCGAGGATCGGGTGGCGCCGAGCAGCACCAGTAGCGCGCCGACCGGAACGACGACGACATCCACGCCTTCGATCACGGCGAGTTCGGTGGGCGAACACGACCGTATCGTCACCAGCCCTGGCGCCGAGCCATTGATGGCCGGAATCCGGGCCGCCGATCCGTGCTCGATGCTGGACATCGAGCCGTTGCCATCGATGAACCTGGGCACGAAATCGGTGTTACGCGAGGGACCAGGACTCACCGGGTGCCAACTCAGAGTGGGCGATCACGTCGGCGAACCCGGCTCGAAGGAAGCGCTCTACCTGTTCGAACTGTCACTCGGCGAGGTATACGACGACGATGACCGTGCGCGGGACAAAGCCGAAACGGTCAACGGTCATACGATCTACCGGTCCCGCCTGGCCGACGAGCGTACTGCCGCCGACACGTGCTACTACTACGTGCCCGCAGGGAACAGCGGCTACGCGCACCGGTTGCGGTTGCGCAAGATCCCGCCCGACGGCGCGCCGGCCAATACGTCGTGGCCCGAGAAATGCGATGTGGAGAAGAGTTACGTCGGCAAGATCATCGATCGGCTGAACACCCTCGCGCCCCGCGGCAAGCCCGCCGATGGGAAGGCGCTGTACGGCAAGGATCCGTGTGCGGCCAGAGACGCCGTGCAGGCTCGGTACAACGATTGGACGCTGAACTCGGTCGGGTGGATCGCTCCGTATCACTGCCAGTTGACTTTCGCCGAGTCGGGCGCGAAATACAGCTTGCAGGTCGACCTGGAGTACCGCTTGGACGCGGAGCAGAAGGTATCGGCCGGACTGGACGGCGGCCCCTACCGCGCCGCGGGCCTGAGCGGGATAATTCTCCGTTCGACCGTGTACGGTCCCGTGCCGTCGCGGTGTGCCGTCAGCCTGACCTACCGGCCCAGTAGCGACGGCCGCCTGAACGGTCATCTCATCAGGCTCGCGATCGATTGGACCGCGCTCCCCGGCGCCCAATACGGCGATCCCGATCACCCGACGGACGGCAGCTATCCGCCGCTCCCGTTCGATGCCTGCGCCGACGTCGACGATTTCAGCACCGCCGCCGTGCGGGCGGCGGGCTGACTTCGCTCGGCGGGTTCCCGGGCGCGGACAGGTCATCGGCGGGATCTCCAGCCGGTCCGAGAGTAGTGTTTCACCTGGCAGAGCCAGGAGCGCGCGTCTCGAGTCGGCAATGCTGCCGGGCGGTCGCGTCCTCCGGGCGGAGGACTCCACAGGGAAGGCCGCGCCATGACTCGAGCAGCCGACGTCGGCGGCACGCGACCCAGCCGCACGGCGTCCATCTGGCAGTACGTCCGCACCGCCCCGTGGACCTTCGCCTGGCTGGCTGTGCTGCTGGGCACCACGATCATCCAGCACCTGGTGCCGCGCGGCGATCTGGAGCGACTGCTGGGTGAGCGTTCCACCAACCTGCGTCACCTCGAGTCCGATCCGGTGCACGTCCTCGTGACCAGTCTGCTGTGGATCGACGGCTACTTCTGGCTGCCCTACTTCGTGCTGTTCTGCGTCTTCCACGCGCCGGCCGAACGGTGGCTCGGCGCGTTGCGCTGGGCGATCGTCGGTCTGGGCGCGCACGTCGGAGCCACGTACCTCAGCGAGGGCATCCTGGCCCTGGCGATTCGCCACGGCTACGCCGATCCCGGGATGATCGATGTCCGCGATATCGGCGTCAGTTACTTCCTCGCCGCGATCATCGGAGTCCTGACCTACCATGTCGCCCGGCCGTGGCGGTGGCTGTACCTCGGCGGAATCCTGGTGTGGTTCGCCATCCCGCTGCTCATCCACCCCACCTTCACCGGCATCGGGCATTTTTCGGCGCTGCTGATCGGGCTGGCCGCGTTCCCTCTCACGCGTGGGCGGACCGCGCCGGACTGGAATCCCTCCGATATCTGGCGACGCCGGATCCATGTCGACCGAGCGCCGAGCGGTCGGGCGCAGGCCACCGGGTCTCGAATTCCGCCGAACGGGCACGGGTAGCGCAGGGAAGGGGTGGGCGGCCGGATCGTTCTTCCGGCCTCCCGTAATCGGCGGTCGGCAAGTCTTCGGAGCTTATTCCGGGGCCGCGTTCGATTCGAGAGCTTTGTCGTAGGCCTGTCCGGCGTCGCGGACCTTCGTCGCGAGGAATCGCATCCGTTCCGAGGTGAGGTAGCCGCCGCGAAGAGCCGTGCCGTCCAACTCGGCGGCAACCTGGTCCAGCGCCAACCGCGCGAACCGCGTTCGATCGACCATGGCCGAGTTCTACCAGGTAGTTCCGGCAGACGCTATTGCACCACGCGGTGCGTTTCCGAAAAGCCGCCGCAGTAGTCCAGCGCCGGCTTCCCAGCAGTGGCGAACTTCTGGCTATCGATCAGCCTATCCTGCTTGGCGGCCGCCGGATCGGGGCCCTGAGCGGTAGGTGAACACCTGATCCGTTCGGGTGGACTACGTGTTGGACAGGCGATGACCCGACTCGTGCACTTCGTGGGCAGCTTGCCCGCACCATTGACGACCGATGACGGTGACGTGCTGGAGTGGTTCGTCCAGCGCAGCCAGGGCCGCCGGCTCACCGGCGTACCGCGGGACCTGGATCCCACCTGGGTCGTGGAGTACCTGCGGGAGCGGGAGAAACACGACGACGTCTTCGAAGTGGTGCGCAGCGGGGACTTCGCCGATTACGCCGACATGCGCGTGTACGGCATTCGCCCTGGCGCCACCCTCGAACCCCGGCACGTGGCGATGGATCGCGCCGACCGTATCGGCGCGGCCGTCACCGCCTTTCGCGCGCTGCGGGATCGACATCCGGAACTCGCCGACACGAGATTGCAGATCAGTCAACCGAATCCGCTGGACTTGGCGTTGTTCGTGTTCGGAGGCGCCGCGGTGGCCGACGGTCTTCCGCTCGGGCGCGCGCTGCGCCACCTCCGGACGGTGACTCCCGCGCTGCGCAACCTGCCGGTTTTCGTGGAGGCCGTGCTGGCCGAAATGGCCCGAGTCACCGCCGAGCACGGCGACATGATCACCTGGCAGGTGGAGTCGCCGATCGCCCAGCTCGCACTGGTGAAGGCGGCGCGATTCGGTGCGCAGGCTCCGGTCGGGCGTCTGGTCGCGCGACAGTTGGCCGATTTCCTCGCGCGGGCACACGATCTCGGCGCGCGAACCGTCCTGCATCTGTGCTACGGCGACTACCAGCACAAAGAACTTCTCGCCCCGCGTAGTCTCGCGCCGGCCGTGCGGCTGTTGAACACCGTCGCACGAGACCTGCGCGCTCGCGCCGTGCCGCTGCCGCCCGCGCACATCCCCTGTGCCTACGGTGCTCATCCTGCCCCGCTGGAGCCGGCGTTCTACCGGCCGCTGCGCCGGCTGGACCCGGACTGGCGCGTCATCGCCGGGGTCGTGTCGCCCGCGGAAGCGCAAGACGGTATCCGAAGCCTGGCCTTGTTCGAAGCGGCCGCCGGGCGATCCGCTTACGGCGTGGCGACGGCGTGCGGCCTGGGCCGCTGCACTGTCGAGGAGGCCGAGCGTGCCGCCGCGGCCACCGTGGCGACCGCGGCGGCGGCGCCGAGCGAGGTCGCGCGAACCGGAATGACGCGAGACTGACTTCGGTGCAGGCGACGCGCATCACGCCGCCGGGAGGCTCGCGAAGAAGTAGCTCGAGCGACGCCGCTGCGGCCGACAAGTGCGGTGCGCCAATGGATCACCTCATCGAGCCTGTGATGGCAACGGACGAAACGGGCACGGGCATGGGGCGGCTCGGGCCGGTACCCTGGTTTCAGGGGTTGTCGCCAGAAGCGCTAAGTTACTGCGAATTTCCGTGATCCAACCCGTGATGTCCTCGGCGTTGTGTACCTTATGTTATCGAAGGTTCGCTTCATCAGAGGGAGCGGGCCGGGGTCGTGGTTACGGCCCGGCAGAAGGACTCCGTTGTCCGTGCGGTGCATCCGTCCCGAGACGCGGACGACGTCGAGGATTGGGTGTGGCCGAATGCGTGTATCTGCTCCGATAACGGTCTCGGCTTTGGTTGTTGCTGGTGTGGTGGTGAGTGGTTCGGG